>NZ_JBIPJE010000047.1:0-148091 GCF_044005875.1 Pseudoalteromonas sp. XMcav1-K | reverse complement strand
GCAAAACCGTTTTAGTTCGACTATTCGTAACTTAAACAATGTTTCAGAAAACGTATCGGCGTCGAAATCACGCATAATGGATACAGACTTTGCGGCGGAGAGTGCAGGTCTTGCACGTAACCAGGTGCTACAACAAGCATCAAGCTCAATGTTAGCCCAGGCAAATCAACAGCCACAAATCGCATTATCCCTAATTGGTTAACACTCTCTCCTAGTAAATCAAGTTAGTACTCCCTCTCTCATAAGAGCAGCCATTTGGCTGCTTTTTTTATTGTGTGATTTAAAAAAGTACAAAAAATTACAGGTTTTTTCTAAAGAAATTACTCCCACTGTCGATATAGTTTTTAGTTAAAGAAATTAATTAGATAACAGTTCTTTTTAGCATAATTGCTTAGAACTAGAGGGTGAACATTATGGCTTTATATGTAAATTCAAACGTCACATCATTGAACGCACAGCGTCAATTATCGAATTCAACAAATGCGTTAAGCACGTCCTTCCAACGGCTGTCATCTGGTTTACGTGTTAACAGTGCAGCAGATGATGCGGCCGGTCTTCAAATTGGTACACGTTTACAGTCGCAAGTAAATGGTGCAAACCAAGGCGCACGTAATGCAAACGATGGTATTTCACTATCGCAAACAGCGGAAGGTGCACTAGAAGAAACCTCGAACATGCTGCAGCGTATGCGTGTTCTGGCAATTCAATCAGCGAATGGTTCAAATACAGCATCAGATCGTGCAGCACTGCAAAAAGAGTTTTCTGAGCTATCGAGTGAAATTGACCGTGTAGCAAGTGATACAACGTTTGGTGGTGTAAATATTTTAGATGGAACATTTACAGCTGATTTCCAGGTTGGTCCAGATGCGAACCAAGTGATCAATGTCGCTATCGCAACAAGTATGGGGGCAACAGGTTTAGCTGTAAACGATGACACAATTGCGACTGCATCTCAGGCTCAGACAGCGATTACCGCAATTGATGACGCTTTGTCTACGGTAAATGGTATACGTGCAGATCTCGGTGCGAAGCAAAACCGTTTTAGCTCGACTATTCGTAACTTGAATAATATTTCTGAAAATGTGTCAGCGTCTAAGTCACGTATTTTAGATACGGACTTTGCGGCTGAAAGTGCAAGTCTTGCGCGTAACCAGGTGTTACAACAAGCATCGAGCTCAATGTTAGCTCAGGCAAATCAACAGCCTCAGATAGCATTGTCGCTAATTGGTTAATACTCTCTCCTAGTTAATCAAGTTAGTACTCCCTCTCATAAAAAAAAGCGGCCTAATGGCCGCTTTTTACTTTTTGTTAAAAAGTTTAAAAAAAAGCTAAAGGGTTTTAGACGGGCGCCGATAACGAAGATGGGACAGAAAACTATCTGTAGCTTACTCTCTCTCTTGCTACTGATAGTTCCTATGTTAATTATTATTGGAGGCTCTCATGGCTTTAAGTGTTAACTCAAATATAATGTCTTTGAATTCTCAAAGACAACTCTCTCGTTCGAGCGAGGCATTATCAACATCATTCCAGCGTTTATCGTCTGGTTTACGTGTAAACAGTGCAGCAGATGATGCGGCTGGCTTACAAATTGGTACGCGTTTAAACGCGCAGGTACAAGGTTTAAACCAAGGTGCACGTAATGCAAACGATGGTATTTCACTATCGCAAACAGCAGAAGGTGCGTTAGAAGAAACCTCAAATATGTTGCAACGTATGCGTGTATTGGCAATTCAATCAGCGAATGGTTCAAATACAGCATCTGACCGCGCAGCACTGCAAAAAGAATTTTCTGAACTGTCGAGCGAGATTGACCGCGTTGCTACAGATACGAGCTTTGGTGGTGTGAATATCTTAGATGGTTCATTTACCGCAGCGTTCCAAGTGGGTGCAGACGCAAGTCAAACGATTACAGTAAGTATTGGTACTAGTATGGGCGCAACAGGCCTTGCATTAAATGATGATACTATTGCAACAGCCTCACAAGCTCAAACAGCAATTACCGCTCTTGATGATGCGTTGTCAACAGTGAACGGTGTACGTGCTGATCTTGGTGCGAAACAAAACCGTTTTAGTTCGACTATTCGTAATTTAAACAACGTAGCAGAAAATGTAGCAGCGTCTAAGTCACGTATTATGGATACAGACTTTGCAGCAGAAAGTGCGGCATTGGCGCGTAACCAAGTATTACAACAGGCTTCAAGCTCAATGCTAGCGCAGGCTAATCAGCAGCCGCAAATAGCGTTGTCACTGCTGTAATTCAGGTAAAGTGAGGTAGCTTTCACTTTACAGAAATGTAAGTAAGCTTTAAGCACGTTATAGGACTATAATTGTGTTTAAAGCTGCTCATTCCAAATTTTGGAGTTGCTATGAATTTAAGTGATATTTCAATGACGGCCAATCCAATCCGTGACCCTGTAGATGCCGTTAATCAAGATACAATGGTCAAGCCTAAAAATGATGTTGAGGCTAAGGATAAAAGTGTTATCGAAGAGGTACCGACACCTCTATCTGATGACGAATTGGCGCAAACCTTGCTTGAAACTATTGATAAAGTAAGGCAATTTGCTCAATTGCAATCAAAAAATGTAGATTTTTCAATCGAACGTTTTGATGGGCTATCAGTGGTTGTGGTCTCTGATTCACAAACACAGGAAGTGTTAAGGCAGATCCCATCAGAAGAAATGATTGAAGTATCGAAAAAGATTGAACAGTTGCAAACAGAAATCCTAGGCGCGAGCTCAGGTATGTTATTTGATAAAAAAGTGTAATTGAGGTGATTTATGGCTGGTATTACAGCGGCAGGTGTTGGCTCAGGTCTTGATCTCGAAACGATAATAAAAACAACGCTTCTTGCTGAAAAGACGCCTAAAGAGCAACAATTAAATAAACGTGAAATTCAATATGCAACTGAGCTATCAGGTGTTGGTACGTTTAAATCGGCGTTAGACAACTTTAATTCTGCTTTGGCTGAACTAGCTAAAGAAGAAACCTTTACTGCACGCACGGTGAGTTTTAAAAACGGCCTTGAAGAAGATAAGCAGGCGTTTGAGATTTTTGCTAGTTCGACTGTTCAATCGGGTGAGTTTGCCATTGAAGTGCAGGCTCTTGCTCAAGGCTCAAAACTTGAATCTGCTGCGTTAGGTAGTGCGACAGATCCGGTAGGAAGTGGCAACTTGACATTTGCAGCAGGCGGAAACAGTTTTTCGATTGCAGTTGATGCGGCTGACACTTTAGAAGATATTCGTGAGAAAATTAATGCTGCAGGCGATAATTTTGGTGTAAGTGCCAACATTATTAACTCAGATGCCGGTGCTGTTCTCACATTTAACTCAGACGTGACCGGTGACGGTAATTCACTTACAGTAACTGCGGATGATGATTCGCTTGCTTCAATTGCAACATCTGCACCTACAGCCGCAGCAGGTCTTACAGAGACGCAAGCCGCGGGAAATGCACGAGCATTGATAAATGGCCAGCTTGTCACTGATAGTGATAATAAGTTATCAGATAAAATTCAGGGCACGGTCATAACTCTTAAAGAAACAACAACAGGTGCAGAAACGGTTACCATTGGTGTTGACCAATCTGAAGCAAAGGAAAAACTGAAAGGGTTTGTTGATGCATATAACGAACTTAAATCACAGTTAGACGGACTATCTGATCCTGAAAATGGATTACTTGCAGCTGATGGCAGTATTCGAATTGTGGAACAGCAATTGCAGAGAATGTTTACAGGTGAAATATCTGGTACAAATACTAATGTTAAATCACTTTATGATTTAGGTATTACCTTTGACCGTGAAGGTAAAATGGAAATTTCCAGTATTGCACTGGGAACTAATCCAAGTGGCACAGAACGTTTTGAGTCAGCCTTATCTGATAATTTTTCAGAAGTTCAAAGTTTATTTGTTGGTGATACAGGTCTTGGTAAGCAGGTTAACGATTATGTTGAATTGTTTACTGGTAAAAAGGGCTCGCTAGTTGAACGTGAGACCACATTAAACGAATCAATGGAAGACATTACGATAGAGCGAGAAAAACTGGAAGTCAGGCTCGATGAGTTAGAAGCGTCGTTGCGAAGCCAATATGCAGCCCTAGATCGCGTTATGGCTCAGTATCAAGTGGCAGGTTCGTATATAGCAAATATATTACCTGTTACAAAAAGCAGTAAAGATTAAGAGGAAAGTATGGTTAATCATCAGGTCAATAAATACAAGAAAGCGCAAAATGAGCTGTCATTGCTTGCAGCTAATCCGTATGAAATTATTCAAGTGTTAATGAAAGAACTGATGACACAGTTGTATATTGCGAAAGCAAGCATTGATCGTGCAGACATCGAAGCGCGCTCGCAGGCCATTAATAAATCGATTGATTTGATTGGTGGCCTCAAAGGTGGACTAAACATGGAAGCAGGTGGAGAGATTGCTGATAATCTTAACAATTTATATGACTATATGGTTATTCGTTTAAGTGAGGCAAACTTGAATAGCTCAGCGGATATGGTGGAAGAAGTGAAAAACCTATTTTTACCTATCAAGCAGGCGTGGGATGGGATCAGCGAAGAAGATAAACAAAAGGGATTCCAGTTAATTGCAGAACATAAGCAGTAATCTAAGCTATGGATGAACGACAATTAATTGACGCTTTGACAAAGGTAAATACTTTATCTCAAGATATAAAAACAGCCCTTTACGATAGAAATATAACTTATGCTGAATCTGTGTTGGTTGAGCGTTCAATTCTGCTCAAGACTATCCCCCCATTAGAATCACTCACAATTTCAAATAATGTACTTGAACAAGCAGTTGAAATGCTGAATGAAGTTGAACATATTGATAGTGTTGGCTTAAAAAATGCTTCTAATCAGAAAAAAGAGATTCAAACTAAGTTAAGTGCTGGCGTGAAAGCGCAAAAAGCAATCTTAACGTACCTAGACCACAAGGTGTAAAGGGCTTTTATAAATGAAAGATAGTTTAGATAAAAATATCCAAGCACAAATTGAGCGATTAGAAGGTGTTCAAAAAGTATTGCAAAAGAGGGTAAAGCTCGAGCGCGAACTGCAATCACTTTCAGATAATTTTATGTCTCCTGATTTCGATCTCGAGGCGCGCTTTCAAAGCAATATGAACTCCTTTTTGAGTTTTTACCCAGATATTTACCATAGCTTTTTAAATTATAAGCTTGAACGATACGAATTACGCTTTGATGAAGAGTTCGGTGTCAATATATTTGATACACAAACAAATAAGTACATGTATGCAGAAAACGTGTTTAAAAGCTCTTATTTACAATACAAGCGATTTAAAAGTGAACCGCAATATATTAAGAATAACTTCGCGGAACGAGAAGAAAAAATTGATCGCTTTTTACATACTAGGTATTTAAAAAAACTTACTAAGTTTTATCTAGAAGGGCTGGAAGAAGAAGAGTTGGATAAGCTGCCAAATACTATTTCGTCAATGCTTATATTTGGTATTGGTGCTGGTAGCCATATCGAGGCAATGCTTGAAGAACATCGCGTTAAAAACTTGTACCTTTACGAACCACATTTGGATTTATTTTATTTAAGCTTATTTTTAACAGATTGGACAAAAATTTTAGAACAATTAAATGCCGATGAAGCTCAATTGCATTTAAGCTTGGGTGAGGCTGAAAGTGATAAAGAGTTAGTTAAAGAAATTGCAGATGTGTTTATTAAAATAGGGCGATTTCATGCGGCTCACTCTTATATTTATGTTCATTATACCGATAAAATATTAACAGAGGCCGTTGCCGAGGTAACAAAGCGCTTTCATGAAAATATGCTTGGCTTTGGCTTTTATGATGACGCTTTGATGAGTGTTGGGCATTTTTACTACAATATGAAAAATTCGGTGCCTTTATTAAAAAGTGGTCCGCTTGAAAGCTTAAAACAAGTCCCTGTTTTCTTAGTAGCGAATGGCCCATCACTAGATAATGACATAGAAGTGGTGCGAGCCATGCAAAATCACGCAATCATTATTAGCTGTGGTTCCGCAATCGGTGCATTGCATAAATATCAAATTACACCAGACTTTCATTGTGAAATGGAACGCTGTTTAATTACGAAAACGGTTATTGATGCAGTTGATGATCCCGAATACGTTAAATCAATTAATCTGCTGGCACTAAATACAGTACAGCCCGAAGTTTTTCCGTTATTTAAACGCTCAATTCAAGCAATGAAGACGGGTGAGGCGGGAACTGCTTTATATATACAAAATAAAGAATCAAATCCGAGCAGTTTAGCGTACTTAAATTATTGTAACCCTACAGTGTCAAATTGTGCATTAGCATTTGTTGAAAAGATGGGGTTTGAAAATGTTTATTTGTTTGGTGTTGATATGGGCTATGTAGGTTCACAACATCACTCAAAAAAGAGTATCTATTATAGTACTGACTCAGGCAGTGATCGTAAACTTTATGATGCGTCGGGCTCTGAATTGCAAGTTGCGGGTAACTTTGTTGACACGGTTAACACTGACTTAATCTATAACTATTCTAGAATGGTTATAGAAGAGTTTCTTAGATTACAGCCTCATTTAAATGTAGTTAACTGCAGCAACGGTGCGAACATTAAAGGCACTCAAGGAATACATTCGCGAGATCTACCTGAACTAAAAGAACTTGATAAAAACACAATTGTTGAGAGTATATTCTCTAAGCTCACAAAGCCAATTTCAGATACAGATCTGAAAACATTTGAGAATAATTTACAGCAAGAGATGTTTGCAGATTTATGTGATCTCATTGTTGAAAAGTTTGATGAAATACCAGATTCAAAAGATGCCGCAATTGCTGTTTTAGAAGAGCAATTACAACGATTAGAAGGTTTTAACGCTAGTAATGTATCTCATTTTAACGATTTACTCCGTGGCAGTTTATTACATACGCACTCTGTGCTTTTGAACATTTTAAATTCATACAACAGTGAGCAAGAAAGTTTACAGCGTTTCACTGAAGCAGGAAAAATTGTTCAAGAATATGTACTTGAAATGAAAAAAGAATATTTAGAAAGTCCATTTAAAATTGATCTTGTCGATGATTCTCACATTTGGATAGAGTAAATATTATGAAAATAGATCAGCGTGATATTTTTCTTTCCTCAGAAGGGGATAAGTGGTTTGAACGGAATAAACAAGTTTATAGTGAGACTCATGAAGACAAGGTAATCGATTTTATTAAAGCACAGGAGTTGACCCCTAAACGTGTACTTGAGATTGGTTGTGCGAGTGGTCTAAGGCTTCATTCTTTGTACAAGGAGTTCGGTTCGGACGGGTACGGCGTAGATCCGTCATCTTTCGCAATTGAAACTGGTAAAAAAAATTATCCACATTTACATTTGTCGGTTGCGACAGCTGATTCAATTGATTTCGAAAAAGACAGTTTTGATTTTGTAATTCTTGGCTTTTGTCTCTATCTATGTGACAGAGAAGATTTATTTACCATTGCAGCAAAGGTTGATAAGGTTTTGAAGAATGGTGGGTATATTATTATTCAAGACTTTCTTCCTCCTTACCCTTATAAAAATAAATATAGCCACTGTGAAGGGCTATATAGTTACAAATTTGATCATAGTAGAATGTTTACATGGAATCCGCTTTATTCGACGCTAGCAACAGATATTTCTACTCACTCTGCGCGTGAATTGAGAACAGATGTAGATGAGCGTGTAGGTATAAGCTTACTATATAAACAAATCGACGATGCATATCCAAATAAGCAAAAATAGATGCACATAGCGATTAGAGTTGACTCGTCAAGTCAAATTGGTGCGGGGCATGTTATGCGCTGTCTTAACTTAGCTCGTTGCTTTCGTGAGCATGGTCACACAATCGCATTTGTATGCAGAGATTTGCCCGGTAATTTAACCCCCTTTTTGAAGAGTCTTGAATTTGAGGTGGTTACACTGCACAATCAAGAGCCATCATCTTCTCAGTTACTTTCTTCATATGAAAACTGGATAGGGGTAAGTTGGCAACAAGATGCTAAACAGTTTTGTTCATATAATCTGCAGGTTGATATAGTAATTGTTGATAATTATGCCCTTGATTATAAATGGCAGTCACAAGTGCAGCAGCATTTTAATTGTAAAATGGTTGCAATCGATGATTTAAAAAGACGACATGTTGCCGATGTGGTAATTGACCAAACTCTTAATTGCACACCTGCCGCTTATTCCGACTCTGACAGCAGGTGTATCTTAACGGGCACAAGATACGCAATGCTCAATCCAAAGCTGCTAAATTATCGTAACACTGTGACTAAATCTTCACTTGATGGTTTTCTCAGAGTGCTAATTAGTTTTGGAGCAAGTGATGAGCCTAACGGTACATTGCGTGTATTACAAACCCTGGTTGCAGCTCGCATTAATTTTCAGGCAACAGTCTTATTAAGACCTAGTGCAATAAACTATCAATTGGTTAAAGAGTTTGTAAACAGATACCCTAAGTTTATTAAACATTTTGACCATATTGATAATATGGCAGAAATTATGATAGAACACGATGTTGCAATAGGTGCCGCTGGATCTTCATGTTGGGAGCGTGCTTGTATCGGGTTACCAAGCATAATCGTGCCCATTGCTGATAATCAGCGCGATATTTGTGATGCCCTTGCTTTAGAGAACATTGCGATTCAAATTAAACTTGAACAAATAGAAGATAAACTCCCTTTCGCGGTATCTGAACTGATTGAAAAATATGATGATTTGAAGTTTAATGGCCTAAAAATTTGTGACGCCAAAGGGGTTGAGCGGATATATAATAAGGTAATGGAAGCGATAGGTTGAAAGTACTCTTTTTAGGCACTGAAAAAACTGCGGTGTATCAATGGTTAAAGCATTTCGATTACGAGTTGCTTTTTACATCCACTGCTATAAGCATTGAAAAAGTAATCCAAATCGAGCCTGATTTTATCGTTAGTCATGGTTATCGCCACATTATTGGACCAGATATTGTTGCTGAGTATTTTGGTAAAATAATTAACTTACACATTAGTTATTTACCTTGGAACAAAGGTGCAGATCCAAATTTTTGGAGCTTTTACGATAATACGCCAAAGGGCGTAACTATTCATCTAGTTGATGATAAGCTGGATACTGGTGATATTTTGGCACAATGTGAACTTGACTTTAATTTACAAAAAGAGACACTAGCATCATCATACGCGATACTGCAGAAGTCGATTTTAAATTTGTTTATTCAATCGTGGCAAGATATTGTCACTGGTAAACTTATAGCTAAACCGCAAATAGGTGTAGGTACTTATCATAACACCTCTGACAAAAATGAGATTTTTGAAAAGCATAATATTAGTTGGGATACACGATTATGCGACATCGTACTTTTGAAAAAGCAGTTAGAACAGAAGTAGAGACAAACTAGTTCATTTCACTTGTGATATTCATATAAACTATAATCTTACTTTCCTTAGTTGCAAATCTGTCGACACTTGAATACGTCCATTCTTAGTTATATGTCTATTGTGAACTCCCCTAAATAGAAAGTGGTAGGTAAAAAAATTAGATTGTGGCCACGATTAATTGACCACAACACTTATTAACCTATAACAAAGCACAAGCGAGATTAATTGAATGACTTCTATTTATTGGTGGAAGAAACAAAGGCAATGGTAGAGAGCACGCTCAAACGTATTGGGCTTTCGCTCATATTGAATGTGTGAACCGATTTCAGCATTGTTCCAATGCGCATATTTTGGACCGCGAAGTAGACGGTGAAGCAAGTTATGCTCTACCGTTAATCGAACATATGGTTGCGGTACCTGAGAGCCTTTGAATGTTTGGGTGGGCTTTTTATCAAGAGACATAGTAAAACATACTTTCTCACTTTCGATCACTAAATAAGTGGTCGACGAGTAGTTAATTTCATCAGCTTTGGATTTAAAGCGAAAATAGGAGTTTAACATTAAGTCCTCAAGCTCGTTATCATCCCAGACATCATTATCATAGGCGAGAGGCTGTTTGGTAATGTGGTTCATATACTGCTTTAATGTTGGTACTGCCTTGGTGCTTTTTATTAACTGCTGAATAGTTAAATCGTATTTATCATGCTGATTTAACAGTAACCCCTTACAATTGCACGGGGTGTTGGCTTCTAAATAGCAGGTGGCATCTTCTAGGCTCGGCACGCCACGATACTCATTCATATGGGCATAACGGGAGCCTAATACATAAGTACCGGCAAATGGTGCAAAGGCTTTAGGTTTAACAAGCTCAATGAAATTTAGCGCTTGTTGCAAAAATTGTATTTGTTTAGCCTTTACAGCATTGTCTTTTAGTTCTATTGAGTCAAACTGAAAACATTGTGGATAAGGGCCTGCACCAGCATAGCCGACCATTAAGAGGTCAATATCCAGTTGATCAAGACCATTCTTTAAAATTGTATGACTAGCTAATTCATAAGGGCAATCATTTAAATTAAGTAAATGTTTACCTCCATGTGAAAACAGTGCTAGGGAATCAATTTGAGTGCTGCCAAATTTAGTTTCAATATGTCCACACCCCAAAAATTTTGAGCAGAGCTCTGGATTACAATTATCAGCGGCATAAATAGTTAATTGACTACCATTCTTAAATTTATAGGGTGTGGTGTTGTCTAACTCGATGACCTCAAAACCCAATAATTCCAATTTACGTTTTAAGAACGGGGAACTATATTTGTGAATAAGTATAGGTTTTTTATAAGGTAATTTGTTTAATGTCGCTTCACTTAAATGGTCCGGATGGATATGAGATACATAGATATAATCGTATTGAAGTAAGCTTAGCTCAGATTCAGCAAATGGTGGGTAATGATACCAACTGCCGTAATATTCACCTTCCGTTAGCCATGGATCTGTTAAAACTCGGATTTCTCCCATCTCAACAATTTGTGTTGAGCTTTGCAGGTGAGTAACGATCATCTTTTAAGCCACTCGTCTGATTGCAACGGTAGGTTGTTTGCTTAAGGGGTTACTAAGCATTTCAAACTTTTTGTTTGTTTCTTTTAAAAACTCTTTCATTGCTAACGTTTCTCCAGGCCATTCTGTAGTACATGCTTCATCAAAAACAATTACACCACCAATACTAATTGAATCCGAGAGTAACTTTAATGCAGCACGAGTTGGCTCGTATAAATCAAAATCTAAGTAAGCGAAAGAAATTAAAGAGTGTGGATTTTCTTTTTCGTATTCGGGAATAGTGACTAGTGCATCGCCTGGGATAAGTTTTACCTTGTCTTCCAGTTCGAATAATGAAATCGCTTTTTTTAGTGTCTGCTCATCACCGCAGTACTTGCCTGTTTGCGTGTTAGCGAACTCTCCGTCTTCTTTTACACCTGTTGGTAAGCCTGAAAAATTGTCGAACCCAATTATTGTTTTTGGCGCATATGGTTCTAAGAGAGAGCTCATTTTCGCTAAAAACATTAAGTTTGCACCTTTCCAACAGCCAAACTCTATGATGTCTCCAGGAACTCCTTGAGTACTTTTCAGTAATTCAAAAGTCCAAAGTTTATTTGCTATTGTATGTACGCCTGCATACAAAGCATAGTGATCGATCATATCGTAAAGGTTCGGTTGGCCAATTTCTTCCGCGAAGCTGGTTCTATTAGCTATATAGCTATCTGGTTTCATAATTGGTTCCTGTTTTAGAACAATAATTAAATTTTAATTTTATATCGCCATTAAATGAAATTAGACTGAGCTTAATTATATTACCGCTCAACCTTAGTATAGAGAACGGTCAGTCTTTTTTATAAAGTGCATTATATAGGTCTATGGTATTAAGGCTTGATTCAATATGAATAAGCTTTGCTAACAACAGAGCTACAAAACCTGAAAGTAAACTGAATACCTTTGCCAATTGGCAGGAGTACAGGTTGAATGGGCCTAAGACAAACTTAAACCATGATATAATAACTTATGTATTTGTCGTCCGCCTATTGACCATATCCCATGTCAATGCTGTAGCGGCTTCTATATCCATTGTAGCTTCCAAACCTAAAACAACATCTAGGTGTTTTGGAGCAAGTCCATAGCCCGGTCGAATGCAGCGAACATTGTCTTTGGAGAACACTTCTCCTTTCTTTATATCTTTGCTGATGTATAGCGAGCGTCGAAATATAAGATTAGGTTGTTCTGATTGCGCTAGGGTAAAATTTGGTTTACCAATCGCGTGCCAAGCGTCACGAACATCCTTACATAAAGCTTTTAGTTCTTCGGGCTCTAAAGAAAATGCTGCGTCTGGCCCCCCGTCTGCTCGTGCTAACGTAAAGTGCTTTTCGATAACTGTTGCACCTAAAGCTACTGATGCAATAGCGGTTGTATTACCCAACGTGTGGTCTGATAAGCCAATTGGGAGGTCAAACTTTTCTGCAAGGGCTTTTATTGTTGCTAAATTAGTTTGCTCAATCGGGGTAGGGTAACCACTCACGCAATGAAGCAGTGTTACTTGACCGTTACCATAATTTAAGGCAACAGCAAGCGCCTCTTCAATTTCTTGAATATTTGCCATACCGGTAGACATAATCATTGGCTTTTTTGTTTCAGCAACTTTTTTAACTAGCTCATGATCAATTAACTCAAATGAAGCAATTTTGTATGCAGGTGGGTCAAATTGAGTTAAAAAATCAACGGCAGTTTCATCGAATGGTGAACTAAAAATATCAATTCCTAGCTTATTTGCTCGATCAAATAGTGCTTGGTGCCACTGCCAAGGTGTATGCGCCCAATCGTATAATTGATAGAGGCTTTTACCTTGCCATAACCCTTCAGATATACAAAAATCTTTTTTATTAGAGTTTAACGTTAGTGTATCCGCGGTATATGTTTGTAATTTAACTGCATCAGCGCCTGCTTCAGCTGCCGCATCGATTAGCTTTAATGCCCTATTTATGTCGCCATTATGATTCCCTGACATTTCCGCTATGATGTAAGGAGGCGTGTTGTTTGATATTTCTCTTTCACCAATTTTCATAGTGTTATCTGACCTTAAAGACATTCTCTATTTGTTTACCATCAAGATGCGCAGCTAAATTACCTTGTTTATCCAAATCATTTAATTGAGTAAATAATTCCTGATAATGCATTATAAGTTGATCTATGTTTTCAAAACTATGCGCGTAGGAAAGGTTGTGTGTTCCTATAAATAAAACACCGCGTTTGCAGAGCTCTTGAATCAACCAAGATTTAATTGTGTCTGCAGAGTTAACTCTGTCGTTGGTAATGTTTAAAAATGTCCAAGGGGCGAGTCCTTTTAATTCAAACATTGTAAACTCTGAGCAATATTTTTGATATTGCTCTACTAAGTAATTACCTAACGTCCAAATATATTGACTGAATTCAATTTTCTTCATCTTTTCGATAGTTGCTTTAGCTGCTGCAAGAGATAAAGTTTCGCCCCCAAAAGTTCCTGAAAAAAAGATATCATTCATTAACATCATAACTTCACGTTTACCAACGATTGCAGATAGCGGCATACCGTTTGCCATCCCCTTACCAAAGGTTGCTAAATCGGGTGTTACACCAAAGTAGCTTTGAGCGCCACCTAAGTGATATCTAAACCCAGTGATGATTTCATCAAAAACAAGCACGATGCCATTACGAGAGCATATTTCTCGTACTTTCTCTAAAAAACCGTCTTCAGGAGGCGCTATATTAAGTGGCTCCATAATGACTGCTGCAAGTTCGTCTGGGTGATTTTCAATGAGCGCTTCTAGTGAAGAGATATCGTTGTAAGTGAAGCCATGAGTTAGCTTTTTAGTGGCTTCAGGCACACCCATATCACGTGTGGTCGAACCTATATACCAGTCTTGCCAACCATGGTAACCACACACAGCAATGTGTTCTCGTCCTGTATAAGCTCGTGCTAGACGCACGGCAGCACTGGTAACATCACTGCCATTTTTAGCGAAGCGAACCATTTCAGCACAGGGAATAAGGTCAACTAAGAGCTCTGCCACTTCAGCTTCTAAAGTATGGGGAAGTGAAAAACTTATGCCTGATAAAAGTTGTGCTTTGATTGCATCATCAACTTCTTGGTCTTGGTAGCCCAAGCTAACGCAGAGCAAGCCATTAATGTAGTCGGTATAAATATTGTTATCGAGGTCGGTAACCTGAGCGCCCTTACCATACTTAATAAAAAGTGGTGCAGCTTTAAAAGGCAAAGCCATTTTACTTTTACTAAAGGTTTGGCTTGCTAGTGGTATGATGTTTTGCGTCTTTTCATACCAATTTAGTGATTCAGAAAAGCTGATAGTCATTAATTAGAAACCTTGTTCTTTGTCTTGTAGCAGCGACAATTTGTAGCCTTCATTTAACTCTATATCGGCATTGAGCGCATTAACTTGCGGGTGTGATTGTAAATACTCAACGATTTGTTGATAACCAAATTGTTGCCCATCGAAATGACGATAGATTGCTGAAATGACCTCAAAGTCTTGTGGATGGTCGACGCTAATTCGAAATTCAGAATAATCTTGATCTATGGTGAAATCTTCCAATGAAAACAAATTAGAGTCGCGAATAAAAGGTGTTACGTGTTCACGCTCTGAAGGTTTTTTTGCTTTCTCATAAGCGGTTTCTAGCGCATTAAAGCTAAACACTTCGACATCTTGCCCATCAGGAAAGCACCTTGTAACACAGTTGCTAGTATAGTCTGTGTTGTTTGTAATATGTGTGCTAACTATTTGGTCAATTAACTCGGGGTCAATCAGTGGGCAATCTCCACATATGCGTATAATATGAGAAAAATTAAACGCTTTAGCGCAATGATAAAATCGTGCTAGTACATCATTTAAATCGCCACGGTAGCATTCTATATTAAGTTTTTGGCATAGTGTTTCGATAGGACTATCTAGCGCTTCATTTGATGTCGCCACAACAACTTTGTCCACAACTTTTGTCTGTGTAAGACGCTTAAGTTGAATCTCTAGCATTGGTACGCCATTAATAGGCAGTAATACTTTTCCGGGTAATCGTGTTGAACTCATTCGAGCTTGAACAATAATGCCTATCATACTTCCTCTATTTTAAAGGTTTGGCCAGTTACTTGGTATAATGAGCGAGTTATTGGTGCAAGCTAATTGGTGGTAACTGACATTAACTTTGATGTGCCAGGCGGTGTGAATTTGTGCTAACTCTGATGCCGAACAACAGCCAACAACAACTCGATCAATTTCATCAATTGATTTTAGAAAACTTAAGCAAATTTCGAGCCTAGAGTGAGATACTGAATCAACAAAGCTGTCGAAGGCATTTAATTCGCTGAATTGCGAAAAAAAATGACTGCGTGACTTTGGTGACATTAGGAGCAATCCTTGCAAAAATGCGGAACGTACGTGAATTTCAATACCTTGCTCTTTCATTTTGGTTAATAAACCATCTTGTAAAAAACGCTGGTCTAATACATTTAAAGGTATTTGAATTATATCGGGTTTGAGTATTTCAAATAGCTTTATTTGTTCTGGAAAGTAAAGTGACATTCCAATTTTATGCACTAATCCTTTTGCCTTTAATTCAGCGAGTTGCAAAGCGATTTCAATGGACTGTGGGCTGTTTAACACGTTTGCATCGTGCAACATTACACCGTAAATTGTTCGTTTTCTTAGTTTAATAAGAGATTCCTGAAGCAATTGGCTCACGTTGATCGTTGCATCGGTGTCAATAGCAAGTTTTGTAACAAGCTTAAAACTATCATTAGCAATTTGGCCTAAAACACGTTCACTACTGCCATACATTGCTGCAGTATCAAGCATATCAATAGATAAACTTTCAGCTTGCATAAGTAATTGCTGAGCGTTTTTAATTGAGACTCTACCTTGATTATTACTGATCCCGTAATCAAGTCCTAACTGTACTGTTCCAAGTGCTAACTTAGGCATCGCAGGTATTTAGTATTTTATCAAGGGTATTACAAATATAAGTGATTTCTTGCTCGGTTAAATCAGGGTAGAGCGGCAAACTTATCGCGCTTTGGTAGTAACGCTCAGCATGAGGGAAATCACCTAATTTAAAGCCTAATTTTTTGTAATAGGGCTGTATATGTATCGGAATGTAATGTAGGTTTACGCCAATTTTATTGTGACGTAATTGCTCAAAGCAGTGCTTGTGTTTAGCTGGATTATTTAAATTGATAATATAGAGATGGAAACTGCTATAACATTGTTTATCACGCTGTAATTGAGTTACGTCGACGTGCTTTAAACGAGAATCATACAATGAAGCGAGTTTATTGCGCTTAGCAACAAATTCATCGAGCTTGCTTAATTGGCTAAGCCCTAAAGCAGCTTGAATGTCGGTTAGGCGGTAATTAAATCCAAGAATGTGCTGCTCATAATACCAAGGGCCGTGATCCTCGGTGAGTTCAGCTGGGTTTCGTGTAACCCCATGACTTGATAATTGTTTTAGCGTTTTCGCTAATACATCACAGTTGGTTGTTGCGATACCGCCTTCGCCAGTTGTAATTATCTTAACTGGATGAAAGCTAAATACACATATATCAGAAAACTTACAATTGCCGACTTTACTATCTTGATAACTTGCCCCAATGGCATGAGAAGCATCTTCAATAATATGAATGTCATATGGCGCTACGGCATTATAAATCGCTTGCATATCGCACGATTGACCCGCTAAGTGTACGGGAATAATCGCTTTTGGTAATTCATTTTGTTGTTCGGCGTCAGCGAGCTTTTTTGCGAGTGATTCAACACTCATAAGGCCTGTTTGCGGATCTATGTCTACAAAGTCAATTTGCGCACCACAATATAATGCACAGTTGGCTGATGCTACGAACGAAATAGGTGATGTCCAAACTGTGTCGTTGTTACCGATCCCCAACGCTAGACACGCAAGGTGCAAACAAGCTGTTGCATTGCTGGCAGCAATCGCATGTTTTGCACCGACATATTCTGCAATAGCATTTTCGAATAATGAAACAGCAGGCCCTTGTGTAATAAAGTCAGACTTTAGAACTTTAACAACTGCATTTATATCTTGCTGATCAATGTGCTGCTTGCCGTATGGGATCATTTTACAGCCTGTGCATTGAATTCGGCTATTTCATCGACACTTAAAAAGTGTGGATTATCTTTTGAATTGTATTCATAACCAGGTTTTACTGGTCGTCCTTTTTCACCAATTGCATTAATTGTGAAATCGTTGCTTCGGCTACTAAATTTTATGCCTGGCGCGATAACAAAATGGTCGTCATATTCAAATGTGTCATAGCATAGATCGGCAGGGCACATTACTTCGTGCAATTTTTCTCCTGGGCGAATGCCGATGACTTTTTGAGGTAAATTCGGGGCCATTGCAGATGCTAAATCGGTTATTTTAATCGATGGAATTTTAGGCACGAAAATCTCACCACCTAACATACGTTCAAAGTTTTTAAGAACGAAATCTACCCCTTCTTGCAAGCTGATCCAAAAGCGTGTCATATCTTCGTGGGTAATTGGAATGTGGTCTTTGCCTTCGTTAATGAATTTTTCGAAAACTGGTACAACCGAACCTCGTGAACAAACAACATTGCCGTAACGCACTACTGAAAATGTAGTTCTATGGCCACCTGCAATGTTATTGGCGGCTACAAATAATTTGTCTGAAGCAAGCTTGGTTGCGCCATATAGGTTTATTGGGTTTGCAGCTTTGTCGGTTGAAAGAGCAATGACTTTTTCAACATCATTATTAAGTGCTGCATCAATAACATTCTCAGCACCATTTATGTTGGTTTTAATGCATTCCATTGGGTTGTATTCGGCTGCAGGAACTTGTTTTAGTGCCGCTGCGTGGATTACGTAATCTACGCCTCTCATTGCTCTGTTTAGGCGCTCTTTATCTCTTACATCACCTATAAAGTAACGCATACAATCTTGATTAAACTCTTGTTGCATTTCGAACTGCTTGAGTTCGTCGCGCGAAAAAACGATGATTTTCTTGGGTTGGAAATGTTTGAGCAACGTATTAACGTACTTTTTGCCAAACGACCCCGTACCACCAGTTATTAAAATTGTTTTGTTGTTAAACATAGTGTGTCCCATGCATCCAAGAGTTTTTAAATAAAAGAGTACTTTCATTACTTTAGCTTACTAAGCAGTATTTATGCCAATGGTTTGTCAATAATTCCTTGATTGGTGGTTAAAAAAGCATCGTGCTGTACTATAATTAAACGAGGTGTTTTGCTCTCAATCCAATTTGAAGGTACTTAAACATGAAAGTGCAGAATCAAAGTTTTAATTTCTTGAATAAAGCCGAAGAGTCAAAAAAAACGTTAATTGAACAGTTAGCCAGTGGTAAGCGTGTTAATAGTGCGTCAGATGACGCTGCCGCATTAAATATTATTGAACGCTTGCAAGCGCAGCAATCTGGACTAAGTCAGGCAATTCGTAATGCCAATGACGGGGTATCATATTCGCAAGTGGCTGAAAGTGCGTTGTCAGGAGTCAATGAATCAGTACTTCGTATTGAAGAATTATCACTGCAAGCGTCAAATGGCGCGCTTACAGATTCAGATCGCAGTGCAATTCAACAAGAAATTACGCAACTTCAAGATTTGATTAGCGATACCTTGAGTGATACGACTTTTGGCGGTCAGGCGGTATTTTCGGGGAACGATGTTGAGTTTCAAGTTGGCGATAATACTAATCAAGTGCAGTCGATAAACGCAGGTGATAGTAACTTGGTCACTAATGTGCTCAGTATTGATGTCTCAACACAGTCAGGAGCACAAGCCGCACTGGGGGTGACCGCGCAAGCAAGAGATGACATCAATGATACACGTGCAAGTTTAGGGGCTAGTCAAAATCTATTTGAACAGTCAATACGCAGCAATACAAACAGTGTAATTAACACTGCTGCGTCACAAAGCCGTATTCAAGATACTGATTTTGCTCAAGCAATTTCTCAACGCACTGCTAGTGATATTTTATCTCAGGCATCGGTAGCGCTTGCTGGGCAGGCAAATCAGAATGCCAGCCAAGTACTGGGCTTGCTTTAATTTGCTTGTGATATATCAAACTTTGGTGTCAATTTTTTGAATTGACGCCAAAATTCCGCCACTTGTACCTTGCAACATCGGTCTAAGCCGTTACAATAAAACAATAATTAGAATAACATTATAATTGTGCCCGTATATGAGCTTTACCAATTCCACTTGGGTTATTGACGAAAACGAGAATCGAGCAAATAAGTTAGTTGCATCACTGTGTTTTATTGGTGAACACGCGAAAGTGGCAACAGCAACAGACGTGCAAGAATCAGCATTGCATCATGTGGAAACGGTTTTTTTAGGTGCGTTAACAGGTCATGACCATGAAACGCTGATAAAAAGCCAGCCAGAGACTCCTTTTATTCTAATTGGTGAAACGCTACGACCGCTATTATCGTTGGCTAATGTGATAGGCATTTTAGCGGAGCCCTTCGCTTATGCGCCAACCACTGAGTTGCTACGCGACTGCCAAGAATACAAACGTCATTTACCTAATTTAACGAGCTCGCAGAATGAAAAGCGCTTTGACGGCTTAATTGGCGCGACGTCTGAAATTGAGCATATTCGTTTTTTAATCCAACAAGTTGCGAAAACAAACGCGAATGTACTTATTTTAGGTGAGTCGGGCACAGGTAAAGAAGTTGTCGCACGCAATATTCATTTATTGTCTAATCGCAACAGCGGGCCATTTATTCCGGTTAACTGTGGCGCGATTCCAGGCGATTTACTGGAAAGTGAGTTATTTGGTCATGAAAAAGGGGCTTTCACTGGGGCTATTTCTACGCGCAAAGGGCGATTTGAAATGGCACAAGGAGGAACTTTATTCCTTGATGAGATCGGTGATATGCCAAGCCAAATGCAGGTTAAGTTGCTACGAGTTTTGCAGGAGCGTGTATACGAGCGCGTTGGTGGCGGTAAGCCAATAAAAGCGGATGTTCGTATCATCGCTGCCACGCACCGTAATCTAGAAACCATGATTGAAGAAGACGCGTTTCGTGAAGATTTATATTATCGCTTAAATGTATTTCCCATTGAAAATCCATCATTGCGTGAGCGTAAAAATGATGTTCCTTTATTATTACAAGAGTTAATTAAGCGCAACGTTGCAGTTGGTGGTGCAAATGTAAAGTTTACCGAGCGAGCGCTTGATAGTTTAAAAGAGCATGGTTGGCCAGGTAACGTTAGGGAACTCTCTAATTTAGTGGAACGTATGCAAATTATGTTTCCGGAAAAAGTGGTTGATGTGTCTGACCTGCCGAAAAAATATCAGCATATTGATGTGGAAGAGTATATTCCTGAGTATCCAGAAGAGATCTTAGAGCGTCAGGCCCTCAACGATATTTTTAGTGAAGGCTTTGGTGAATTTGAAGAAAACGACAGCGATGATTTTGATGCTCCACTTGATACAAGTCAACCTGCAGTACTGCCTGCTGAGGGTATCGAATTAAAAAGCTATTTAGCAGAGTTAGAAGTGTGTTTAATTGAACAAGCACTTGAGCGCAATGAAAACGTGGTAGCGCGTGCTGCTGAAGTGCTTGGTGTAAGGCGCACGACACTAGTTGAAAAGATGAAAAAGTATAATCTAAACAACTAAATAAGTTCACAGTAATGGCTTGTTTGTTAATTCATTTTGGCGTTAACAGTAGGCCATTTAATCGGTATTTCCCCTACATAAATCTAAACGACAATTAGAGTCTATACTCTATATTTCTTGTACCTAAGATAAATTATATTGAATTCAACTGTAATAATTGTTAATTTTTTGTATCGAGGTTGAGGAAAATAATAATTATAAGGTTGGTAGTATGAAACAATTCACAATTACGGCATGTTTAGCCTTGTCTTTACTTGGTTGTGGCGATCCCGACAGCTTGGATAACATTGAATTTGTTAAACGTAACTTAGAAAATAAAAACCTGCATGAAAAGCTACTGACAATTGAGCTTACGAAAAATCGCTCAAAGCAGCACCAAGAGCTGTATCAAAAAATTAGTACAAGCTATAAATTACTTGAGCAAAGTAAAACTGAGAAAGACCGCTTTTCCTCGTATTATCATAGCTTTCTTGCCCGCGATGCATACTATACCGATGAATCTGACTATCAAGCTGTAGTGAGTGCCAAAAAACTAGAGGATGTCACTGGGCTATATCGTCGTATTGAGCCTTATTTTAAAAATGAACAAGCAGCGGACTTTATTTATACCACTACCGCAGATACATGGGATATTTACTCGGTAATACAGCAAGTAAAATACAATGCGCAGGTTTTACATGCGGTTGACGAAGGTAAAAATGTTAAGAAGAAAAATAACAACCCAGAGTTAAGAAAGTGGTTAGATAGAGCCATTGCACGTGAGTATCAAGAACTACAAGAAATCGTTTTTATATTGGTTCAGGCTAGTGAGACCAATAAGGAAGATTTCTACGCGGATAAAAAACAAATAGAACAAGACGCCGACCGCATTCTAGCAGGTGTTCGTGCAGAAAAAGCCAGACAAATGTTAAAACCAGATATGTACGCATGGCAGCAAAAGAACTTATGGCGCTACGAGCTGGTTAATAATACGTGCATGGTACTGGATGAAAAAATTAGAGATTACGCCATCGCAAAAGATTGTCATCGTTTATTAAAGGCATACGAAGGTTACACAATCGAGCCTGATGAATTTTCAAACTTCGCGGCTAAATCTCGTATGGCACGTAACAAGTTAGCGGCTGTGACCGAAGAATTAAAAGAACGCTACAACTACAGCGAAAAAGTGCAGAAGTCTGATTTAAAACCGAATGACCAACTTAACTCACTGATGATGTCGTTGAAAAAAGATATGTATCGTGCAACGCCAAATATTGGCATCTTATAGCAGGTAGTAGTGAGCTTAGTCTTCTTTTTGTTGCACGCACGCAGTGAGGCGAAACATCGAACGTTGCAATACAAATGCATTAAAACAAAGCAAAAGTAGTGCAGTAAAAAGCGACAGATATTAATACAAGCGGCAATGGCCGCTTTTTTTATGTCATTTATTCAGCCAGTTGATATGATAGTAACTCTGTATTTTTGAATAGTAGGTGTAGTTTGAGTTCACATTATCCAATCGGTATTCCTGGCCAAAAGTGGAATGACGCAGAAAAGTCACAATGGTTAAATCAGCAACAAAAAAAGCGTGATTACAATCAGGTGGTGGTGTCACAAATAAACCAACTAACCGATGCATTTGATATTGAAAGTTATGGGCAGCTGCCTTATGGTGATGATCTTACTCTTTTTGCTCTGCGCTCTAAATCTTGGCAACAAGATAAGCCATGTGTATTAATTACAGGTGGAGTACATGGCTACGAAACTAGCGGCGTAATGGGGGCTCTGGCATTTGCTAAAAACGATGTCAAAGACTTTGAAGATGCGTTTAATTTTGTGATTTTACCTTGTATTAGCCCGTGGGGATTTGAAACCATTAATCGATGGAATTCCTATGTGGTTGACCCAAATCGGTCTTTTTTTAATGATTCTCCAGCCCCTGAATCTCAGGCGGTATTAAATTACTTAAGCAAACTTAACTGTGACTTTTTAATGCATATTGATTTGCATGAAACCACAGACACCGACAATTCTGAATTTCGCCCAGCATTAGCAGCGCGTGATGGCGCTCAGCACACCAATTGGAATATTCCTGATGGGTTTTATTTGGTAGGCGATTCAAAACGTCCAGAAGCGGCGTTTCAAAAAGCCATTATTGAGTCAGTTGAACAAGTCACCCATATTGCGCCGGCGGATGAAAATGGTGAACTAATCGGCGTAGCGATTTCACAATTTGGTGTATGCAACTACGACTGTAAAGGTTTATCTCTGTGCGCTGGTATTACTGATGCGACATATGTCACTACCACAGAAGTTTATCCGGATAGCCCTAAAGCGGATGAGCAAAATTGCATTGATGCACAAGTTTCCGCAATTCGTGGCGGGTTAAACTACTTGAACGCGTTGTAACGGAGAGAATTAGTGGCACTGATCACACAAATTCCCCTAATCAAAAAAATGGAGTTGGTTAATCGCCTGTCATTTTTTAAAACGCTTACATTAGCAGAAAGGCAAATGGTGGTTGAGTCATTTTCTGAATTGCATTTGTTCAAAAAAGACAAAATGGTATTTAGGCAAAATGAACACGATAACCACCTATATATTGTGTTGTCCGGTGAGCTAGTGTTGTATAAACAGCAGCATAAACCATCGCTTGTTTCTATTCAGCCAGGCGATTTTGTTGGTGAAGGATCATTTGTCGAAACACATAATCGCAGTATTAATGCCAAAGCGAACGCAGAAACTATCGTGTTGGCTATTTCACATACGGCGATGCAAAAATTGCCTTACGCAATTCGCGATAAGATAAAAGATCGCATTATTTTAGGCATGAGCCAACGCATTGAAAAACTTGGCGTAGTGATTGAAAAACTGCAAGGAAGTTAGCATGAAATTATATAAATTATTGGCTTTGGTAAGCGCGATTGTCGCGTTAAGTGCGTGTAGTACTGCGCCAAGAAATAGCAATCAAATCGAATGTAATGGTGAACGTTATCCTGTGACCTACATGAGCGAAATGCAGCAATATGAGGTAGAGCGTTTTGCAATGCGCCACGATTTCAGACCCGGTTGTGTATCGGGCAAGCTAAAGGAAATTAAGGCGCAAACTTGTCAGACAGCGTCATCTCTCAGCTATGAGCAATGGATGACATTGTATAACAGCTGTGCAGTTAATAAGCCTTAGGCTTTAACTTTTAGTAATTTGCTTTAACTTACTTTTTACAGAGCGCCAATGTGTCATCGGGATACTTGGCGCTTTTTTTAGTAAGTAATTAAAATCGATATCAGCGAAATTTATTTTGCCGTCATGGGCTAGTAGTACTGAGGTTGGTTTTAATGTTTTTAGCATCAATAATGAATTAAGATAGCGCTTGGGGTAGAAAACTGGAAAAGGCGGGATCAGCTTTCCTTTTACGTTCACCATAAGGTCGGCGACGTAAATCATATTGCTGGGAATGTGATGCAAGCAAATATCTCTGTCAGTATGGCCTGGACTATGATGTACTTGCCACTCATCAAAATCAGGAATGCTCACACCATCAGGCAAATAAATATCGGCCTTAAGCTTACGTGGGTACCACATAAAGGCTTGTTTTTTACCTTTACGACTGGCAACCCAACGCGCCAATAAAATATCGGTAATGTGCATCATAATGCCATCAAAGCCTTGATACCAATGACCAGGTGCGTTTGATGTTGCGATTTTTGCACCTGTCATACGACGCAGTTTGTGTGAACCACCGGCATGGTCAGGATGCATATGCGTAACCATAATCAATTTTAGATCTGATAATGGTCGCTTTAGTTCTTGTGTAATAAAACGTGCAACGAGTTCACAATCCGCGCGGCAGCAGCCGTCCAACAGCATTAATTTATCTGGATATTCTACTAAATAGATCGATTGTATGTGTCCATTTAAGTTATGTAGTTGCATAATAAGCGCATTGTTTAAATGTGATATTATTCAGCTTATCGCAACTCATCAGACCACTCAAGAGGTGTCTTATTAGCAGTCAGAAAATCTTTGTTTTAGGCTTACCCCGCACTGGCACAACGAGTGTGTGTGCAGCTGCGCTCGCATTAGGCTTTAAAACCGCACATACTGCCTATATTCAGTCAACCTTGGATGAAGCAGAATTTATTGCCGATACCCCCGTTTTTCACGATTATGAAACGCTCTTGACAGCTTACCCCAATGCGAAATTTATTTACCTTGAGCGAGATTTAGCAAGCTGGCTGCCATCAATCAAAGTATTGTTAACGCGTATGGAAGATAGGCTTCTTACCGAACATGGTGGCTTTTTTCCAAGCTTAAAACGCTGTTATGGTGAGGTTTTTCATCCGCTTAATAAACAAACTATGTTAGATGATGCGCATTTAACCCAGTGTTACTTATCGCACAAAGCCAAGGTAATGGACTTTTTTCAGCGCATCAATAACCAGCACTTAGTGATTAACTTGTCTGATGAAAACAGTTATCAGCAATTTTGTTCGTTTCTGGGCAAGCAAGAAAAAGGCGGTTTTGAACAACTCAACGTAAACGGCAAAGTTACGGCGTGGAAACAAATTAAAAGCCCTCTAAAACTCGACTCAACACGCAATGGTAAAGCGGATTTAAAATAGACATCTTTGAAGCTGACTATTAAACTGCGCCTAATTTGAATTACTAACATTAAGCCAAGTATGTTTGAACTTAAATACAAAACGCCATTTTCTTGGACTGAAGCGGTAATGGCCGATTTTGATACCTTTTTACAAGACCACGCTGCCGCTGAGAAAAAAGCGTCGGGCATGGCGCTTTCAATGCTTTCGCATTACCCAGATCGCCGAAAATTAGTGCGTGCAATGACTGACTTAGCGCTTGAAGAAATGATCCACTTTAAGCAAGTAGTGAAAATTCTGTTAGAACGCGATATTACGTTAGGTAAAGACACTAAAGATTCGTATGTAAAAGATTTACGTGCATTGTTTCGCCAAGGTAAAGACGTATTTTTACTCGACCGCTTACTGGTTGCTGCGGTGATTGAAGCCCGTGGTTACGAGCGTTTCTCTCTGGTTGCTGAAGCACTTTCAGAGGGTAAAGAAAAAGACTTTTACGTTACCATCGCAAAATCAGAAGAAAAGCACGCATTTTTGTTTGTTGAGCTGGCGTACGAATATTTTGATAAAGCCGAAGTGGATGCGCGTTTAGAAGAGATTTTGCACGCTGAAGCGGAAATTTGTGCAAAGCTGCCGCATACAGCGGCGCTTCACTAATAAGTTTTGCTTATCCGCACGAAGGATTAAGCAAATTTGCTGCAATATGCTCAAGTAAAAAGGTTTCGCGCACTATGCTGATGCCTTTTTTATCTGATTCAGCCATTGTTTGCTTGTTGTAAGCAATGGCTTTATTTATATCTACCCAGTGTACCGTCATGCCATTGGCAATCTCATAATCTTCTAAATTTTGCTGGTCAAATTCATCGTCAATTGTGCAGGTAAAGCAATAAGAGAGCATTTCGATTAATTGATCTGCTTGTTTGTAATTAGCACGAAACTCACGAATTAAGCCGTATGGCGTAATATTATCAATTTCGCGTGCGCCGGTTTCTTCGGTTAACTCTCTAATTAACGCTTGCTGCAGGCTCTCGCCATGATCAACTCCGCCACCGGGCAAAGAGTAATCACGATAACGTTCGGTGTGTAGTAATAAAATGTTTTGGCCTTTGGTTACAATAGCACGTGTAGCGGGGCGCAATATGCGTTGATGCTGATTGAGCGCGAGTTCATCAACAAAACTAAACTCTTTTATTATCTGCATAAAAATTACGAAATCGTTAAAAGGCACGCATAGTAGCACCGTGAAATCAGAATATAAACGCAAATTAAACGACACGTTAAAACAAATTAAGTTTCCTTTATCGCCACATCGTTTATGATAAATTAGCAAGAATAATAACTATTAGGGAAATACCATGTCATCGAGTAACACTGATGCACAGACACAAAAAGTAAAACCCATAGATAAATTTCTTAATGGTATTGAGTATGTAGGAAATAAATTGCCAGATCCGGCAATGATATTTTTGTTCTCAATGCTATTGATTTGGGTACTTTCTGCAATTTTTTCAAATTACACGTTTTCAGCAATCGACCCACGCACTGGCGAAGCGATAGTTGTTAATAACTTACTTACTGGTGATAACCTTGCCGCCTTTTTAGCGAATATGGTTAAAACATTCACCGGCTTTGCGCCGCTTGGTGTAGTACTTGTTGCAATGCTAGGTGTAGGTGTAGCCGAGCATTCGGGCTACATTAACACTGGCCTAAAATTAATGTTGAAACGCACACCGAAGGCGCTATTAACACCTTGCGTAATCTTAATTGCGATTGTTAGCCACACCGCAACTGATGCTGGCTATGTATTAGTAATTCCGCTTGCGGGTGTGATTTTTTATGCCATGGGGCGTCACCCATTAGTCGGTATTGCAGCGGCATTTGCCGGTGTAAGCGGTGGCTTTAGTGCTAACTTTATTCCATCGGGAATCGATCCGTTACTACAAAGCTTTACCCAAAGTGCAGCGCAAATTATTGACCCGACTATTGAAGTTAATCCACTCAATAACTGGTATTTCACTTCGGCGTCAAGTTTATTTATCGTGCTACTTGGCTGGTATATCACGGATAAAATTATCGAGCCGCGTCTTAACAAGGTCGAGCTTGATGGCAACACTGATGACTTACCGAGCTTTGATCAAATTAATGACACCGAGCGTAAAGGCTTTTACATTGCCTCAGCTGTTATGATTGCGGGTCTTGCACTCCTTGCTTATGCTGCGTGGGGTGAAAGCTCTCCACTTCGTAGTAAAGAAGGCTCACTGACTGATTTTAAAGCGCCATTAATGCAATCTATCGTGCCGATTATTTTCTTGGTTTTCTGGATACCAGGGGCGGTTTACGGTTTTGTAGTGGGTACCTTTAAATCAAGTAAAGACATGATAGATGCAATGACCAAAGCAATGCATGGCATGGCGTATTATGTGGTTATGGCGTTTTTCTGTGCACTGTTTATTGCTGCGTTTTCGCAATCGAATCTGGGTGCGTTACTCGCTATTGAAGGTGCTGAAGTACTAAAAGCAATGCAGCTACCAAGTGCGGTAACTGTGGTGGGCATTATTTTCTTAACCGGTTTTGTGAACCTGTTTGTTGGTTCAAGTAGTGCAAAATGGGCGCTGCTAGGACCAATTTTCGTACCTATGTTAATGCAGTTGGGCATTTCGCCAGACTTAACACAAGCGGCTTACCGTATTGGTGATTCAAGCTCTAATATTATCACGCCGTTAATGCCTTATTTCCCGCTAGTGGTGGTGTACTGTCAAAAGTATGTTAAGAATACCGGAATTGGTACATTAATCGCGTTAATGATCCCATATTCAATTGCCTTTATGATTGGCTGGACCTTGTTCTTGCTTGCTTACTGGGGCCTAGGTTTACAATTAGGTTTACAAGCAAGTTATACCTATGGGTGATAGCGGTTCATGTAAATAGCTAATCATTCTAGTGGGCTATACGTTTTGCTAACTGCGTTGGCATAACGTATAGCTTGCAGCCCTAAAAAAACAGCAGGTTAATACCTGCTGTTTTTTTTGTTTAAGCTAAATTCTATTTTTCATCAAATGCGCCATTGCAGTGAATTTTGCAATTTTTCATTGTAAGGTGAGAGTGCTTGGCCTTTTTCACCGAGTAAAATGAGATTTGCTTTATGACCTTGGTAAGTCGCACCATCAAATGATTCGTCCGAAAAATAAGACTCGGTACGATACTGATTCTCGCTTGGTACAATAAACAGTGTCATCGGGCCTTGCTCTGTTTGAAACACTAAATGCAGGCTTTTTTGCCCCTTAAAATCACAAAAGGTAAGGTAGCTTACTTGGTTTGGTAATTCGCTAAAATTACCACCAAAACTGGCAAGTTTTGCATTTACTTCTTGCAAACTAAAGTTGTGATTTACATTAGTAAGCGAGCTAGGCTCATGGTAAACATGAGCAAGTGCATGTTGCTCTAAATTAAGCGGTGCGCCCATATTTAAATAAGTGAACGACACGCCAAATAAAAACGCCACAGATGCTGCTAATGCTAAATGAACACGTGTTTTTTTACGCTGAGTTTGAAACGCATGCAATGACTGATTTAACACCAAGCGCTCAGCGAGATTCTCTGGCACAGGGATGTTAAGTGCTTGCTCAATGTCGTTATCGAGTGTTTTTAGCTCGTTACTAAATGCGTGTGCATCTGGGTCTGACTCAAGCGCATCGAGCACGTCTTTGTCGCTGGTATTTGGATCAGCATATAAACGACGTCGTAATTCTAATTCATCCATTGTTGATCCCCCTTTGTAAACTTGGTTGTAAATTGTCTTTCAATTGGTTGCGAGCACGAAATAGTCGTGTCATTACGGTGTTTTTGTTAAGTGATAAAATGGATGCGATTTCATCTCCACTAAACCCCATTACGACTTGCAGAAGCAAGGGTTCACGGTACTCTTCATCGAGTTGCATAATGCGTTTTTGCAGCTGTGAACGCTCTGCGTTTTGTTCCATATCGAGGGTTTGCGTATCGCATAGCGTATCTTGCTCAACATCGCTGTAATCAAATTGTTTACGCTCAAAACGACGCGCATTCTCACGACGTAAAATCGTGATTAACCATGCTTTAGCTGCTTGCTGGTCAAGTAGTGAATCAAGCGAGCGCCAAGCCCTCAAAAAAGTTTCTTGCACAAGGTCTTCGGCAACCGTTGGGTCACCTGCTAACCAGTATGCGAAGCGATATAGCTCTTTGTGATACACATTCACTAACGCTTCATATCGTTTTTGTTTATCAGCCATGTCAATTAAGACCTGACGTTGCTGTTTTTTCTTTCCAAACATTGAAACTATTTTAATAGAGTTGGGTTAACTCATTCTCGCTTTTGGTTTTTTTATTTAAATTATTTATCTGCTGGTAAATAAACTTTAGGTCGACCGCGTGATTTTTACCTGCGTATAAATTTGCTTGTAAGTGATTTACCGACTCAGCAAATTGCGAGTTGTTCACCATATTGTTGAGTTTAGTTAAATCTGCGCTGCCTGTATGTAGCTTACACAGCTTTACCAATTGATGATAAAACGCGCGTTGATTATTTTGTTTTAACGCTTCTTTGAGCTCAGGTAATGGGCTTGTGTTTTGCTTAGGTGTTACATCATTAGTGCGAATTTGTGTTGCTGGTTTGCGTTTTATCCACCAAATAATTAAGGTGATTAACCACAATGCATAGCCAAGAATGACTAGCGGCCAGTAGTAAAATGGGGTTTCAAACGTGGTTTTATTCGCTGTGTTTGTTTGCGTACTTTCAGGTAACGCGTTGTTCTGAATTGGCGCAGAGATGGCGGGTTGCACAAAGTTAGGATCACCAACCACAGTTAACTTGCGCTCAGGAAGTGTAGCGTACTCTGTGCGGTTGGTGATAATATTAAACCATGGTACGCGTACCTCTGGCAACGTGTAGTTGCCTGGCGCTTGTGGCATAAGCGCAAATGACTCTACTTTTTGTGAAATAACTTTACCATTTCGTACTAGGTTATTGCTTTCAGCTTGATCTGAATAGCTACGCACGCCATTAATTGTAGGTAAATTGATTTCTGGCAATTGTTCTTTAGTAATGCCAAGTGCCGTAACAGTAATGGTACGGGTAATTGGTTCACCAATTTGATAGCTCTGCTTTTCTGGTTGCCACTCTTCATTTAAGGTCACAAGTTCACTTGGTAACCAGTTGCCAGAACTACTTTGTGGAATAGGTTTAATGTTTAACTGAATATCTTTACCCACAGCACTTGCCGCACGAGTACGGTAATTGTCGCGAATACGGCCTTTAAAGTAGGGTGACTTAATAGTGTATTGACCGCTTTTTTGCGGTTGAATAAGGTAATTTCGCTCAATAATTAAATAACGAATGCCATCAATAATTTCGTAACTCTCTTTTTGTTTACCAAGCTGGGATACATTAGCGGTTTCTAGCTCTGGAGAGCCTAATTGCCCCTCAGTTAAGTCGTTGGCAAGGAATAATTTAACGGTATATACGCCAGCTTGCTGCACGTATAACGTATCGCTTTGCATGCTTGTTTCGATATACACATCTTTGCTTTGATTATCAGCGGTTGAAGATGGCACGACTTTAACGCTAAGCGGATTAGATTGCATGTTGGCAACAGAAAAACTGGGTATTTCATACGTGCCAGGGTTACGTGCCATTAATTCCACTTGCCACTGTGTGGTGTGATTTACTTGGCCGTTAATTATGCTGGTGTTGCTGCGCACTGATGTAGGGCCTACTACAAAGTTTTTTAAGAGTGGTGTGGTATCGGGTTGTTCACCTTTTACATTTTGTTCAGCACGAATTGTCAAATTAAAGAACTCACCGGCTAATACAGGGTTGCGATCAACACTGGCAGTGAGTGCTGCTATCGCTTGCAAAGGCAGTAATACAAGGCTAACTAAAACAACTAAGCGACTTACCATGACTTCTCAACTCCTTGCTGCTGGATGCGCTGACGATATCTTTTTTGACTTTCTAATTTCATTTTATTGCGTAACAAAATAGCCGGATCATCCGGTACTTTGCGTAGTAGCTGATTAATAATCTGGACTTGCTCTTTTTCTTCAGGGGTTAGCTCGGGCGCTGGCGTAGCCTGCTGTTGTGGCATTTGCTGCTCAGCTTGTTGCTGTTGTTCAGCTTGTTGCTCAGCTTCACCCTCTGGCTGTTGTTCAGACTCTTTATCTGAAGGGTTAGCGTGTTGTTCTTTTTGCTGTTGTTGCTCAGGGGAACTCTCAGCTTTCATATCCGGCTGATTGTTATTTTCTTGCCTTTCACCTTCGCTTTTCTCGCCATTTTGATTTTGCTGGTCTTGAGATTCAGATTGCTCACCATTTTGCTGGTTTTGCTCATTTGATTGCTGGTTTTGTTGGCCAGATTGTTGGTCTTGTTGTTGCTGATTGTCGCTTTGTTGTTGCTTGTCTTGCTCTTGGTTTTCACCATCTTGAGATTTTTGATTTTGCTGCTGTTGCTTCAAATCTTCTAATAAGGCTTTATTTTCTTGCGCTTGCTTAAATTCAGGTTGCTGGGCTAAGGCTTTGTCATAAGCCTCAATCGCTTCATCAAAACGATTTAATTTTGCTAAGGCGTTACCTTGATTATAAAGTCCCTCTGCGCTGCCATCTTGCTTAAACTTTTTGAGCGCGTTTTCGAAATCACCTTGTTGGTAAAGCGCAGAGCCTGATAAATTCGCAGTCTTAGCGTTACTTGCGGCTTTATAATCTTGTTGTTGATACGCTTGATGCGCTTTTTGCTCGTCATTTAACAACCAGCTCGGTAGTGACGATGCGTAACTGACACCTGGTTTAAATACAAATAGGCAGCAAAGGCCTAATAAAAATTTAGGTTGGTGTTTTAACATCATAAAACCGAGTGGTATAAGTAAAAATACTAAGTAAATACCGCCATCAATGGGTTGTTGGCTGGTTTGCTCTCGCTTTACCACATCGTCTTGGTTAGTGTTTGTAGGCTTAAATAGCGCAAGATCGGCATCACTTACTTGATAGTAATTAAACTTACCACCCGTATTTGAGGCAAGTTGTTGTAATAGGCTAAAGTTGGCTTTTGGAATAACAATCTGCCCGTAGTTATCTTTTAAAAAACCTTCGTTTGGCAATTGAATTGGCGCGCCTTGTTCGGTAGCTACCGCATAGATATTGAGTTTGATATTGTGCTTATTTAATAGTTTCTCAATGTCACGGCTTTCATCAAAATCATCAATACCATCAGTGATCCAATAAATCTCGCCATTGGTCACGCTTGCTTGGTTCAGTAACTCGACCGCTAAATTGATACCAGCAAAGATGTTGCTACCCGGCACAGGCATAATTTCTGGGCTTAAACTCGGAATGAGGTTGGCGAGCGTTTGGTGATCTGACGTCAGTGGTGAAATGGTGTAAGCATCGTTACTGTACGCCACAAGTGCTAAGTCACTTTCTTTCAGAATATCGGTCAGTGTAAGTGCTTTAAAACGTGCCTGTGTTAAGCGATTTGGCTTTATGTCTTGGCTGTACATTGAGCGAGACATGTCCATCACTAGCACGCGTGCATGTTTGCTTTGATAAACTGGTAATGGTTGTGATTGCCAGCTCGGCCCTGCAAGTGCGACAGCACTGACAAGCAAAAATAAGCTTAACCACAGAGAATTGGTTTTGCTGTGTTTGGTTTCACCATCTAACAGAAATTGTGCAAGGTGAGGGGCGATAGGACTATTGCTAATATGTTTGCGTTTTTTAATAAACTGCAATGCCATTACCAAGGCAACTAACGGTAATAGGTAAAAGGCTTCAGGGCGAATAAATTCTAACGTCATGCGCCACTCCGTGTTGTTAAACTGCGAATACTATTTACTAATGTTTGCGTGAATAGTAGTAGCACTGCGATAAATAATGGAATATAAAACAACGCTTTTTGCGGTCTAACGGTTTCACTGTTATCGCTAATGGGTTCTAACTGATCAAGCATTTGATAAATGCGTTGTAAACTCGCCACGTCGGTTGCGCGAAAGTATTGGCCACCGGTATCACGTGCAATTTCTGTTAATAAGCCTTCATCTAATGCGCTACCACGCTGCATTTGAAAGCCAAAAAAGTTTGATTGGCTGTCGGCACCTACACCAACGGTATATACTTTGATTCCCGCATCCTTAGCAAGGATCAGCGCTTCTTCTGGGCTTAAATTACCAGCGGTATTTTGTCCGTCGGTTAACAAAATAAGTATGCGGTTACCATCTTCTTTTAATGCAAACCGTTTTACAGCAAGGCCGAGTGCGTCGCCGATTGCGGTGGCTTGACCCACCAAGCCAATTTGCGCTTCTTCTAGCATTTTAGCTACTGTGGTTAAGTCGCGGGTAAGTGGCGTTTGCAAAAAAGCGGTATCGGCAAATAAAATAAGGCCTAGACGATCGCCAGTGCGGGCCGTAATAAATTCGTTAAGTACTGCTTTAACTACAGATAATCTGTCAATGTACTGCCCCTGATATTGCATATCTTGCTCACGCATTGAGGTAGATAAATCGACAGCCAGCATAATTTCACGCCCTTCGTTGGGTAACTGGATCGGTTCGCCATAGTACTTAGGGTGCGCTAGGGCAACGCATAAACATGCCCAAATAAGCCAAGGCCAAAGTGAAAAACGTGTTGGTTGCGATATGTTACCGGTTTGCACTACTGGGTTATGGTAAAGCGCTGTTGTTCTAACGGTTGCGACTTGTTTGTTTTTTTGTAACTTACGCAGTAAAAACGGCAGTGGCAATAATAAAGAAGCAAATGGCCAAGCAAACTCAAACATTAATCGCTCCTTTTACTTTAAAACGATTAATAGCCTGTGTCAGCTTGTTATGGAAATCGGTAAGTGGTTCATTATTTTCGGCTTGATATAAGCGCATTAGCTGATCATTGCTGAGCGTTGTTTTTGATGTTGCGGCGACAAGCTCAAGCCATTTTTCACCACTTTGACTGGCAGCTTCTGCGCCATAGTAGTGTTTTACAAGACGTTTCAATAACAAATGCAACGCCTGAACATTATCTAAATTGCAAGATTGATATGCTTTACTTTCTTTAATTGCTTGTTTTTTAGCTTTATTGAGTAAGTGACGTTGGTAAATTGCATAGCTGGCAATAACGAGTAGCAATAGGGCTACTGCAATGATTGCTATTGCGGGCAGCGAAAGAGGCCACCAAGGCACTGTCGCAGGTGCGATAACATCATGCAAATTATCTAACGGAGATGTTGGTGTCGCCATTAAATCATTATCCCTTTAATTGTTCGGTGATTGATTGCGCTGCACTAAAAGGCATCAGCGCTAACCCTGATTTATGTAATAGCTGATAGAGCGCATTTTGTTGGGCATTGGCTTTTGCCGCATAGCTTTCGCGAAATTTAGCGTTAGCCAGCGGTAAACTTGCTTGGCGATTACCTGATTTTAGTGAAAGTTGCTCGCCAACATTCGGCAGCGCACGTTCCATAGGGTCAAAAATAGGGCAGGCAATTAACTCGCAGTGGCGGGTTAATAACAGCAATTGCTTTGCCATATCTTCACTTAAATGATGAAAATCCGAAATGAGATATACCAAGGAGCCTGGTTTTGCTAAGTGTACTAAACGATTTAATTGATCATTTAGCGTTTGCGATTCGCCGTCGAGTTTACTGCTTAATGCTGCTTGGTGGGCAAGTTGTAAATTATGAAACAGCTTTAATGCAGCACTTTGACGTGAAGCGGGCTTTAGCTCCCAATGGGCATTATGATTAAACACTAACCCGCCAACGCGATCGCCGCGCTGAACGGCACTCCAAGCAATCAGTGCACTTAAATGAGCCGCTTGCACAGATTTTAAAAGTAACTGAGAGCCAAAGATCATGCTGTCGCTAAAGTCAGTCAAAATAAAAACGGGGCGTTCTTTTTCTTCCTGAAATAGCTTGGTATGGGCGATTCCTGTACGAGCGGTAACACGCCAGTCGATGGCACGTACATCATCACCCGGTTGATAATGCCGAACTTCGGCAAATTCCATACCTCGGCCTTTATGTGGCGCAAGATATTGACCGGCATTGTGGTGCTTCACTTTGCGTTTTGGCGTTAGCTCAAGCAAGGTGGTTTTGTTGTGATACGCCATCAACTCATTGAGCGAGAGCTCCACACCATTGCTTTGCAGTTCGGCGAGTTGTGCAGTTTGTGTATTCATAATGGGATTAAGGTGCTACCACGCGCGCGATTATCTCGGCGAGCACATCATCTTTGCTTACGCCATCAGCTTGCGCTTCGTAAGATAAAATAATGCGGTGACGTAGCACATTAGCAAATACACTTTGAATATCTTCAGGTGCGACAAAATCACGACCGGCGAGCCATGCATGCGCTCGGGCACAGCGATCAAGCGCAATTGTGGCGCGCGGACTTGCGCCGTACTCTATCCAGCGGCCTAACTCTGGGCTTAACTTTTCAGCTTGGCGTGTTGCGATTATTAGCTGCACAAGATAGCGTTCAAGTGGTTCTGATAAATGCAGTGAAAGCACTTGCTTGCGCGATTCAAACAAGGTTTGTTGCGAAATTTTTGGTGCTTTAACTTGCTCTTCTGACAGCGCTTCACCACGGGTTAGGCGTAGTATGTCGAGCTCGTTTTGTGCGTCTGGATAATCAATACTAAGGTGCAATAAAAAACGGTCAAGCTGCGCCTCTGGAAGCGGGTAGGTCCCTTCTTGCTCTAGCGGGTTTTGCGTTGCCATAACAAGAAATAATTCTGGCAGTGGGTAAGTTTTTTTACCTACCGTGATTTGCCTTTCTGCCATGGCCTCTAATAAGGCTGACTGAACTTTTGCTGGCGCACGGTTAATTTCATCAGCGAGCACAAGGTTATGAAACAACGGTCCTGCTTCAAAGACAAATTCGCTGGTTTGCTGGCGATAAATATCGGTTCCTGTGATATCTGCCGGCAATAAATCGGGGGTAAATTGTACGCGTTGGAAATTGCCTTCAACACCTTTTGCCAACGCATTTACTGCACGGGTTTTAGCAAGACCTGGAGGACCTTCAACAAGTAGGTGTCCATCAGCAAGTAATGCTAGTAAAAGTGCTTGAGTAAGTTCTGGTTGGCCAATGATTTGGCTGTCTAAATAATTTTGTAGCTGAACAAACGCTGATACCGCCATGTTAGTCGCTATCCTTATTGTTTTAATTGGCTTAAATAGTTCTTAACCGCTAGATTATACTTAAGCTGTTAGTTAAGCCAAGGGCTTACGTTAATAAATGTATCGGGAAAAATTAGGTGTGTTGATCTTCGCATTTGTTTTATGAGGCAAGAACAACAGAGGCTAAGATGGTGGCAGTAATAAAAAGTTCAAAAAAAGCTGCATAGGAAATGCAGCTTGGCAGTGATAATGTCAACACATGTGCGCATTAGGCGCTTTCGTTGCTATTTTGTTCGCTTTGCATTTTGCGGTATTTTAAACCGTCGATAACAAGTTCCAGAATGGGACGTTTTTCACCATTGTACCAATTATTAGCTGTACGCTTGCTAAGTGCACCTTGGGTTTGTTCTGAAATCGTGTTAGCGGTCCATTGCGTGCCTAGCTCCAGTTTTATGTATTGAGTTAGCTTCATAGCGCTCTCCATCTAACGTGTTTGTAATATGGAAATTGTTACTTTTATTTCGGTGAAAAAACAGATAGCCCCCGTAATCCTTTGTTTTAATTTGTGATCAAATGTTATTCAATGAATGTTGGGATTAAAGCGATAGCTGGCAGAAGACTTTTACCGCGATCACAGCAAAGGGAAGTCGGCAAGGGTGGTTGACAAAAACTTACGCTTTGCTATTGGCAAACAAAGATACCTTGTTTAGAATCAATAAACTTGATAACAGGTCAGACCTGTAACCAGAGGAACAACCTATGTCTGAACAAAATATACTAAAAACAACAAAAGGCGACCGAATTGCCGTTGTCAGCGGATTGAGAACTCCATTTGCAAAACAAGCTACTTACTTCCACCACGTACCTGCATTAGATATGGGAAAAATGGTTGTAAATGAAATGCTTGAACGCATGAATCTTGATAAAAATGAAATCGATCAGCTGGTTTTCGGACAGGTTGTTCAAATGCCAGAAGCGCCAAATATTGCGCGTGAAATTGTACTGGGTACTGGCATGCCAGTATCGGTAGATGCGTATTCTGTGTCACGTGCATGTGCAACTAGTTTCCAAGCAGTTGCCAACGTAGCCGAATCAATTATTGCCGGTTCTGTAAATGTCGGTATTGCTGGCGGTGCGGATTCATCATCTGTTTTACCAATTGGCGTAAGTAAAAAATTAGCTGGTAGCCTTGTTGATTTAAATAAAGCACGCACCTTTGGTCAGCGCTTTAAAATTCTTTCGAAATTGCGCTTCAAAGATTTACTGCCAGTACCACCTGCGGTAGCTGAATACTCAACGGGCCTTTCCATGGGCCAAACCGCAGAGCAAATGGCAAAAACTCATAACATTAGCCGAGCTGATCAAGATGCAATGGCGCATCGTTCACACTCGCTTGCGGCAAAAGCCTGGAATGACGGTTTACTAAGCAACGAAGTAATGACTGCACATGTGCCGCCTTACAAAGGTTTCCTTGATCGCGATAACAACATTCGTGAAAACTCAACAGTTGAAGGCTACGCAAAATTACGTCCGGTATTTGATCGCCAACACGGTTCAGTTACGGCTGCAAATGCAACGCCACTAACTGATGGTGCGGCAGCTGTGTTAATGATGAGCGAATCAAAAGCGAAAGCACTTGGTTACCCAATCTTAGGTTATATTCGTAGCTTCGCGTTTAGCGCGATTGACGTACATGAAGATATGTTAATGGGTCCTGCACACTCAACGCCAATGGCGCTTGATAGAGCGGGCATCACGTTACAAGATCTTGATTTAATTGAAATGCACGAAGCATTCGCAGCTCAAGCACTTGCTAACATGAAGATGTTTGGCTGTGATAAATTTGCCCAAGAGAAGTTGGGCCGTTCTAAGGCGATTGGCGAAATCGATATGGATAAGTTTAATGTAAACGGTGGTTCACTCGCTTACGGTCACCCATTTGCAGCAACAGGCGCACGCTTAATTACACAAAGCTTAAATGAATTAAATCGTCGTGGCGGTGGCCTTGCATTAACAACAGCATGTGCTGCAGGTGGTTTAGGTGCGGCATTCGTTTTAGAGGGAGCATAGTATGACAGCTGAACAAGCGAACTCAGTATTTGATTTTAAGGTTAATGATGACAACATTGCGATTGTCACCATTGACGTAGCAGGGGAAAAAATGAATACCCTGCGCGACAGCTTTGTTGATGACCTTAATGCGGTTATTAAACAAGGTGTTGAGCAAAATATTAAAGGCATGGTATTCATCAGCGGTAAGCCAGATAATTTTATCGCAGGCGCTGATATTAAAATGTTGGATAACGCGAAAACTCGCGATGACGCGCTGTATTTATCACAAACGTGTCACAGCGTATTTGCTGAATTAGTAAAACTACCTTTCCCAACCGTTGCAGCAATGAATGGTGCAACCTTAGGTGGTGGTTTAGAGTTTGCACTGGCGTGCGATTATCGTGTTGCAAGTGATGCCAGTAATACCAAGTTAGGCCTGCCTGAAGTACAGTTAGGCTTATTGCCTGGCGGTGGCGGTACACAACGTTTACCTAAACTGGTAGGGATTCAAAAAGCACTTGAATGGACACTAACAGGTAAACAAGTGCGTCCTAAACAAGCTAAAAAAGCAGGCCTTGTTGATGATGTAGTACCTAATAGTGTACTACTTGATGTGGCGCTTAAATTTGCTGTTAAAGGCAAGCGTAAGAGCATTAAGCCAAAGCTTGGTAAAGTGTCTCAATTACTCGAGTCGAACCCATTTGGTCGCAATATTATCTTCAAAAAAGCAACTGAAAATGTTGAGAAGAAAACAGGCGGTCACTATCCAGCGCCATTTGCCATAATTAAAGCAATTCGTGCTGCTGCTGAAATGGCACCAGCTAAAGGCTATGAAATTGAAGCGCAAGGCTTTGCTGATCTGGTAATGAGCAAAGAGTCAAAAGCGCTTCGTGGTATTTTCTTTGCCACCACTGAAATGAAAAAAGAGTGGAATGAGCAATCGCAGCCAACTGAAAATGTTGCTGTGCTAGGCGGTGGTTTAATGGGCGCTGGTATTGCACATGTGAGTGCATGTAAAGCAGGTGCCCGTGTACGTGTGAAAGACATTGCACAAAAAGGCATTTCTGGTGCACTTAACTACAGCTTTAAAATTCTGAATAAAAAGCAAAAACGCCGTATTTTATCTAAAGCTGAATTGCAGCTTCAAATGGCACGTATTACGGGTGGCACCGATTACGCTGGTTTTGAAAATACCGATATCGCTATTGAAGCGGTATTTGAAGATCTAAAACTGAAGCAAAGCATGGTTGCAGATATCGAAGAAAATTGTAATGAAAATACAATCTTTGCGTCGAACACATCTTCGCTGCCAATAGGTCAAATTGCTGAAAATGCAGCGCGTCCTGAAAATGTAATTGGTCTTCATTATTTCTCACCGGTTGAAAAAATGCCACTAGTGGAAATTATTCCTCATGAGAAAACAGCGAAAGAAACCATTGCGCGCGTTGTAAACTTTGCTCGCAAGCAAGGTAAAACACCGATTGTTGTAAAGGACAAAGCCGGTTTTTATGTAAACCGTATTTTAGCGCCTTACGTTAACGAAGCGGCAAACTTATTACTTGCTGGTGAGCCAATTGAAAAGATTGACGAAGCCTTAGTCGAGTTTGGTTTCCCAGTAGGCCCAATGACACTACTTGATGAAGTAGGCATTGATATTGGCTCGAAAATCGCGCCAATTCTTGAAAAAGAGCTGGGTGAGCGTTTTAAAGCACCAGATGCTTTCTCACGCTTAATTGATGCGGGTCGCTTAGGTCGTAAAAGTGGTAGAGGCTTTTTTGTTTACGATAAGAAAGATAAAAAAGTCGATGAGTCTGTGTATGAATTGCTTGGCGTTAGTAAAAATCCACGCTTGAATAAAGAAGAAATTGCAGAGCGTTGTGTTGCGCAAATGCTAAACGAAGCGGCACGCTGCTTAGATGAAGGCATTATTACAAGTGCACGCGATGGTGATATTGGCGCAATATTTGGTATTGGTTTCCCACCGTTCCTGGGCGGTCCATTTAGTTACATGGATTCGTTAGGTGCAGGGCATTTAGCATCGCGCTTAGCAACATTTGCAGAGTACAATAAGCACTTTACACCGTGCGAGCCATTAATCGCGATGGCAGAAGCTAAAGCAGCGTTTTATACGGAGCAGGCAAGCGCAAGTTAAGGGTTCTTGTTCAGTAAACGTTTAGTATAGATTTCACCCTGAAAGCTCAATTAATCATCGATTTTTTGAGCTTTTTTTTGTACTATAGCGCCCCGATTTTATGTTGTGCTTGGTGAGAAGCGATGCTTTGGTATTTATTCGCGTTATTAATTATTAATGGTTATATGAGCGCTGTTGTGGCGGGCCGCTTTGGGTTAGTTGGCAAGCGCTGGGCGATCGCGGGGTTATTAACTGGGCCTGCGGTATATAGTGTAATTAATGTTAAACAGCGAATGTTACTAAGAAAGTCACTAGGCTTTGTTTTTACACGTATTAGTGCATAAATCAGAGCGCCTAGTGTGTTATTGCACTAGGCTCAGCTTTACTTCTTGTTCCAAATCTCTTGGCGGCAAATGCGCTTCTTTACAGCGAGCTAGTAGAAACTGTTCAAATTGCTCATGTGAAAGCGGTTTAGAGTAAAAATAGCCTTGCACTGTCGCGCAGTTTAGTTCTTTTAATTGCTCCACTTGATCTTCGTACTCAACACCTTCAGCTACCACAGATAAGCCAAGGTTGTGGGCAATCGTCACGATTGAATCGACCATATTCTTACCTTTTTCATTGCCCATGTCGTCAATAAAGGCTTTATCAACTTTTAGGGTGTTTAGCGGAAATTGTTTAAGATAAGCGAGTGATGAATAACCCGTGCCGAAATCGTCGATTGCTAAATGAATACCGCGAGCACTTAGCGTATTCATAATGCGAATAGCATCTTTTGGATCTTCCATGATAGTGCCTTCGGTGATTTCGAGTTCTAAATAGTACGACGCGAGTCCTTCACGTTTTAGTATTTTATCAATACTGCCAATGAGATCTGGCTGCATAAACTGTTTTGCGGAAAGGTTCACTGCCACACGACCATCAAATAAACCGCGGTTAATCCAGTCTTTTACATCGCGACAGGCTTTTTCGAGCACCACTTCACCTACTTCAACAATTTGGCCTGTTTCTTCAGCGATTGGAATAAATTGGGCTGGGCTTATTAGGCCCTTATTTGGTGTAATAAAGCGCACTAGCGCTTCCATGCCGACAAGTTCGCCACTGTTAATGTCCATTTTAGGCTGGTAGAACACTTTAAAGTGGTCTTCTTTTAAGCCATAACGAATTAAGTTTTCGATTTGTAGGCGTTTAACCGCTTGGCGGTTCATGGCATCGTTAAAGAACAAGTAACGATTACCATGTTGTTTTGCATGGTACATTGCCGTGTCTGCGTTTTTAAGCAGTAGTTCTGGTGTATTACCATCTTCAGGGAAGAGCACAATGCCCACACTTGAGGTGATCACCAGCTCGTGCCCAGACATATGGAATGGTGCTTCAATCAGCGCTAAAAAGCTTTTGGCAGCTTGTGTAATGGTATGAATATCATTAGTGTTTTGCATTACAAGTGCAAATTCATCACCGCCTAGGCGATAGAACTGGTCGCGCTCACGAGTGCGTTTGGATAGACGCGATGCTAAACGGCACAATAAAATATCACCTGCGTGATGGCCTAAACTATCGTTAATTTTTTTAAAGTTGTCTAAATCAAATACTAATAATGCATGGCGGTTTTTGCTACCGACAAGGGATTTCATATTACTAAAGAACTGATTACGGTTTGGCAGGCCGGTTAAGCGATCGCGATTGGTCAGTTTTTGCAGTGCCAATTCAGTTTGCTTGTTGTCGGTGACATCGTTGTAAACTGCAATGTAGTGGCGCAGATTGCTCTTTTTGTTATCAATGCGGTCAATAGAAAGTGAGAAAAACGTGCTTTGCTTGTCTTTGCTAAATGTTAGTTCTTTGTGCCAGTGCGATTTTTTTTGTATTGCTTTGTACAGCTGGCTTGTTTTTGTTTTGTCGTAACCTGGAAGTCGGTAAGGGGTGCCAATGTGATTTGCAGTAGTGCCGCCAAAATAGCTTAAGTAGGCCTGATTTACTTCGACAATATTAAAGTTTGCATCAAAAATAACAATAGGGTCAGAGAGGTTTTCAATACAGTTTGCCAGTAAATTTAAACGTTCTTGGGTTTGTTTCACCGAACCAATATCTTTGACCGTGCCCATCATTCTAAGTGGTTTTAAGTCCGTATCCGTTTCAATTACGCGGCCTTTATCGAGTACCCAACGCCAATCGCCATTTGCATCTTTCGCACGGTAACTCGCTTCGAAATGCGAAATTTCCCCTGACAGGTGTTTTTTAAGAATTTGTTCAACGTGCGGTAGATCAGATGGGTGGATATTTGATTTATTAGGTGGTAAATCGGGAGTGTGGTCAATGGCATTAAATAAACCGTCATTAATGCGCTCTAGGCGATGTTCACTAATGTGCCAATCCCAAACAGCATCGCCACTTGCTAATATACTGTTTTTAAATCGATGTTCTGAACGTTTTAAGGCAAGTTGCGAGCGTCGCAGGCGCAAAACAGCAACCAGCGCTATCAGCAAACTTAATGTTGCGAGCGCAAGTGGGATCACCAGCTTGGAGTCTAGCAGCGTGGGTTGGTGTGCATCGCTTGAAAAAGCAGTAAACAAACCAGTAAACCCAGCAATTATTTTTATTATTTTATTGGGCATTGGCTTAACGCATTGTATTTAACCCCCTTACACTAAGGGATTGTCTTTATGGTGTCAAAGCTTGTTTAACCGATTGTGAACTAGTTGCTTGTTTTGCGGCCTTTTCTTTGGTTTTTAGCTCAAGACGTGTACTATTTTCGCTAAATAAACGTTTGCTATAACTTACTAATTGCGCCTTACTTAATTGCAATAGCGCAGTTTTTAACTGGTACTGCATATTAAATTGGCCATCACCATTGCCGATTGCAAGCCAAAACCGCTGTGATTTAAGACGTAGGTTCTTATCTTTTTCAACAATTTGCATCATTAATGCTTGTTTGGCTTGTTGCCAATCTTCATCGCTCATGGCGTTAATTTTCTGATGATAGTTGGCTAAAAAGTGATTGCTGTGTTGGGCTAAAATATCGGACGCGATTTCTGGCGACTGAATATAAAATGCGATACCAGCGCGATTATTTAAAGGCGCAAAGCCTGAGCCAACTAAATAGCCAAGCTGTTTTTCGGTACGCATATCGTGGAAGTAGTCTTGGCTGATTAAATGGTTTAGTGCCATTAACCTGATTTTTTCGCTGATTGAATCAGAGCTTGCTTGGAAGTAACTTACCAGCGCATTGTCAGGATGCGGCACATCGTGGGTTTGCTCTTGTTTGTTATCTAACGTTACGATAGGGCGGTTTAAATCAGCAATAGTGGTGCGTGTTTTTAGTTTTTCTCTGATTAATGCTACACAATCGTCGGCTTCTAATGGTGTCCAGTTGCCATGCATTAAAATTTGACAGTGCAGGGCTTCAAATAACTGACTACAAAATGCGTTAAATTCACAGAAACTGATTTGTTCAATCGCTTCGGCAAGTTTTAACGGCGTTGGATTCCACGGTAGCAATGTAGCGCTCAGTTCTGAGAATAAAAGACTAACCGGTTTACTTTGGTTGCCATTTTGCCAATGGCGAACAAGCTGACGTTGGTATTCATAAAAGCGAATTGAATCAAATTTACAGATCAATAACTCATTTAAAATTTCACCGATTAATTCAATTTGATTACCACTTAACCCCCAAGTGTGCAGCGTTAAACCGCCTTGGTGAGCTGAAAGCTGATAATTAATGCCCGCTAATTCAGCCGGATAAAATTGCTCAGCGACTTTATCCATAAAAAGGTCAGCAAACAGGCGTGTCATCGCCATATTTTTAACGTTTTGCACCGTAATTTCACTGTCTAGCGCCAAGTAAAAATGACCTTTGGCGACTCTAAAGGTGGAATCTTGTTTATACCAAAATTCGAACGTGTCGCTTGAAACGCGTTTTTCCGGTGTTTTATGTTTATGCTCTATCGGATGCAGCACAACCGGCTTTGTTAAATAAGGGTTGCTGGTTGGCAGGGTTAGTTCAACGGCGTTCGCATCTACTTTTTCCAGTGAGTCTAACCAAGGTTGCGATATTTTTTTGATGCTGTAAGGCGTACCATACCACTTTGCGTTGACATCGGTTGGCACGTCAGGGTGGATATGAATCAGGCGCATATTATTGGCATTTAACAGCGTGAACACATTATCAAACTGATCACGGTTAAAGCCTGTCATTATGTAATCGCCATAAATTAAGTGCTCATCTGGATAGTGATGCATATTGACACTTAAACTATTAACCCAATCCAGTACGCGGGATTTCTCTTGATTATTAAACGCGATGTCCATCAGCACTTTTTTATCTTGGTAAAGGCGCTCTAATAGCGGGGTTTCGGCTTTGGCAATCAGCTGCAGGTAACAAAACAGGTATTCCACAATGGCGGTTTTATGTTTTTCGCCTTCGTCGGTCAGTGCAATACTAATGTTAAAATCTTTAAAGTTACTGCCATTAATACCACCACCGGCACTGAGCCCGTTAATCCATCCCGCTTTTTTTAACACCGAATAAAGTGAGCATACGCCTTCGTAGCCAATTAGGTGGGCGATAAAGCTTACTGTTTTTTCGCGGTAAAAATTATCAATACTGGGCAGCGCAAACGATACAATGAGCTTTTGCATATGTTTGTGTGGCTCAATATAAATTGACTGGCACATGTTTTCAGGCAGATAAAGTGGTGCTTCAATATTGGGTTTTTCGCGTTTAGGGTTGCCACTAAGGCAATTAAATAGTTGCGCTATTTTAACCTTCATGAGTTCGCAAGGCGTATTGCTTGAAATCACTAGGGTCATGTTTTGTGCTTGGTAGTGTTTTAAAAAGAAAGCGCGGATCTCTTCGCTAATACATTCGTTTTTATTAACTAAGGTTTGATGGTTGCCGACCGAAAATTTTGCAAATGGGTGGGCACTGTTACACGTTTCTTTATGGACTTGGTAAATGCGACGTGAATCGTCTTTCAGCTTTAATTTAAATTCTGCATCAATGGCATTGCGCTCTTTCTCACATGCAGACGGTAAAATAAGCGGCGCATGAAAAATATCAGCAAACTGACTAAGCGCTTGTAAAAAGTGTTCGTTCAGGACTTCAAAAAAGTAACTCGAATGCTCTGTGCCTGTCCACGCGTTACAATTACCGCCATGATGCGATAAAAATTGTGAAAAAGAGCCGGGCTCAGGGTATTTTTCTGAACCTAAAAATAGCATGTGCTCTAAGAAGTGTGCTAAACCTTGACGGCTGATAGGGTCGTCGAAGTGTCCGCAATTTACGGTAAGTGACGCCGCTGATTTATCGCTGGCAGCGTCTTCAATCACTAAGATTTTTAGACCATTGTCCAGTTTTAGGGACTGATAAATTCTGCTATCATTGCTGCTGGTTATCAAGGTTTGCTCCGTATCTAATAAAGAAAAGAATAATCGCTTATCAACACGATTGAAGTGGATCTGGAAGCAACACAGCTAAACTAAAAACTACCTGAGTTTTTATTGCTTTAAAGCTAATATAGCGGACATATCATAGATTTGGCTATAGCAAAGTCGTTATTTTTTGTAGTTTTACGGTTTTGCCTTATTGAGCATTGTTATGAAAAAAATTTTTATTATGCGTCATGGTCAAGCACAGTCTTTGACGGTAAATGACCAAAACAGAATGCTAACAGATATAGGTCGACTTGAAGTGGCCGCAATGGCGAGTAAATTACAGCAGGACTGTAAAATAGATGCTGTACTAACAAGTACTTACCTTCGTGCTTTGCAAACGGCCGAAATTGTTACGGCAAAACAAGAAAGCATTCGTTACCAAGACAGTTTTGACGACTTTATTCCAAGTGGTGATGCTGAAAACGCTGCAGAACTGATTAAAGCAATGATCAGTTACAAACCTAACTTAAATAACTGGATTTTGGTCGCTCATATGCCAATTGTCAGTTATATCGTTGAGCAATTTTGTCCTGATAATATGCCAATTTTTGCAACAGCGGCGGTCGCTGAAATTCATTATAATGAAGAGTCAGGTTTAGCTGAGTTAGTCGCCATGCATTTACCTGATGTTGGTGAAAAAGCTTCTTAAAACAAAAAATGATTCAGTTGAGTCATTTTTTATTAGCTGAAACACATTAGCGGAAAAACGGATCTTCTGGAATATCCACCAAAATCAGTAACGCGCCACGCCCACCATATTCAAGCGGCGCTTGATGAATTGCCAGCACATCAGGGTGCTGTACTAAATAATGCGGCACTTTGTGTTTTAATACGCGCTCACCCACACCAGTCACAATGCATGCGCAGCGTAAATGGCGCTTTTTACACGCACTGATAAGGCCTGCTAACTCCAGCTTTGCCGTTTCTTTATTCATGCCATGCATATCTAAAATAAGTTCAGGAGCAAAGTCACCACGGCGTAATTGTTTGGCTAAATAGCTATCCGCACCAGGCTTAACAAAGTTAACGGTACCTGATGTGTCTATGTCTGGAATATATTCATCCGAGAAATAAAATTCAGCATCGAGCTGTTTTACCTTAGTGTTGGTAGTTTGCTCCGGTGCTTTTTGCGCTTTTTTAAAATGAACAGTATCTTGGCTTATTTTTTTTGAGCCTGACATTTCACTGCGAAAAAGGGCAATGTCGTCATCGGAAAGTGAGTGATCTTTTTTCATGGCGCGATTGTAGCCAAAAATATGTAAAAAACATAGAGTATTGCGCCTTTAAACCGTTACAATAGTGCTTTTAAACACTAGTGAAACTTGATTATGGAACAGGCATTTTTAGATTCGGCAATGCAAACAGAAGCCGTTACAGAGCTTAATACAATTAATGATTGGTTACGTTGGACGACCAGTCAGTTTGCTGCGTCAGGTATTTTCTTTGGTCACGGTTCAGATAACCCGTGGGATGAAGCAGTACAATTAATTATGCCGGCATTGAGTTTACCGATTGATGCGCCAAAAGAGCTTGCAACCAGCAAACTGACCACGTCTGAAAAAGAAACGCTGGTGGCGTTAATTGCGGCGCGCATTAATGAACGTGTACCAGTTGCTTACTTAACCAATCAAGCTTATTTCGCAGGCCTACCGTTTTATGTTGATGAGCGCGTATTAGTGCCGCGTTCACCGTTTGCTGAGCTTATCAATAAAAAGTTTGATACTTGGCTAGACCCAGAACAAGAAGTTACCCGAATTTTAGATATGTGCACAGGTTCGGCATGTATTGCTATTGCACTGGCACAAGCGTTTGAAAATGCTGAAGTCGATGCGGTTGATATTTCGTTTGATGCATTAGAAGTAGCGGATATTAATATTTCTAATTACCAGTTAAACCATCGTGTTTTCCCAATTCAATCGGATGTGTTTTCGGGTGTGCCTGGCCAAAAATACGATTTAATCGTGGCAAATCCACCGTATGTTGATGCCGAAGACATGGGCGATTTGCCAGATGAATTCCATCATGAGCCTGAACTAGGCCTTGCCTCAGGTGAAGACGGCCTTGATGTTACTCGTACATTATTAAATGAAGCGGCAGAGCATCTAACTGATAACGGTTGGTTATTTGTTGAAGTGGGTAATTCTATGGTACATATGGAAGCGCTTTATCCTGGCGTGCCATTTGAATGGATTGAATTTAAACACGGCGGCTTAGGCGTGTTTGCAATTAATAAACAAGATTTAATTGCACATTTAGGATAGTCACTAAGTAAAAAACGCAGTTTGGCGGCACTGTATCTACCAACGCTGCCATTTGGGAATGAGGAAATGAGACGTTATGGCCGGAAATAGTATTGGTCAATTATTTAAGGTGAGTACCTTTGGCGAAAGCCATGGTATTGCACTGGGCGGGGTGGTCGATGGCTGCCCGCCGGGGTTGGAGATTTGTGAAGCTGACCTACAAATCGATTTAGACAGACGAAAGCCTGGGCAAAGTCGTTACACCACGCAGCGCCGCGAAGAAGATGCCGTTAAAATTTTATCAGGTATTTTTGAAGGTAAAACGACAGGCACGAGCATTGGCCTGCTTATCGAAAATGGCGATCAGCGCTCAAAAGATTATTCAAAAATTGCTGATGTGTATCGTCCAGGTCATGGTGATTATACTTACTGGCACAAATATGGCATTCGCGATTACCGTGGTGGCGGTCGCTCATCAGCACGCGAAACAGCCATTCGTGTTGCCGCAGGCGCAATTGCTAAAAAGTATTTAAAACAATTTCATGGTGTTGAAATTAATGCGTGTTTATCGCAACTTGGGCCAATTAAAGCAGAGCAATTTGATTGGTCTGTGGTTGAAGAAAACCCATTCTTTTTTCCCGATAGCACTAAGCTAGATGCGCTTGATGAATATATGCGCGCGCTGAAAAAAGAAGGTGATTCAATTGGTGCCAAAGTTACTGTGGTTGCGAAAAATGTACCTGTGGGATTAGGTGAGCCAGTGTTTGATCGTTTAGATGCTGAAATTGCTCATTCACTGATGAGCATCAACGCGGTAAAAGGCGTTGAAATTGGCGACGGTTTTGAAGTGATTGAGCAAAAAGGCTCAGAGCACCGCGACACCATCACTCCTGAAGGCTTTACCTCAAACCACGCAGGCGGTGTACTTGCGGGCATTTCAACAGGGCAAGATATTGTCGCATCTATTGCGCTTAAACCAACATCGAGCATTACAGTGCCAGGTAAAAGCATTAATACGCAAAACGAAGCGGTTGAGATGATCACCAAAGGTCGACATGATCCGTGTGTGGGTATTCGTGCAATTCCAATTGCCGAGGCTATGTTGGCAATTACCTTGATGGACCATTTATTGCGCCATCAAGGGCAAAACAAGCATGTGAATGTGCAGCCTGGCCCGATTCCAGGGCAAGCTGAATAATTACCGCAGATATTTAAAAAAGGGGCTATTTCAGCCCCTTTTTATTTTTGCTAAAATGCCAGCAATTTTTTGCTGTACCTATCGTTATGCATCGTTATCAAGATTTAATTACCATCTTTAATGGCTGTTTTGAGCGCACATTAAACACACGTTTAGTGAAAGGCGATGGCGAGCCGATTTATCTGCCAGCGGATGACAATACAGCATTTCATCGTATTGAATTTGCCCATGGCTATTATGCCAGTGGCTTGCATGAAGTGGCGCATTGGTTAGTAGCAGGTGAGGCTCGACGCTTATTAGAAGATTACGGTTACTGGTATTGCCCTGATGGGCGTGATGAAGCGCAGCAAGCTGAATTTGAAAAAGTGGAAGTGCACCCACAAGCCATAGAATGGGCGCTCAGTGTAGCAGCTGGCTTTAATTTTAATGTATCAGCAGATAACTTAAACGGCGCACAAACGTGTCGCTTTGCATTTCAGCGTAAGGTTTACAAAAAGGTATGTGAGTTACTTGAGAGCGGGTTTAATAAGCGTATGGAAACCTTAATCAAGGCGTTATGCGATTTTTATGACACACCATACCCGTTAACACGCGCACAATTTACTTGGCAGGATGAATTAATCAATGACGAAGCAGTTTAAACTAGGCCTTATTATTAACCCTGTTGCTGGTTTAGGTGGCAGTGTTGGCCTAAAAGGCAGTGATAATGTTACTGAAGAGGCGCTTGCCCTTGGTGCAGAGCCTAAATCGCATAAACGCACCCAAGCGGCACTTGAAGTGCTTTTGCCGTATAAAGAACAGATTCAAATATTTACCCCAAGTGGCAAAATGGGGCAAACCCTTGCTGAAGAAATGGGGTTTAGTACCGAGGTTGTATTGACGGTAGGTGAGAATACATCGCCTGCTGATACTGAGCTAACGGTTAAAACCTTAATTGAACAAGGCGTTGATTTAATTTTATTTGCTGGTGGTGATGGTACAGCGCGCAATGTGTGCAGTGCGGTTAGCGATAATACAACCGTACTCGGTATTCCTGCTGGTTGTAAAATTCACTCTGGCGTATATGCGATTACCCCCAAAGCAGCAGGGCGCGTTGTTGAAATGCTGATAAACGGCGAACTAGTTACGCTTTCAGATGCTGATGTAATGGATATTGATGAATCGGCATTTCGCGAAGGGGTTGTTAAAGCCAAACGCTATGGCGAAATGCAGGTGCCAAGCGAATTGCGCTATGTGCAAGCAGTAAAAAGTGGTGGCAAAGAAACGGATGAGTTAGTACTTGCTGACTTATCGGCCTATGTAGTGTCAGAAATGGAAGATGACGAATATTATGTAATGGGCTCTGGCTCTACCGTTGCTGCGATTATGGATGAAATGGGGCTTGAAAACACCTTACTCGGTGTCGATGTTGTGCTCGACCAAGACGTTATTGCCGCAGATTGCACCGCAAAGCAGTTAATTGATTTAACCAAGGGCAAACCGACTAAAATTGTGATCACCTTAATTGGTGGGCAAGGCCATATTTTTGGTCGAGGTAATCAGCAGCTTAGCCCTGAACTTATTCGTCAAGTAGGTAAAGAAAATATTATTGTGGTTGCAACTAAAAGTAAACTGCAAGCGCTGAATGGCCGTCCGCTTATTTGTGACACAGGCGACAGCGTGTTAGATGATGAACTATCAGGTTTTATAAAAGTGGTAACTGGATACAACGATCATGTGATGTATGCAGTGGGCCTTGAAGAGGAAAAATAAATGCAATTTTTAGCGTATGTTGATAAGGCCAATGAGTACTTTGACAAACTAATTGAAACAGCGACCGATGATGAGCTGTTTGCAAGTGGTTACTTACGTGGACACTTTGACTTGCAAGTAGGCTACGCGCAAGTTGAAGGTGATGATTTAAGCTGCGAAGAGTTAAATGAAAAAATCGAAAAGTCACTGGTTAAAGCATATCGCAATGGTGAACTAACTGATGAAGACCGCGACCATGTGGTAGCGATTTGGGAAAAAGTAAAAGAGCTTGTTTAAGCTTTTAGAGCATTTTCAATATCAAAAAAAGCAGCCAATGGCTGCTTTTTTAATTTTTAAACACATAATTGAATTGGTATTACTCAGCGTATAAGCCTAAGTGCTCTTTTGCGTATGCTTCAAAATCAGTGAAGCCGCCAATGTGTTTTTGATCTAAAAAGATTTGAGGTACTGTTTCACATGGCTTGCCAGCTGATTTTTCTAAATCCGCTTTTGATACGCCTTCTTTAATAATATCTACGTAACGGAATTTAAAATCATCACGCTCCTGGGTCAAACGCTCTGCTAGTTCTTTTGCACGAACACAAAATGGGCAGCCATCACGGCCAAAAATTACTGTAAACATTATTCTTTCCTCTTTAAATTTAATAAGCCCATTGTGTCAGCGAAAAACGTATTTGTGAAATTGATTAACTCAATCGCATCATTCGCAAATAACGATGGGTAGTTTTAAATAAACTATTTTTAGAGAATTAAGTGCGGTATACCGTTTTAATTAGGTGATAACCAAATTTGGTTTTTACAGGGCCGTGCACTTCAAATAATGGCTTTTTAAAAACCACATCATCAAATGCTTTTACCATATCGCCTTTATTAAACTCGCCCAAATCGCCACCGCGCTTGCGCGACGGGCAGGTTGAATGTTGTTTTGCAAGCTTGTTAAAGTCAGCTCCTTTTTTAAGCTTCTCTTTTAATTCTAAACAAAGTTTTTCAGTATTAACTAATATGTGATAAGCGCATGCTTTAGGCATTGGATTCTCGAATGCAAATTAAGATACGCGTATTTTAATGGCTTATGGCTATTTTGTCTAAAAGCTGCGAGCTCTTAGGCCTAATTCTGTGGAGTAACCCATCGACTTGGCAATAATTTTTAAATCTTCTGAAATCACATAATAAGTGGGAAACGCAGCAATTTTATAATTGCTAGCGGTGTGGCTATCGGCTAATAACACTGGCATGCTGAGGGATAGTTCATCTACAAATGCTTCAACCTGTTGTTTGCTCTCATAGTCAGCGGCAATGGCTATGGCATTGATACTGCCATTTTTAGCCAGCTTATCGAGGTTTGGCATGCTGAGTTTGCATACGGTGCACCAAGGGGCAAAAAAATAAACCACAGTTTGTTGGTTTTGTAACGATTTAATGGATACTCGCTCGCCGGTTTCTAGTGTTTCTAAATTAAAATAGGGTGCTGGTTGGTCGTTACTGAGTAAGTTTCGCTGCTGAAAAGTGGTGATTACGAAAAAAATCACAGAAAAAAATAAAATATTTGAAATGATGCTTTTTATTTTTAATTTCATAGGGTTGAAGTGTTCTCTAAAGATGAAGTTTAGGTGGTTAATTAAAAAAATTTAAATTAATACCTTGAAAAAGAATTTAGCCACCACATATCTAGTTATGAAGACGCCATAAGGGTTTTCTACTCAGGTAACAATTTGAATTTCCTGACTTTATTTAAGACTTGTCCGCTTTAGGAGAGTCGTTTTTAAGACAATTATCGCTTTATGAGGATATATACTATGCGTAATTTAGATCTATCTCCACTTTATCGTTCTTTCATCGGTTTTGATCACTTAGCTCAAATGATGGATAACGCAAGCCGCAATACCAAACAATCAAATTTTCCACCTTACAATATTGAGCTTTTAGGTGAAAATGACTATCAAATCACCATGGCTGTTGCAGGCTTTTTAGAATCTGAGTTAACCATTGAAACAGAGAAAAACACGCTAAAAGTATCAGGCGTGAAAGCAGAAAAAGAGTCGCAAGCTGAGCGTAAATTTATTCACCAAGGCATTGCTGAGCGAAACTTTGAGCACAAATTCCAGTTAGGTGATCATGTTAAAGTTGTTGGCGCAAATTTAGAAAACGGTTTATTGAACATTACTTTGCTTCGTGAAATTCCAGAAGCGCATAAACCACGTAAAATTGCGATTAACTCAACGCAAGAGTTACTTGAAGAAGCATAAACTTTAAAACAGATTTCCCAACCACAAAAAGCGTCGTAAGGCGCTTTTTTTAGTTTAAGGTGTCGAGCGCGCGCTGTAATTTGACTTGGGCGAGGTGATTAAGGTTTTGCGCTTTTTCAATACTAATTGCATTAAACGCCACTTCATCACCCGCGCGCTTTTGTAACAATCTTGCACAATCTAATGCAGTGACTGAACCTAGTTTCGGATAGCCGCCAATGGTTTGGCGATCATTTAAAAGTACGATGGGTTGACCATCGGCAGGGACTTGAATGGCACCTAGGTTAATGCCTTCAGAAAAGCGTGCACCGGCTGGGCTTTCTAACGCTGCGCCTTGTAAACGATAACCCATGCGGTCACTTTGCCCAGTTACGGTATAACTTGAACTTAAAAAGCGGTTTATATCAGCCGCTGAAAATTCATGATGTTGCAGTGCAAGCACCATATTAAGCGGTGTGTTTTGGCAATAATCAGGTATTAAATTAGCAGGCAGAACCTTTTGCTTTGTAAAACGAGGTGCTTGCTGTTTTATCAGTGTGTTAGCTTCAATTTTGCAGCCAAGTCCTTCACGCATGACAGTACTAACACTTGTAAAATGGGACTGCGCCTTGATACCCCCTGAGATTGCAAGCGTGTGCCGCAAGCCAGTGTGGGGCGTTGCAATTTCAATTACATCGCCACGTGCTACTTGAATACTTTGCCAAAGCGCTTGGCTTTTATTGTTAATCGTAAACCCGACATTTAGCCCTGTGAGTGCAATTGTTATTGGTGCTAGTACTTCCGCACGAAAGCCGCCTAGCGTTAACTCAAGTGCTGGGCTATTAATTGGGTTGCCGACAAGGGCATTAGCAATTTTAAAGGCGTAAGCATCGTGACAACCACCGGTGGTAAGGCCTAAATGGTTTTGCCCGAACCGCCCCAAATCTTGCACGCAGCAATAGAGCCCAGGATTTATCACTTTGAGTACGCTAGTCAATGTGACCTCCTAAGCGAATAAATTCGTTTCGCTCAATCGGCATAAACTTTACGTTATCACCAATATTAAAAGGCAAAGGTGGGGTATTTGCAGCATCAAATAGTGAAACAGGGCAGTTGCCAATAAGGTTCCACCCCCCTGGAGAAGCGGCTGGATAAACCGCAGTTTGCCTATCTGCGATGGCGATTGAACCCTTGGCTACTTTTTTACGAGGAGTCGCAAGGCGAGGAGTGGCAAGTATTGGGTTTACTTCACCTAAAAACGCAAAACCAGGAGCAAAACCAATGGCAAATACACTGTAAATTTGCTCGCTGTGGAATTTGATAATATCGCATAGAGTCAGATTTTTTGCTTTTGCCATGGTGTTTAGATCAGCGCCAACTTCGCTATGGTAATAGGCGGGTAACTCGATTTGCTTTACTGAAAATGCAATATCGTTTGGCTGGGTAAGTATGGTTTTAATTTTTTGCTTTATTGAGAAGTGATCAATACTAAGGCTTTGATAAGTAACTAATGCACTGGTGTAGGAAATGGTCACATCAACAATTAATTCACCCAGTGACGCTTTTAAAGCGTGTGAAAAGGCCGCGAGCTTTTGCGTTTGCTCACTTGAAATAGTGTCACTAAAATAAACTAAAACCGCATGTTCACTGGCATCAAAAATGCGGTAGCTAGGGTTACTCATTGCTACCAATAATCTGTTTGATTTTTGCTATTTGAGCAACCGCACTAGGATTATCACCGTGTACACATAGCGAGTCGCATTGTAGTGTTAACTTACTGCCATCACGGGTGGTGATCGTACCAAATTGCTTTAACTCACTCACTTGCTCAAGTAACTTGGTTTCATTGTGCACAGCACCTGCAAGATTGCGTGATACCAACGAGCCATCTGGGTTGTATTGCCTATCAGCGAAGACTTCAAACAGTAATTCAATGCCGGCTTTCTGTGTGATTTGAATTGCTTGGCTGTTATCAACTCTACTTAGCACCATTAACTTTAGCTCACAGGGGTAACTTGCGATTGCCTGTGCAATGGTGGTAAGCAATTCAGAGTTTGCCATCATATCGTTATAAAGTGCGCCGTGCGGCTTTACATAGCTAAGGCTAAGGCCTTGTACTTTTGCCATGCCTTCAAGCGTTGCGATTTGAAAGTGCAACAAATTGGTCAGCTCGGTAGTTGATAGTTGCATGGTGCGCCTGCCGAAACCTTGCCTGTCTGGGTAACTTGGGTGTGCACCAATCTCAACATTATGCATTTTCGCTAGACTCAGTGTATGCGCCATTACATTTGGATCACTGGCGTGAAAGCCACAAGCAATGTTTGCCATATCAATTACTGCCATGGCTTGCTCATCACAACCTAATGTATATTGACCAAAACTTTCACCTAAATCGCAATTGAGCTTCATGGTTTATCCTTGGCAGCGTTTTATATTATCGAGAATAATGCCGCTTGCCATAGCAACATTAAGTGATTCAGCCTGACCAAACGCAGGAATGGTTATTTTTTTGCTAATCGCACTGGCAATATGCTCGCGAATACCGTGTGATTCGCTGCCCATCACTAAAATTAAGTCGCTTTCAAACTGGGTTGCGTGAATGTTTTCGCCGCCTAAGTAGGCGCCATAGACAGGTCGAGTTTGCTTACTAAAGTAGTCAGTTAATTCAGTTTGAATAATATTGACGCGGGTAAAGCTTCCCATCGTTGCGCTGATCACTTTTGGATTATACGGATCTGCACAGTCGGGGCTTAAAATCAGTTCATTAATGCCATACCAGTCGGCCACGCGAATAATGGTGCCTAAATTACCTGGATCGGCAACACCATCAAGTACAATGGAAATACCTTGGCTATTTGGCTCACTTTGTTTCGGCGTTTCAACAATCGCAATGGCAGCATTATTACTAACTAGTGTACTTGCCTTAGCAAGTTCCTCTTCATCGCAAGTGATAATGTTAATGCCAGTTAATTGTGATGCGTGCTTTTCGCAAAAAATTTGGGTAGCAAAAAGTTGTTCAATGACTAAATTGCTGTCGAGTAATTCGAGTACGTTTTTTTCACCTTGCACTAAAAATAAATTTTGTAACTTGCGCTGCTTTTTTTGAGATAACGCACGTAATTGTTTTAGCTGGTTTTTAGAGATCATAATGTACCCTTCTTAATTCTTCCAAAATTATATCACTCATCGCTTTAGGCGGAAGGGTTTTGACAACAAGAATTTTTAACCTATACCTAAAAGTGTAAGGCAAATGCTTTATATACTCACAATTCGTTCAAATGGTTTGAACCTCAACGCAAAGGAGCGCGTAATGAAATTACTTTCACTGCCAGTACTTGGCGCATTATTATTAGGTATTACTTCAATCACTTTTTCTGTGAACGCAGAGTCACAAGCGACAAAACCGACAAAGAGCAACGTTGAAGAGGTTGTTAAGTTAGAGCTCGTCAATGTAAATACGGCGAATGCAGAGCAGTTAGCTACCTTGCCCGGTATTGGCGAATCGCGAGCGCTTAGAATTATTAACTATCGTGAGCAGAATGGAAAAATAAAATCCCTTGAGGAATTGAATGAAATTAAGGGATTTGGTGAAAGGTCAATCGCCAAACTGAAAGGTAGAGTAACGTTTTAATTAAAAAGGGGCGTTTGCCCCTTTATTTATTATTGTTTTCGAACTCAGCTCGCGCCTCTTTAAGCAGCGGTTTAATAAACATTAGTGTGAGTGGTGTAGTTATAAGTGGATAGCACAAACCCACTATTAGTAAGTATAAAAGCAACCACCAAGATTCAATATTTGCTAACAGCAAAAATATGGGTGTTAAACACGCTATTTTTACTACATTGAGTGTAATTTTTTTGCTGGCCGGCAAGTTCGCCACGGCTAAGTGAATAACTTCTTGTCGTTGTCGAACTGATAAACCATCTAATTCAGGAATGTTTTTTGTTGAGAAATACATATTAAATCTTTTTAGCGAAAACCAAACGCGTAATTAACACAACAAACAATACCGCACTGGCAATAGCAAAGATCACTTGCATCCAACCTGGCATACTCAAGCCAAGAAATTGCCAGCTGATATTTCCGCAATCACCGGTTACTTCAAAAAACCATGGCATCCACTGGTGCAGCGGTAAAAACTCAGGGAAGTTCGGCTCAAATGCACAACCTGCAAAAGCAAAAGGGTCGGTATTATTTTGCATAGCGATATGTTCGGCAGCAATTAAGTAACCCCAAAGTGCTGAAATAGCCCAAAGCGTAAATCCGATAACACGAGCAAAGACATTTTGCGGTTTAATCGCACCTGCAATACCTGCAAACAATAGCCCCAGCATCGCAGTACGTTGATAAATGCACATTACGCATGGCCCTAAATCCATTGCGTATTGGAAGAAAAGTGCAGCACCTTCTAGGACAAGAGCGATGCCCGCTAATAGAAGCCAAGGTAAGCGTTGTTCCGGCAAGTGAGCAAGTTTTGAAAACATAGGCGATACTAAAATTCGTTGATAATGGGGCACACTATAAAAAAAACGTCACTGCTTCGCACGAATTTTCGATGGAATTTTGTAAAACGGCGTAAATACCAAGGTTTGCGTGATTTTTGTATTGTGAAATGCGTTACAAACATTAACAGAGCTTTGGTAAAAACAGTTTACAGACTATTTTATCTTATGCATTTATTTGCTTGTGCAAACAATCGCATCTGGTACAATCAGTTTGATTAAAAAAGCATTACAAGAACGACTGGACACTTCATGAGAATTTTTAAAGCCAAAAGCCCTGCGGGATTTGCTGAGGAATACATAGTTGAATCGATTTGGAACGGCGAATTTGCGCCAGGTTCAATTTTACCAGCAGAGCGTGAGCTTTCAGAGCTTATAGGTGTAACACGTACAACTTTACGTGAAGTGCTACAGCGTTTGGCGCGCGACGGCTGGTTGACTATTCAACACGGTAAGCCAACGCGTGTTAATAATTATTGGGAAACGTCGGGTCTTAATATTCTAGAAACGCTCGCTAAATTAGACTCAACTAAAGTACCCGAACTAATTGACCAGTTGCTTTCAGCGCGTACCAATATCAGTGCTATTTATACGCGTTCAGCGATTAAAACAAATCCTGATAAAGTAATCGAAACCTTGTCTCGTGCTGATGATTTAGCCGACACAGCTGAAGCGTTTGCAGATTACGACTACCGCATGCATCACGAACTTGCATTTGCCTGTGGTAACCCAATTTACGTATTAACGTTAAATGGTTTCAAAGGTTTTTACGCACGCATTGCGCGTCATTACTTTGCCGATGAGCGTACGCGAAAGTTAGCACTTAAGTTTTTTGCAGAATTAAAAGCACTAGCAGAGCAAGACAAGTTTGATGAGTCTATTTTCTTAGTGCGTAAATATGGTCTAGAGTCAGGCGCATTATGGCAAGAAATTAGAGAAACTATGCCTGAAGATATTATGGAGCAAGATGCGTAATTAACTGCGCGCTTACCCAACGAAAGCCAGCACAATTGCTGGCTTTTTTGTTTTTATTGCTGAAATAGCAAGGTAGGTGAAACCTCTTACCTACCGTAAGAAAAGTGTCGTGCAAAAACAACAATGATTGATAAGCTAGAACGCACAATTGTGTGATTTCTATCATAATCGTTTTTATCGAACGGCCTTATCGTTTTAATTGATTATCTTTAACTACATCGATTCGTTAAACTTTCTGCAGTATAAAAATAAAAGCCAAGCCCTCTTGGTTTTTTTTATTTTGGCATTATATTTATTGCCAGAGATGATGATTAATCATCAAAACTGGATATTTCATTATAAATAATTGGAGAAAATAATGGGCGTATTAGTAGGCCGCAAGGCACCAGACTTTACAGCTGCAGCAGTTCTAGGTAACGGCGAAATCGTAGATAGCTACAACTTACACGAAGCAATCAAAGGTAAAAAAGCAGTTGTTTTCTTTTACCCATTAGACTTTACATTCGTATGTCCTTCAGAGCTAATCGCTTTCGACAAGCGTTTTGAAGAATTCCAAAAGCGTGGCGTAGAAGTAATCGGTGTTTCTATCGATTCACAATTCTCACACAACGCATGGCGTAACACGCCAGTTAACGAAGGCGGTATTGGTCCAGTTAAATACGCACTAGTTGCTGACGTTAAACACGAAATCTGTCAAGCATACGACGTTGAGCACCCAGAAGCTGGCGTTGCTTTCCGTGGTTCTTTCCTTATCGATGAAGAAGGTAACGTACGTCACCAAGTAGTTAACGACTTACCACTAGGTCGTAACATCGACGAAATGCTTCGCATGGTTGACGCACTAGCATTCCACTCAGAGCACGGTGAAGTATGTCCTGCTGGTTGGGAAGAAGGTAAAAAAGGTATGGACGCAAGTCCAGCTGGCGTTGCTGCATTCCTTTCTGAAAACGAAGGCGACCTATAAGTCTTTTTTCGTTAAAAGCTGCATTTTAGCAGCTTTTAAAAGATATAAAAAATCCGGCAATTGCCGGATTTTTTTATGGTTTAATTTCTAATTAGAACTTGTATTTAGCACCTAACATAAATACAAATGGGTCGATTGCAACGTCTGACGTTAATACCTTGTTGCCACCTGCAAATACTTCAGCATCTGTATCGATGTCGATGTAAGAAGCCATTGCGTGAATACCCCACTTTTCATTGATCATGTAGTTTGCACCTACTTGACCTGCTAAACCAAATGAGTTTGATAGCTCAAGTTTAACATCATCAGTACCTAATACTGCTTTTAGGTCTGCACCCGCTTCGCTGTCAAAGAAGATTGTGTAGTTAACACCAGCACCTACGAATGCACGGAATTTGTCACCAGCGCTACCGAAGTGGTATTGTGCAAACAGTGATGGTGGTAAGTGTTTAGTTGAACCAATGCTTGCGCCGCCGATAGCTAAATCACCAATTTTACCTTCACCAGAAATATCGTGGCTAAATGGTGTTGCTGCTACTAACTCTACTACCCAGTTATCGTTAATTGCATAGTCAAATGTAATACCTAGCTGGGTGTTGCTGTCTACTGAAACGCCCGCTGTTGGGATTTCATTTAAGTAGCTTGTACCGCTGTCAGGGTTTACGTTGATTGCACCTACGTTAACGCTTAGTTTTGCCATTGCTGGTGCTGCGATTAAACCTGAAGTTAGTAATGCTGTAGTTAGTAATTTTTTCATCGATAATCTCCCGAATCATCTTTTGTTTTGATGTGGCTATTATCGGTAGCTAGAAAAATTAAAAGCTGTTCTAGATCAAGTTTTGATAGTCAAATACGGTCTATCCACATTAGAATTTGATTTAGATTAAGTTTTTGACAGCCTAGAGTTCGTTTATGAGTATTTTATTAGTAATCCCCAACCGCAAGCTCGATAAACTCATCGAAAAATTTCAAAGTATATTGCCTGACGTTAAAATTCAGGTGTGGCCAGAAGTGAGTGATGCACTCGCGGTTGAATACATTGTTGCATGGCAACCACCGAAAGGATCGTTAGCACCGTTTGTTAATTGTAAGGCGATTGCGTCGTTTGGTGCTGGCGTAGACAGTTTATTGCAATACGATGGTTTACCCAATGTGCCAATTACCCGTATTGTTGATGATAACTTAGCGAGTGATATGAGCCGTTACGTACTCACGCATATTTTAGCGTATCAACATCGAGTTGAATTATACGTTAAGCAGCAACAAGAAAAACTGTGGAAGCCAAAACGCGTAAGAGTGGGCAACAAAGTAACAGTTCTAGGCGCAGGGCAGCTAGGTACTGCCAGCGCAAATTTACTGCAACTAAATGGCTTTGATGTCAGTGTTTGGTCACGCACCGCTAAATCACTAGAGGGCATTACTAGTTATGCGCAAGATGATTTAGCACGAGCGGTAAGTGATGCCGACTATATTGTGTGCTTATTGCCATCAACTAAACATACCCACAATATGATTGATCATGCGTTTTTGTCAAAAACCAAAAAAGGTGTGGTGATTATTAATGTTGCACGTGGCGAAATAATCGATGAGCAAAGCCTATTAGCGAATCTCGATTCAGGTCAGGTAGCGCATGCAATTTTGGATGTGTTTAGTATTGAACCTTTGCCGCAAACACATGCATTTTGGCAGCATAGCGCCATAACTATTACCCCTCATTGCTCGGCGCTTAGCAATGTTGATACAGTGACACGTCAGTTGTGTGATAACTATTTGAGATTAAAAGCGGGCCAAGCGCTTGTGAACACCGTAGACTGTGACTTAGGTTATTAAACTACTGGTTGTAAAACCAGCGTTTTAATGGGTTGTTAAAATTTGTAAATTGTTTAGAATGATTCTCCAGTACAGTTTATGTACTAGAACAATAATAAAAAAACAAAATTATTGGGGGAGTTATGCACCGCGCAATGGCAAAAGGGATCAAATTAAGCTCAGTCGCTTTATTGGTTGCTTTTTTAGGAGTGAGTGCTTGGTTCACTCAGGCTGATGAAGCCGTAAACCAAAATACAGTAGTAACAAATGCAGAATAAGGCTCAATAGAGCCTTATTTTTTTGCGTGAATTTCTTTGTTTGCAAGTTTTGCTTGTTCGTTTTTACTCAACAATACGTAAACTGCGCCATAGCCACCATGATGGGTTTGCGCGCTATGAAAGCCAAGTACAAACGGGAAATGCACAAGCCACGCATTTACATGACTTTTTAATTTAGCTGGTTGTTCGCTATTTTCTTTGCCAACACCGTGTTTAATAAGCACAACACGTATGTTGCGGCGATGACAATCAGACAACTCTTGTATTAACTTATCCTGTGCTTCTTTGATGGAGTGGCCCTGCAGCTCAATTTTGCCATCGATATCATATTTGGCAAGTCGCAAGTTTTTAAATACGCCAGCCTGAAGGCCTGAAGATTTGTAGCTAATGTAATCGTCGGGTTCAACGTATTCAACAGTTGCACTACTCAATGCATCATTTAGTAAGCTTATTTGCTTTGAGCTTTGTTGCTTGTAGAAATTACTTAGCGCGTTCTTGGCGTTAGAGGTTGGGGTTGAAACCGCGTCTTGTTTGAGTGGCGTTACATCAGCCATTTGCTGTAAAAAAAGGTCAGAATCGGAATGTGACATGATATGGCCCCAAATGGTTACGAAATCATGTCACTATTGTATCGTTATGCTTAATTCTGTTCTAGTTGATACTGGGTATAAACTTTAAATAGATAAAACGCATTAATCAGAATAAGCGTGATATTTGACAAATGCTGTTGTGGCGCAGTATTCATACTTTGCATAACAAAAAGTGCAACTAATGAAATTGCGGCAAATAGCTTGATAACCTTAGTATTACTAATAAAAAATGCACCAATACATAAAGCGACAATTGTTAGGTTTGTTGATAAAAAAATTAAGTTTTCCACTTTGGTGCCTCCGATAATACTAAGTGGCGCGAATTATCGGAGCATTCTAGTTTTTGTTCAAACGAGAAAATCTACAATTTTAGAATAAAAAAAACTAATCTGAAAAAAAGCTCAAGATCACAGAAATAAAACCTTCCTGCTTAACTACTTGATACTTATGACAACCTACATTTTGATTAATGTTATCGCATAAAAAGATCTTTCCTTGCTCGATTTCGCCTGCAAGGGTGAGGTCGGAATCAAAAATGGTTGCTGGTAGACCCAAAAAGCCAGGCCAATAGATACTCGTACCCACTACATTAAGCTTTTGGTACGAGATTAATTGTGGTTTGGGAATAATTAAAACGGCTAGGGCAATAAAGGCTAAACTTAACCATAAGCCTTTTTTTGGCTTAGCTTCTACCTTAGCTGCTACTTTTTTTTGTGCGGCTTGAATTTCAGCCTGCGAAGGGCTTTGAGCTGGTTGTTTTTTTGTGGCTCTTTGTTTAACTTTTTTTTTGCTGGCTGAGTCGCCCATCAGCGACTGGCGCTTAATTTTAATAGACATATGTATAATTTCGTTTGACAATAGTGTCATTAATTTGTGATCTGAATTATAAGTATATAAGTTTAACATTATAATTCATTAATAAATACGGGACGATTTATGAGTGGTGAGCACGCTATTTTAATAGTAGATGATGTAGGGACAGTGAGAAACTTTCTTCACCAAACTTTGATTCATTTTGGTTTAGCAAACATAGACGAAGCATCAACTGCACAAGCGTGTTTGGAACAGATTAAAAACCATCAGTACGACGTGATTTTTTTAGATATTGAATTGCCAGATGGCGACGGTAAAGAGCTGATCAAATCAATTAACGAGATTTCACCTGAGGCAAATGTGGTTATGGTTTCGGCGCACTCGACGGTTGAAAACGTTAAGGACGCGATTGAACGTGGTGCAAAAGGGTTTGTGGTAAAGCCATTTTCACCAAAAAAGATAGCAGGTATTTTGAAGAAGCTACTGCCTGAGTTGGCAATCTAGTTGCGATACAAATTTTAGACATAAAAAAACCGGTGTTAACCGGTTTTTTTATTTGCAAAATAAAGTACTAATTAAAGTGCTTTAATTTTTGCAGCAAGACGGCTCTTGTGACGAGCTGCTTTGTTCTTGTGAATTAGACCTTTAGTTGCGTAACGGTCTAAAACTGGAACTACTTTTTCGAAAGCTGCTTGTGCGCCTTCTTTGTTACCCGCTTCGATTTCAGCAACTACTTTCTTGAAGAAAGTACGCATCATTGAACGACGGCTTGCGTTGTGCTGACGACGCTTTTCGCTCGTAATAGCACGTTTTTTTGCAGACTTGATGTTAGCCAAGGTTTGCTCCTAACAATCTTAAAATAAGCTTAATTTAAAGGCCGAGGAATATGCCAACATTAAGAGCAAAAGTCAATGACTTTTGTACTTTAGTTTAGCTTAATTGCTGTACTGGCTTGCCTCAACCGAACAAGTGGCGGGAGTATATCAAATAAGCACTTAGCAATACTAGTACTTCACACGATAATTTATCGTTATAAACTGCATACGCGTGTGTCACCACATAAGAAGTTTGTGGCATACTGAGCAACTTAATTTTATTGTCGGTTATTAAAGCGTAGGGGGAGCAGTGGCAAAAGGCCTATTTCGTTCGGGCATGGTTGTGAGTTTAATGACCTTTATTTCCCGTATTTTAGGATTGGTTCGCGATGCGGTTACGGCTCATTTACTTGGCGCAGGTGCTGCTGCTGATATTTTTTTATTTGCTAATAAAATCCCCAACTTTTTACGTCGCCTCTTTGCCGAAGGAGCATTTGCACAAGCCTTTGTACCCGTATTAACTGAAGTAAAAGAAAAAGGCGGCGACAATGGGGTACGCGTATTTGTAGCCCAAGCAGCAGGCACACTCGGTACGGTGTTATTAATTGTCACAATGCTCGGGGTGTTAGGCTCAGGTGTAGTTGCCGCGATATTTGCACCGGGTTGGTACAACGAATATGTTACTGGCGGTGCCGAAGGGTTTAAGTATGAACTATTCAGTCAAATGCTTAAATTAACCTTTCCTTATTTGTTTTTTGTTAGTCTTGTGGCGTTATCTGGCGCAGTACTCAATGTCTACAACCAGTTTTCGGCTGCCGCTTTTACGCCTGTTTTATTAAATATCTCTATTATTGGTTGCGCATATTACTTTCACGATAAATTTGAGTTTGGTGCATTTGCTATGGCACTTGGTGTGTTTATCGGTGGCCTAGTACAGCTTTTGTTTCAACTGCCATTTTTACGAAAAAATAATGTGCTGGTAAAACCAACATTTGCGTGGCGCGATAAAAACGTAAAGAAAGTGCGTACGTTAATGTTACCTGCAATGTTTGGTGTTTCGGTAAGCCAAATCAACTTGTTGTTAGATACAGTGATTGCATCGTTCTTAGTTACCGGCTCAGTTGCTTGGCTTTATTATTCTGACCGTTTAATTGAATTTCCACTTGGCTTATTTGGTATTGGTATTGCGACAGTTATTTTGCCTACCTTGTCTAAGCTACATGTCAATGATGATCCTAAACAGTTTCAAGCCACAGTCGACTGGGGCGTACGTTTTGTTGTTTGGCTTGGTATTCCTGCCTGTTTCGGTTTAATAGTGTTAGCGCCTTTGATTATTAATGTATTGTTTGGTCACGGGGAATTTATGGCCAGCGGCAATCATATTGAAAAGGTGGCAATGGGTGTTACCGCGTATGCGTTTGGCCTGTTAAGTTTTATGTTGATTAAGGTGTTGGCCCCCGCTTTTTACGCGAAACAAAATACTAAAACACCAGCCAAAATTGGCGTAGCTGCAATGGTATTAAATATGGTGTTTAATTTAATACTAGCCCCAATGTTTGGCTATTTAGGTTTGGCGCTGGCAACATCGCTTTCTGCTACCTGTAATGCAATTTTACTCTATTACTTTTTGCACAAGCAGGGCGTTTATGGGGTGTCGAAAACCACTGTATGGTTCTTCGTTAAGTGTTTAATAGCCAGTATTTTAATGTTTTTAGCTGTTTCTCAATTACAGCACTATTTCCCATGGCAGCAGCAAGGTTTTATGCAACAAGTAGCTTTGTTAAGTGGATTTATCGTGGTCGCAGTAGTTGTTTATTTTTTATTGCTTGTGCTCATGGGTGTGCGATTCAGACAAATAAAAAATATTAACTGATAATCGAGTAAAAAAAGTCTATAATCGGGCGCTTAAATTTTAATTCACTTTTTTTGAGGTTTGCTAGTACGTAATGGAGTTAATCCGCGGTATACACAATATAAGGCCAAAACATAAAGGCTGTGTATTAACCATTGGTAATTTCGATGGTGTGCATTTAGGTCACCAAGCGGTTATCAAAGGGCTGATTCAAGATGCAAAACAATATCAATTGCCCAGTACGGTAATGATATTTGAACCTCAGCCACAAGAGTATTTTAGAAAAAGTGATGCACCAGCACGTTTAACACGTTTACGAGACAAACTAGCGTTATTGTCTCAATTAGGGGTGGAACGTGTTATTTGCATAAAATTTAATGAGAAATTTGCGAATCAATTTGCTGACGAGTTTGTTGAGCACGTACTGGTTGAAAAACTTGGCGTAGCAGCGTTAACTGTGGGCGATGATTTTCGATTTGGTAAAGGCCGCAGTGGCAATTATCAAATGTTACAAATAAGCGGTGCATCGCATGGCTTTAACGTAAAAAGTACCGCAAGCTTGCGACAAAAAGATTGTCGCGTGAGTAGCACTGCAATTCGCTTAGCATTGAGCCAAGGTGATATTCACTTGGCAAACGAAATGCTAGGCCGAACTTACAGTGTTATAGGTAAAGTGGTACATGGCTGGAAGAAGGGTCGAGAACTAGGCTTTCCGACGGCAAATATTCCGCTTAAACGACAAGTTAGTCCGTTAAGTGGTGTGTACTGTGTACAAGTCACAGTAGCAAGTAAGATTTATTACGGGGTTGCTAATATTGGCACTAAGCCAACATTTAATGGCAAGCGCACCCTTTTAGAAGCGCACCTTTTTGATTTTAATTGTGACCTTTATGGTCAGATTATCGAAGTTGCACCTGTGCATAAACTTCGAGATGAAATAAAGTTTGATAGCTTTGCCCAGTTAACAGCGCAAATTTCGCGTGATGTTGACGATGCAAAAGCCTATTTTGATTTAATTTAGTAGCCGATACGGAAAGTAGAATTAAATGAGCGACTACAAACATACCTTAAATTTGCCGGAAACTGAGTTTCCAATGCGTGGTAACTTAGCAAAACGCGAACCACAAATGCTTAAATCTTGGTACGAAAAAGACTTATATGGTCAAATTCGCACCGCTAAGAAAGGCAAGAAATCTTTCATTTTGCACGACGGCCCTCCGTATGCGAATGGCAATATTCACCTAGGTCACTCTGTAAATAAAATTCTTAAAGACATTATTATTAAGTCTAAGACGCTTTCAGGCTTTGATGCACCGTATGTTCCAGGTTGGGACTGCCACGGTTTACCAATTGAGCTACAAGTAGAAAAGAAAGTAGGCAAGCCAGGTAAAAAAGTGTCTGTTGCCGAATTCCGCGAAAAGTGCCGCGACTACGCTAAAAAGCAAGTTGAAGGGCAAAAGGCAGACTTTAAACGCCTTGGCGTATTCGGTGATTGGGACAAGCCTTATTTAACAATGAACTTCGACTTTGAAGCAAACGCGATTCGCGTATTAGGCCGTATTATTAAAAACGGTCACCTTCATAAAGGGTCTAAGCCAGTTCATTGGTGTACTGATTGTGGTTCGGCACTTGCTGAAGCAGAAGTTGAATACCAAGATAAGCAATCACCTGCAATTGACGTTAAGTTTACTTTTGTTGATGAAGCAGCACTTATCTCTAAATTTAATTTAGCTGATGGTCATGAAGGTGAAGGCGATATTAGCATTGTTATTTGGACTACTACACCTTGGACACTGCCTGCTAACCGTGCAGTTGCAGTGCATGAAGGTCTTGAGTACAGCTTAGTGCAAATTGAAACTGAACAAGGTAAACAGCGTTTAGTATTAGCATCTGATCTTGTTAAAGATGCAATGGATCGTTACGGCGTGGATAAGTTCCATGCACTTGGTTATTGTCAAGGTTCAGACCTTGAATTATTGCAAACAAATCACCCATTCTACGATTTTACGGTTCCTGTGATTTTAGGCGAGCACGTAACTACTGATTCTGGTACGGGCGCGGTTCACACAGCACCTGGCCACGGTCAAGAAGACTTTGTGGTGGGTCAGCAATATAACTTAGAAGTAGCTAACCCTGTGGGTGCAAATGGTGTGTATTTACCTGATACTGAACTATTTGCAGGCCAACATGTATTTAAAGCGAATGCGAGCGTAATTGACGTATTAACTGAGAAAGGCGCATTAATGCATCATCATGCACTTAATCACAGTTACCCGCATTGCTGGCGTCATAAAACGCCAATTATTTTCCGTGCAACGCCGCAGTGGTTCGTTAGTATGGATCAGGCTAATTTACGTCAAGATTCATTAAACGAAATCAAAAAGACTCAGTGGCTACCAGAGTGGGGCGAAAGCCGCATTGCGAACATGGTTGAAGGCCGCCCAGATTGGTGTATTTCACGTCAGCGTACGTGGGGTGTGCCAATTGCACTATTTGTTGATAAAGATACTGGTAGCCTACACCCGAATACTGCCGAGCTTATCGAGCAAGTTGCTGCAAAGGTGGAAGAAAAGGGTATTCAAGCTTGGTATGACTTAGAAGTAACTGAGCTATTAAGTGCTGAAGACGCAGAGCAATACGTAAAAGTACAAGACACGTTAGATGTTTGGTTTGATTCAGGTGTAACACACGCATGTGTTGTCGATGCTCGTGAAGAACTAACAGGTCCTGCTGATTTATATCTTGAAGGTTCTGACCAACACCGTGGTTGGTTTATGTCGTCAATGATGACATCAGTTGCGATTAATGGTCACGCACCATATAAGCAAGTGCTTACACATGGTTTTACAGTTGACCAAAATGGTCGCAAGATGTCGAAGTCATTGGGTAACGTAATTTCGCCGCAAGATATCATGAACAAAATGGGTGCAGATATCCTACGTTTATGGGTTGCGTCTACTGATTACACAGCAGAGATGACAGTTTCAGACGAAATCTTCAAACGTTCAGCAGATCGTTACCGCCGTATCCGTAATACTGCACGTTACTTGTTAGCGAATCTAAATGGTTTTAATCCAGAAACAGATATGGTTGCAGCAGATGAAATGGTTGCTCTTGATCGTTGGATCTTAGACCGTGCCGCTGTATTACAAGACGAGCTAGTTGCAGCATACGATGAATATCAAATGCTGGTAGTAACACAAAAGCTAATGAACTTCTGTACCGTTGAACTTGGTTCATTCTACTTAGATGTCATTAAAGACCGTCAGTACACAGCAAAAGCTGACAGTGTTGCACGTCGTTCATGTCAAACTGCGCTTTACCATATTGCTGAAGCAATGACGCGCTGGATGGCACCGATCATGAGCTTCACAGCGCAAGAAATCTGGCAAGTACTACCAGGTAAGCGTGATGAGTTTGTATTTACAGGCGAATGGTACCAAGGTCTGGTGAAAGCAGATTCAGCTAAGCTAGATAATGCTTTCTGGCAGCAACTCTTAGAAGTGCGCGCCGAGGTAAACAAAGTACTTGAAGCTGCACGTAAAGAAGAGAAAATCGGCGCAACATTGCAAGCAGAAGTTACCTTGTATGTGGGAGCTGAGCTTGAAGCGCAATTGAATGCGCTTGGCGATGAGTTACGCTTCGTATTGCTTACTTCAAAAGCTGCTGTTGAAAATAAAGAAAACCGTCCAGCAGATGCGGTTGCAAGCGAAATTGACGGTTTGTTTATTTCGGTAGCAGCAACATCAGCAGAAAAGTGTGAGCGCTGTTGGCATTACTGCGATGATGTAGGCACTCACGAAGAACACAAAGATATTTGTGGCCGCTGTGTAACCAACGTAGATGGCGAAGGTGAAGTTCGTCAATTTGCATAGGGGATTTGTGTGTTAAAAGGACGTAGTGGCCTAATTTGGTTAGTGCTCAGTATCACTTTGCTGGCACTAGACCAGATTACTAAATGGATAGTGAGCACAGAAATGTCTCTCTACCAAACAATTGATATTCTGCCAGTATTTAATTTCACTTATGTGCACAACTATGGTGCTGCATTTAGCTTTTTAAGCGAAGCGGGTGGCTGGCAAAAATACTTTTTTAGTATAATCGCAGTGACGATCAGTGTACTGCTGATTTATTGGCTAAAAAAATTACCAGCAACTAACAAATTACTATGCAGTGCGTACGCATTAGTGTTAGCAGGTGCAATTGGTAATTTGATTGATCGCTTAGTACATGGATACGTAATAGACTTTCTACATGTATATTACCAGCAATATGATTTCCCTGTGTTTAATATTGCTGATGTTGCAATCAGCATTGGCGCAGCGTTGCTGTTACTTGATGCGTTTTTTGAGCAAAAAGAGAGCGATAAATGACAGATTTAAAGATTGGTGAAAACTCAGAAGTAATTTTTCACTTTTCAATCAAATTAGAAGATGGCTCAGCTGCCGATTCAACGAAAGTTCATAACAAACCAGCTAAATTAGTGATGGGTGATGGTAGCTTAACTGCAAATTTTGAAAAGTGTTTGCTAGGCTTATGCGCAGGCGATGAAAAAAGCTTTACGCTGGCGCCAGAAGATGCATTTGGTATGCCTAATCCTGATAATGTTTACTATGTTGACCGCAGTAAATTTGGTTCAGATACACCGGCTGAAGTAGGCGCAATTATCGCGTTTACACAACCTGATGGCACCGACCTTCCTGGTTTAATTCGCGAAGTGGCGGGTGACTCTGTAACGGTTGATTTTAATCATCCATTAGCGGGACAACAGGTTGAGTTTGAAGTTGAAATTTTAGAAGTGCGAAATTAATGAAAATTTTGTTAGCAAACCCTCGTGGCTTTTGCGCAGGGGTTGATAGAGCGATTAGCATTGTTGAACGTGCTTTAGACTTATTTAAGCCGCCTATTTACGTGCGTCACGAAGTTGTGCATAACAAATATGTGGTTAATCGTCTTAAGGATCGCGGTGCAATTTTTGTTGAAGAATTGCACCAGGTACCTGACGATAACATTGTTATTTTTAGCGCTCACGGCGTATCGCAAGCGGTACGCAAAGAGGCTAAACGTCGCGAGCTTAAAGTGTTTGATGCAACCTGTCCACTTGTCACAAAAGTGCATATGGAAGTAACACGCGCTAGCCGCAAAGGCACAGAATGTGTGTTAATTGGTCACCATGGTCACCCAGAGGTGGAAGGTACTATGGGTCAGTACGACAATGATGACGGCGGCATTTACTTGGTGGAAACACCAGAAGATGTAGCAACACTTTCAGTGAAAGATGCGGATAACTTGTTCTACTGTAGCCAAACAACACTGTCGGTGGATGATACTGCTGATGTGATTGATGCGCTGCGAGTAAAATTCCCAAACATTCATGGTCCGCGTAAAGACGATATTTGCTATGCAACACAAAATCGCCAAGATGCGGTGCGTGATTTAGCCGATAAGAGTGATTTAGTATTAGTGGTTGGCGCTAAAAACAGTTCTAACTCAAATCGTTTACGTGAGTTAAGTGCAAAAGTAGGAACACCTGCACACTTAATTGATGATGCAAGCGTAATGGAACAAGTCTGGTTTGAAGGTGTAACGAGTGTCGGTGTAACAGCAGGAGCATCTGCACCAGAAGTCTTGGTGCAACAAGTGGTAGACCAACTTAAAGCATGGGGTGGCACAGAAGCAATTGAAAACCCAGGTGAAGAAGAAAATATCATCTTTGCGGTACCTGCTGAATTGAGATAACGACAAGGCTTGCTAATGATTTCGATGAATCAAATTAAAGGCGATTTATTAGCAAGCTTACTTAATGACCGCGCACTGTTAGCAGTAATTATTGTCGGCCAACTGTTGGCCGTTATTTTAACCTTCTCACCTCTTATTCACCGCGACCCTTGGATTGCCCTCGCACCCGTTAGTCTGTTTATTCATTTTGTTTCACTCACCAGTTTAACGTCAATTTATTTGCTTAAAAGTCAGTTGCAAAAAGCAAGTTATCAGCAGCAACTTATTGTACTAGTCCTACTTATATGCGGTTTTACAGTTGCAACCAGCTACTTTGTTTATTCGTTTGAGATTTTAGATGACATTTCGCTGCTCGAATTTTTAACACGAAATTTGCTTATCGCGTTTATAATCGCAATGCTTTACGCGCAATTTAGCATTATGCATGCAGAGCGCAGCCATTCAGAACAAGTCGCCACTAAGGCGCAGTTAAGTTCGTTACAAGCTCGGATCAGACCACACTTTTTGTTTAACAGTCTTAATATGGCAGCTGAATTGGTGTATCACGATGCACAAGATGCTGAAAAAACAATTTTAGCGCTGGCAGACTTATCCCGTGCTGCAATGCATTGCGATGAAGCGATTTTACTTGAAAAAGACGTATTATTAGCCCAACAATATATGCTAGTTGAGTCTTGGCGCTTTGGTGATAGATTAACCGTTGATTGGCAAATTCCAGAGCACTTACCTGAACTTAAAATACCTGCGTTGACTATTCAGCCTCTTTTAGAAAATGCGATTTGCCATGGCGTTGAGCCAAGTGTGAGTTCATCGCATATTTCAGTGCAATTATTAGTAAGTAACAGTTCAGTGTCGCTCATTGTCGATAATCCGTACTTGCCTGAAGCATCTAAATCGAGGCCTAGCAATGGTATTGCGGTAGAGAATATTAAAGAGCGGCTGCAAATGTATTTTGGTAAACGGGCAAAATTGACTCATTTTGTTCAAGGCGATAGTTTTCGCACTAAGTTGGTGATCCCGAGATAGCAATGAATGTATTAATTGTTGATGATGAACCGTTAGCGCGCGCGCGGATCGCACGTTTACTGCAAAAATTAAGACCAGACTTTAACATAATGTCGCTTGCGGAAAACGCTGAGCAGGCGTTACTGGCGTGTAGCGACTTAGTGCCAGATTTAGCATTGCTTGATATCGAAATGCCTGGATTATCAGGGATAGAACTTGCTGAAAAATTGAAAGAATTTAACCCACCGCCCGCGATTATTTTTATCACCGCTTACCCAGATAAAGCGCTTCCTGCGTTTGCGGTAGCACCGCAAGGATATTTAGTTAAACCGATTGATGAAGTTGCACTTGCAAAAGCGATAGATGGTCTGAAAATTTCACATCGCGCGCAAACTGCTTTAAAGCAGCAGGCCGCTATTGAGTACATCGAAGGTGGAATTCACAAAAGTGTGTTGGTATCAGATGTTCGACTCGTTCGTTCGGAAGATAAATACTTGCGTGTCATTACGCCAAATACAAGCGTATTAATTGAAGGTTCGTTAAAAAAACTCTTATCAGAATTTGAATCTTACTTTGTGAGAGTGCACCGCAACACAATTGTTAATCAAAGCTACTTGACCGAAATTGGCCAAGATCACAACAAGCACTGGCTTAAACTATTAGATTTTAATGAAAAAGTAGAAGTTAGCAGACGCGAGTGGCCGCATATTAAACAGCTAATTCAGCAATAACTACCGTTTATCTGAAATCTTAACCGTTAACACCCTGTTAATTGAGTTTCATATTTCGTTCAGCGATTATTAAGCTAGAAAATTTTCAGCTTAAAGGATGAATGAAAAATGAGAGCAAACTCGTCACCTTTTTCCTCATTACCAAGGCAACAAGCAAACAAAGGCTTCACACTTATTGAAGTGCTTGTAGCTTTTATTATTTTGACAGTGGGTTTACTTGGCACTGTAGCGTTGCAAACTAATGCAAAGCAGGCCAGTTACGATGCTAACCAACGTAGTGCAGCGTTGGCGCTCGCTAACGATATAATGGAAAGAATTAGAGCGAACGACACAGCAGATATCGTAGTTAACTATAGTAAAACTTTTAGTTATAAAAATACACCTGTGTCGAAAAATTGTTTAAATATACGTTGTTCTTCGAGTGATATTGCAGAATATGATCTTTCTCAATGGCAAAAAGCGTTACGTGTTGCAGATAACACAGGAACACTTGCAAATGGCACTGTATGTATTAGACCTACGGCGGATGACAATGGTGTTTTTCTCAGAGTAGTGGTGGCTTGGCAAGGACGACAAAAACTAACTGAAGCTACAAATAAAGATATTCAGTGTGGGACGATTTCAAACCGTAGAACTGTTGTATTGGATAGTTATGTGTTTATGAGGGAGGCTTGATAATGACCAAAAGTAACTTACAAAACCAGCTAGGTTTTACAATGCTTGAATTGCTACTTTCTTTGTTTGTCGGTGGTTTTGTGCTTGCCGGTGTCATGTTCACTTATATGGGCATGAAGATGAGTACTTCCGATACTTTAGATATGGGAGAGCTCCAGGAGTCAGGTAGACTGGCTATGGATATATTAAAAAGAGATATCGAGTTAGCCGGCTTTTGGGGGAATTTTTTGCTTACACCCAATGCTTCTTTTCTAACTAATGCTCCTCCGAGCTCTCCATCAGACGATTGCTTCGAAGGTGTTAACAATGGAACATTTCCAGAATTGGGTTCCAATTCTGCTTTTAAAGTATTTTATTCAAAAGAAGCAGAGTCATCAAATGAACTAAGTTGTATAAGTAGTCCAACTTCGGGTAGTGATATTCTTCAAGTTAAGCGTGTTTTGGGTGAAGAAGTTACTGGAGCCACTGTTTCTTCAAATACTTACTTTATTGGCACTCCCCAAACGGCACGTTTTTTAAGAGGGACTGGAGGCGGGCTGAGCACCAGTGGGAATGCAAAAGTTTGGGAGTATGCACACAATGTATATTTTGTTCAGGATCAGTCATACACACTTAATGGTAAAGCTGTAGAAGTACCGACATTAAGGCGAATGCGTCTCTCAAATGGAGAGATGATTTCTGAAACAGTGATGGAAGGAGTTGAAAATATTCGTTTTTTGTTTGGTTTAGACACAAATAGTGATTCACGTGTGGATATGTATAAAACATCATCACAAATGTCTCAGACTGACTGGGACCAACAAAACGCAGTCGTTACCAGTGTTCAAATTTTTATACTTGTTAGAACGCTTGAAGAGGATAGAGATAATCCTCCAGGAAGTCAGACTTTTATCTTGGGTGGAGAAGGCGAACATACAAGAAGGTTAAGCTTTGATGATAACTTCAGACGTAAACTATTAACATCAACTGTACGCTTAGTAAATGTGGGGACAGATCAATGGGCAATTTAAATAAACAAAAGGGTGTTGTTCTTGTTGGTGCAATATTAATGATTTTAATGGTATCAGGAATAGCTGTTAGCGTTATGAGTGGCAGTGCTCTCGATAGTAAGATGATTATCGCTACGCAGGAAAGCTATATGACAGAGTCAGTCGCACGAGGTAATACTGAAGAGGCCATTAAAGATGAATTGGCGAAAAAGTCGGGCAATAGATTTCTAATGAAGAAAAGAGCTTATCCGTCAGAGTCCATCACGCTCTCTACATCGGGGTCTAACATTGTAATGGTTAATGAAAATAACAGTACTGTATCGGATTTATTAGATTGTCCGCCACGTTTTGCGCCAACACCAAGGATGAAATGTAATTACTTAAAGTTAATTACTTCAAAAAGTTATGGTAAAGGGAATAAACATACGATGACACTAAATACGGGTATTGAACAAGAAATGATGGGAGGTTCTTAAAATGATAGCTAAATCGTATACGAAAATGAGAGTTTTAGTTTGTTTTCTTATTTCTATTCTTTGTTTGAGTCCGAACGCGTTTGCAGAGGACATTGAGCTATACATTAATGCACTTTTACAAGAGAAAGAGAAAGCGAGAGTAATGTTGATGTTTGATACTTCAGGCAGTATGCAATACTCGTCAGTTAACGGTAATAGATGTCGTGACTTTTATAACAATACAATTGATTGCGTTAGTAAAACAGTAAATGGAAGCGTTTTTAAATGTCGTGATGGTTATAATGCTACCTATAAAGAATGTCCTGCAAGTCGTTTACAGGTCGCCAAAGAAGCAGTAACTAGTGTTATTGAAGATTCAAAAGATGTTGAATTCGGTATTGGTATTTTTGATAGTTATGTTAGCTATATAGTTGCGGGAATTGGAAAGAAATCAAAAGCTGACTTAAAAACAATCGTCAACAACTTAGATGGCTCTGGTGGTACGCCGATAACAGATTCAGCTTATCAAGCATATAGTTACTTTAGTGGTGGCCCCGTGTTTGAAAGAGGGTATTTAGACAGCGAACGTGACAAATCGATAGAAAAAGACGGGTATTACATTTCCCCTTTTGCAAATCTAACAGGCCCAAACGGAAGTTATCAACCACGTTGTGATAATGATGCATACTTCATTATGATGACCGATGGTGATCCTAGTTCAAGCGGTAACTATCACAATGCTGCTGCTTCAATACAAGGTCTGTTACCGGATGCCAGTTACACAGATGCAACATACACAGACAAAAATGGAAACGTATATACTCTAGCCGCAATGTATCAGCATTTTCCACGAATTGCTGAATTTATGGCGAATAACGATGTTTACTCAAAAGACCAAAAAACAAATAATATTAAAACTTTCACTATTGGTTTTGGTAACGGTATGAGCGAGAAAGGTCAAGGGATGCTAGAGGCCGCGGCTAAAAAAGGAGATGGTGATTATTATGATACCAGCGATCCGACTCAGTTAAACACGAACTTAAAGGCAACATTGCGGAAAATAGTTGAAGTATCGGGTAACTTTACATCTCCATCCGTTGCAGCGAGTCAGAGTGATAGCACTCGAACGAAAGAGTATGTTTATTACTCACTGTTTTCGCCGTTAGGTTCATCTCGTTGGAATGGTAACATTAAAAAGCTGAAAATTAATGGATACAATATTGTTGATCAGGACAATAAGAACGCAATTAATAGCAAAGGTGAAATAGATAAAGAGGCTAAAACATTTTGGCGCGATTATGAGCCGAGCGAAGGAGATGTTCCTTCCAAAGATGGCAGTAATGTAATGTTAGGTGGATTAGATGAGCAAATTACAAATCCTGTTCAACGAAAAATATTCACGGACTTGGGGGATTTCAGTAGCGAAAATACAACTGTTCTAGCGAAGATAAAGGTTGCACTCAAAGATTATTCTGGTAGCAGTGCTACTGATCAGGAAGCCAAAGACATGATGGATTGGATGAGGGGCATTGAAAAAAATGAAGAAGGTGAAGTCGCTTTACGTGACCATATATTAGGAGATGCACTTCATTCAAAGCCTGCGGCCATTACATATGGCACTGCGGGCAATGACAGTAATGACTCGACATATTTACTGTTTGGTACTAATGCTGGCTTTGTCCATTTTTTTGAAGATACTAGTGAAACTAAAGCAACGGAAGTTTGGTCATTTATTCCTTCTGAGTTGTTTAGTATTCAACCTGGCTTAAGAGATAATATTCCAGGTAAGTTGTATGGAATGGATCTAACACCGACTATCTATCATGATGATGCTAATGGTGACGGTAAAGTTAACTCAACAGAAAAAGTTTGGGCATTTATGGGGATGCGAAGAGGCGGTAGCACTTATTATGCGTTAGATATTTCCGACCGCCAGAATCCGAAGCTACTCTGGGCCAAGGGGGCATCTGATTATCCTAATTTAGGGCAAACCTGGTCTCAACCTAGGGTGATTTATATAAATTTACCATCCTACGCAGAAAAACCATTGTTAGTATTTGGTGCAGGCTATGATAAGGAGCAATTTGAAAATGGTGCCAGCAATACTGTTGGAGCTGGTGTATACATTGTAGATGCTGAAACAGGTAATGAGGTATGGAGCACTGATGACATTTCATTTGACGGCAATGACAGTATTGTTGGAAGAATTGCGACGTTGGATTCAGATTATGATGGATACACAGATAGGCTATACGCAGCGGATACCGGTGGTAAAGTTTGGCGTATCGATTTAGCTGGCTCTAACACCTCTGATTGGTCTGCATTTGAATTCGCTAGCTTGCCAGGTAAATTCTTTTATCAACCAGAGGTTGCACGCAGTTATTACAGCAGGGTGACAACCTTTAGAACTGATAACCAAGTCGTTAGTGCAACACGTATGATAGTTCCATTTGAAGCTGTAGTAATAGGTAGTGGTGATAGAACTAGTCCTTTAGATCAGTCCAGTAATGATAGTTTGTACATGATGCGAGACATCAATGTTATTACAGAATCATTTAAATCTAATCCGCCAGCGAGTATTGACTCGGATGATTTAATGGCGATTGATACATCGACATTTGGTAGCTTAACATCAGCACCAGATGACTTTATTGCTAAAGAAGCTGAGTTAGCAAAGTATAGTGGATGGAAATATGCACTATCTGGAATGGGTGAAAAAGCTTTAGCTAAGCCAGCGATAATTGGAGGAGTTGCTTATTTTCCGACTTTTATGGCTGGTTCTCCAAATACAGATGAATGTTCGCTAACTGGTGGCACTGGCCGTTTATATGCACTTCATTTACACTATGCAGTTAATGTATACAAGGATACATACACTGAAACGGGCGATAGTATTCCTCCTACACCAGAATTAGTTTTTTCTGAGGATGGTGACGAAAAGTCTCAGTTCTTGCTTATTGGTATTGGAGCAGGTGAAAACAATTCAGGCATTATAAAGGCGAAATCGATTAATGACAGTGCTGTCCCAGAACTCGTTTGCGACGAAAATGGTGAAAATTGTAAGATTAATTTAACAAGTGGCTTTGCTGGTTTTAAAACACATCGCAGCTACATGTATCGTGAAACAAGTAACAAGGTTAATTAGTAATGAAAAAACACGAAGGCTTTACTTTGATTGAAGTGATAATAGTAGTTGGAATAATAGGGTTTTTATCAGCTCTTGCATATCCTTCTTACGTTAATTACCTTTACAAAGGCTCGCGTGCAGAGGCAATGACTTCTCTTTTAGACATCGCAAGTAGGCAAGAGCAGTTTTTCGCAGATAACCATAGATATACGTCAGCACTAAGTGATTTGGGAGTGTCAGATAAAAGCGATTCGGGGCTATTTACTCTTACGCTTACTTCTGACGGAACTGCATTTTCTGTAACAGCTAGTCCGCTTGATTATCCTGCCACAAAAGACCCTGAATGCTCCAGTTTTAAGATTGATGATTTGGGTCAAAAAACATCAAGCGGTTCAGGTGGCGATGCAACCTGCTGGAACAGGTAAAATGTTATTCTGACTCAGGATGGAAGATGTTAAATAAAAAGCACCCAGCGGGGTGCTTTTTTGTGTTACTCGAACATGTTGGCATTATTTAATTTTAAAGGGAGAATATACTGTTAATGAATTATTAGTGCTTCAATTAATAGGAGTTTTGTGCGCTATAAATCAGGAGTTGTACACCTATCAGAGTCTCGAATACGCACTCGACCTACTTGACTAACTGTGATTTGGTTACCAGTTAGACGAGGGTAAGTTTTATTACAGTAAATGAAGCTGCCTGATTGCATAAAACTGATTGAACCATTTGGTCTATATGTTATGGCTTGGCGAGGGTAGGAAAGCTCATCGTTAATATTGATTTTATCTAGGACTTTTATTATTTGTTCGTTTTCATCCAAAGATAAATTCGCGTTTAAATCGTTAAAAGTAAAAATTTTATTGTTCCAACTTTTTGTACAGCTTCCAGATATAAGGGGACAAGTTGTCACATAGGTTGAATTAGATACTGCCACAGCTCTAGCTAAATGCATCGTTTTTAAAATAGTATACATTGAACTATCTAGGCGGTTTTGGGCTGCAACGCGAGATAAATTAGGTAGAGTAAGACTTGCTAATGTGCCGATTAAAGCAACTGACACTAATACCTCTACAAGGGAATAACCATCCGTATAATGCTTCATCCTTGAAGCCTTAATAAATATTAAATTGTATCTACAAGGGTAGTATAATTATACGGTGCCGCAAGTTAATACATTACGTCCTAATTTCCAAGTATTACCCGATAAACTTATTTGAAGTGCTGACGTATTGTCATTGTTTCCATTTGGGCAAATTACAAACTGATGTTCTTGGTTTACTCTACCTTGACCATCAATGGTAATTGCAGTAGTGCCTTTACCTTGAATCACATTGTCGAGAGAGTTGGGCAATGACATAGTTCTAATCAGAAGATCTGTATCTGTATTCAAGTTAAAATCTTGTTCTTTATCAACAAAAGCAACTATTGGATTGTTCTTCCAATCAGAAGAGCAACCCCCTCCGCCATTCGGGTTTGCTATAGGGCAAATTACGACAAACTCATCTGTAGTTGTAGCTTTTGCTCGAGCGTATTTGATTGTTCTGCTAAATTCGGTAATAAAATTATCGGCACGATCTGATTCCATGACTGAGCCTAAATTCGGTAGTGCTATTGCTGCTACTATGCCTAAAATAGCAACAGCGATCATGACTTCAAGTAACGTGACACCTTGTTGTACATATTTCATATTTTGTACCTCCTTTAGTAATTATACGCTTTTGAAAAATCCAGACTAGTAGATTGTATAATTCTTTTAGAACAGTTATTTATATTGATGAAAATAATTACCAATATGTCTATAAGTAAATACCTTGAATTGATTAGTTAACGCGATAGAATGGTGGCATTAAGCATATTGGAAACATATCTATGAAAAAAATAGAAGCAATCATCAAACCATTTAAACTCGATGACGTTCGTGAAGCGCTGTCAGAAATCGGCATCACAGGTATGACGGTATGCGAGGTGAAAGGTTTTGGTAGGCAAAAAGGGCATACCGAACTGTATCGCGGCGCCGAGTACATGGTGGACTTTTTACCGAAAGTAAAATTAGATATTGTACTTGCCGATGAAGATGTAGACCGTGCCGTTGATGTTATTGTAGAAACGGCGCAAACAGGCAAAATTGGTGATGGTAAGATATTCGTTTCTGATATTGAGCGCGTGGTACGTATTCGTACAAAAGAAGAAGACGAAGCTGCTATATAAACTTATTTTTTTAAGCTTTTAAACATAAAAAAGGGACTGAACTAGCCCCTTTTTTGCATACCAAGTGCACGTTTATTTGTTTGCATCTAGCACGGCTTGTGCATTATTTTTTAACTCACTCAGCCCAAGCTTATCGTAGCTTTTTACCATTAGCTCAAGGGCTTGTTTGGTATAACTGCTTTTTGAAAAGTGCTCTACTACATACTTACAGCGGTTTGCCGCCGCAAGGTATGCCTCACGATCATAATAATAGTTTGCCACTTTTAGCTCGTAACGTGCCATTTTATTAAGCAGCCACGCCATGCGTTTTTTGGCTTCGGTAGTGTATTTACTGTCAGGGTAATTTTTAACAAGCGTAGCAAAATCTTCGTATGCGATTCGTGTGCGCTTGGTGTCGCGATCAGCGCGATCAATACCAAAATACTCTTGGAATGCGTTTTCATGAGCTTTAATATTTACTAAACCACGCATGTAATACATGTAATCTAAATCTTTGTGATTTGGGTTTAATTTAATAAAACGGTCAATGGTTGCCGTAGCCTGTTCGGTATTATTTGATTGATAATAGGCGTAAATAAGGTCCATCTGAACTTGTTTTGATAGCGGTCCAAATGGGTAGCGTGAGTCAATCGCGCTTAGTAACTCGATTGCGCGTACATATAAACCTGAATCAAGCGTTTCTTTGGCATCTTGATAAAGTGCCTGTGGCGATTTATTCGGAACTCTTTGAATGTCTTCTTCGTCCGGCGCTGAAGAACATGCTGATAACACTGAGATTGCAAGCGCTAGCGCTAATGAACGTTTACTAAGCGAACGCTTCCCAACTACGTTTGTCATTAAAATACACCTTTTTATTATCTTGTTTGGGATTCCACCCTAGGCTCAGTCAGCAAAACCGAGTAAACTATGCATATTAGCGATTCTAACCGAGTAAGCAATAGCTTGCATTGGATTTTACATAATTAAGCGGAACAATGGCAGAGCAAATTACATTATCAGCTGAAGTACCAATTGAACTGGGCGGTAAACGTCTAGACCAAGTTTTAGCAAAAATGTTCCCAGATTATTCGCGTTCGCGAATTAAAAACTGGATCCTCGACAATATGGTAAAGGTCGATGGTGAGGTACGTAACGTGCCGCGTGAAAAATTAATGGGATATGAGCAGATTGAAATCCATGCTGAACTCGAAACCGAAGTGGTGTTTGAAGCACAACAAATCGACCTCGATAAAGTGTATGAAGACGATCATATTTTAGTTGTTAACAAACCTGCCGGCTTAGTTGTGCACCCCGGTGCCGGCAACCCTGATGGCACTATGCTTAACGCGTTGCTGCACGATTATCCTGATATCGACTCTGTACCGCGTGCCGGTATTGTGCATCGTCTTGATAAAGACACCACGGGTTTGATGGTGATAGCTAAAACAGTACCAGCACAGACCCATTTAGTTGCTAACTTGCAAGCAAGACGCAACTTTACGCGTGAATACGAGGCGATTTGTAATGGCACAATGACCGCAGGTGGCATGGTAGATGCGCCAATTGGTCGTCACCATACAAAACGTACGCACATGGCGGTAACTGAATTTGGCAAACCTGCTGTAACGCATTACCGTGTGGCAGAAAAATTCAGAGCGCACACGCGCTTACGTTTGCGACTTGAAACCGGACGTACGCACCAAATCCGTGTGCATATGGCGCACTTAAATCATGCTTTGATTGGTGATCCGCTATATCACGGCAGACCTCGTCCGCCTAAAAATGCGACTCCAGAGTTTATTGAAGTGCTTCGCAACTTTAAACGTCAAGCACTACACGCGGTAAAATTGGAGCTTGAACATCCAATTACCGGTGAATTGATGAGTTGGCAAGCGCCGATTCCAGACGATATGAAGTTATTAAAAGAAGCGCTTCGTCAAGATACCAAAGCTAACCCTAATATTGGGTACTAGTGGACACGCTTGTAGCAAAGTGGCAAGTACCGAACAGGGTGATTGCCTTTTCCACAACACGACAAGGCGGCGTTTCAAAAGCGCCGTTTGCGTCGTTAAATCTGGCGCAGCACGTAAATGACAACCCGCTAGATGTAGCAGAAAACCGCAAACGTTTAACAGCCCTGTTACCACAAGCCCCTTTTTGGTTATCGCAAACGCACAGTGTTCGCGTGGTGTGTGTTGATGCGCAAACTGATGCAAATCAATTGTATGACGCTGATGCACTTTACACGCAACAGGTGAATCAACCTTTGGCGATTATGACGGCAGATTGCTTGCCTGTATTTGTGTGCTCAAAGCAGGGTGATGAAGTGGCGGTAATTCATGCCGGTTGGCGTGGCTTATTAAATGGCGTGATTGAAAATACACTCAATTGTTTTAAATCGAGCCAATTGATTGCGTATTTAGGTGCAGCAATTGGACCGCAAAAATTTGAAGTAGGTGATGACGTAAAGAGTGCGTTTTGTAACAAGAATGAAGGCGCTATTAGCTGTTTTCAGCCGATTGATGGCAAGCCTAATAAGTACCTTGCGAATATTTATCAGTTGGCACGTATTGTACTTGAAAAGCAAGGTGTTAGCTCAATATCAGGTGGTGAATACTGCACCGTCACGCAACAAAATTTATTTTTTTCCTACCGTCGCGACGGCGTCACTGGTCGTAATGCACACATAATTTATATTGCTGATTGACCTTACTTTTTGTGTAATTATTTTTAACCTATTTTTACCTTTCTCTTGATCTTAAAAAAATTTATACCCATTTATAATTACAGTTAAGTTTTTTAAGGGTATCAAGCATGCGATTAGATCGTTTTACTAGCAAATTTCAAGCTGCACTTGCTGATGCGCAATCATTGGCACTAGGCCGCGACCATCAGTTTATTGAGCCAATTCATTTAATGTATAGCTTGCTTACGCAAACCGGTTCAAGCGTACGAGCATTGTTGGCACAAGCAGGTGTTAATGCCGATGAAATGATGACCAAAGTGTCTGCGGAAATCGACAAGTTATTTAAAGTTGACGGTGTGGGCGGTGATGTTCAGTTGTCACATAATATGGCTAACTTGCTGAACTTATGTGATAAGTACGCACAAAAACGCAAAGACTCCTATATTTCTAGCGAGATCTTCATTTTAGTTGCCTGTGAAGATAAAGGGCCGCTGGGCACTTTATTTAAGCAATTTGGTTTAACGCAAAACAAGATTGAAACCGCAATAAGCGCGATTCGTGGTGGCCAAAAAGTTGATAGCCCAAATGCCGAAGATACCCGCCAAGCGCTTGAGAAATTTACCGTAGATTTAACTGAACGCGCCGAGTTAGGTAAACTTGATCCTGTAATAGGTCGCGATGAAGAAATTCGCCGTACGATTCAAGTATTACAGCGCCGTACTAAAAATAACCCCGTACTCATTGGTGAACCAGGGGTGGGTAAAACGGCGATTGCGGAAGGGCTCGCACAACGTATTATTAATGGTGAAGTGCCTGAAGGGCTGAAAAATAAGCGTGTATTATCACTCGATATGGGCGCGCTTGTAGCCGGTGCAAAGTACCGCGGTGAATTTGAAGAACGTCTCAAGTCAGTTCTCAACGAACTTGCCAAAGAAGAAGGGCAGGTTATTCTATTTATTGACGAAATCCATACTATGGTGGGAGCTGGTAAAAGTGATGGTGCAATGGATGCCGGTAATATGCTTAAGCCTGCGCTTGCTCGTGGTGAGCTTCATTGTGTCGGTGCGACAACACTTGATGAGTATCGTCAGTACATTGAAAAAGATGCAGCGTTGGAACGCCGCTTCCAAAAAGTATTGGTTGAAGAACCAAGCGTAGAAGACACCATAGCGATTTTACGTGGATTAAAAGAGCGCTACGAACTGCATCATACGGTAGAAATCACTGACCCTGCGATTGTTGCTGCGGCAACACTTTCTCATCGTTATATCAGCGACCGTCAATTGCCAGATAAAGCGATAGATTTGATTGATGAAGCGGGTTCACATATCCGCATGCAAATTGACTCAAAACCTGAAGAGTTAGATCGATTAGAGCGAAAAATTATTCAGTTAAAGCTTGAAGATAACGCGTTAGCAAAAGAGACTGACGACGCATCAAAGTCGCGTCAGGCAGATATTCAGGCACAGATCAAACAACTTGATAGCCAGTACAATGAATTAGATGAAGTGTGGAATGCGGAAAAAGCATCGCTGCAGGGCACGCAAGTAATCAAAACTGAGTTAGAACAAGCGCGATTAGATTTAGAAGTGGCAAGACGTGCTGGCGATTTACAGCGCATGAGTGAATTGCAATATGGTCGTATCCCTGAGTTAGAGCGCAAACTTGATTTAGCTTCGCAAGCCGAAATGCAGGATATGAGCTTACTCGTTAACAAAGTTGGTGAAAACGAAATTGCTGAGATCCTCTCTCGTTGGACTGGTATTCCGGTAGCGAAAATGCTGCAAGGTGAACGCGATAAACTACTTTCAATGGAAGCAAAACTGCACGAGAAAGTAGTGGGGCAAGATGAAGCTGTGGTGGCGGTGTCAAATGCGATACGTCGCTCGCGCGCAGGCTTGGCAGACCCCAATCGTCCAATTGGCTCGTTTTTATTCTTAGGCCCAACAGGGGTTGGTAAAACCGAGCTGACGAAAGCGCTTGCCAACTTTATGTTCGATACAGAAGAAGCTATGGTGCGCATTGATATGTCTGAGTTTATGGAAAAACACTCAGTCGCGCGCTTGGTAGGAGCACCTCCAGGTTATGTGGGCTATGAAGAAGGTGGCTATCTAACCGAAGCGGTTCGTCGTAAGCCGTATTCAGTTGTATTGCTTGATGAAGTTGAAAAAGCGCATCCTGATGTTTTCAATATCTTGCTGCAAGTGCTTGATGATGGTCGTTTAACTGATGGGCAAGGGCGCACTATCGACTTCAAGAATACGGTGATTATTATGACCTCCAACTTAGGTTCAGATGTGATCCAAGAGCAAGCAAGTAATAACGATTACCAAGGACTTAAAAACACTTTGATGTCGGTGATTGGTCAGCACTTTAGGCCTGAATTTATTAACCGTATTGATGAAACAGTGGTATTCCATCCGTTAGCACAAGCGCACATTGAAAATATTGCGAAGATCCAATTGCAACGCCTTGAACAACGTTTGCAAGATAATGGATATCAGCTTGAACTTACGGATGCGGCGCTGGCTAAAATTGCAGAAGCGGGCTTTGATCCAGTGTTTGGCGCACGTCCATTAAAACGTGCCATTCAGCAAACCATTGAAAATCCATTAGCACAAACGCTGTTATCGGGTGAGTTCAAAGCGGGAAGTTGTTTTGTTGTTGATTGTCATGACGGTGAAATAGCCATTGCTTCAAAGTAAAACATAACAAAGAAAAAACCACCCAATTGGGTGGTTTTTTTATTCGCAAAATGCTTTTATACGCTGTTGTGCTTGTTTTTTGTATTTATCTTTAGCACTACCTGAAATAGTCACTTCTTGGCCGTTTTCATCAACCTGACTAACTTGGTCGTAATTCTCTAATACGCTTAAATTATGTTTTGCGTTTTCACAGTATTCTTTTTTACGTGCAATCAGTGGATCTGCTTTATCTGAAGCTGTATCGCTACCGAGTTCTAGTTTTCGTTTTTCGGCACCAAACGACGTATGATCTTTTAGCTCAAATGAGCGAACACCACTTTTGTGCGATGGTTCTACATATGAAAAATGGGCAATGCCTTTTTCATCAACCCAACTATAAACGGTTAACTGTTTCGCATCGGCCTTGGCGATGAAGCAGCTAAGGGCTGTTAGTAGCAGGGTTATGACAGTAAACCTGTACATAGTTTAACTTTCCTTTGACTAAATATAATGTAACTATAGCGCAAGCTTTTGGCTAAGGCTACTGCCTTTTTAAGCGCTGGTTATCTACCTAAGCTACTAATCTCATTATTCTTTTAGGTAGAGTAAATAATCTTGTACTAATGCTATTAAAATCTAGTTACGAATAATTTTACCATCGCACCTTGAGGTATCGTAATGTTGACCATACATTGTTAAGATATTGAAAAAGCGACCACCTTACTAGGACTCGCGGTGAGAGGACTGAATTTTTGAAAACAGTGTCAATAGATTCGATACTAAGTACCTTATCTGAACAAGGCTCAGCGAGCGTATTAAAGGGTATCAAACGAGGTGTCGAGCGAGAGTGTTTACGTATAGATAAGCACCGTCTTGCAAAAACGTCACATCATAATGCGCTTGGCAGCGCGCTAACGCATCCATATATCACAACCGATTTTTCCGAGTCTTTACTTGAATTTATTACGCCTGCCTGTAGTGATATCGAGCAAACACTTGCGCAGCTTGAAGATATTCATAAATTTACGCTAGCAAACATTGATGGCGAAGAGTTGTGGCCGTTGAGCATGCCTTGCTTTATTGAAGATCAGGATGAAATTCGATTAGCAGACTATGGCAGTTCAAACGTCGGTAAAATGAAGACTTTGTATCGCCAAGGGTTGAAAAATCGTTACGGCAGCATGATGCAAGCAATTGCCGGTGTGCATTTTAACTTATCGTTTCCTGAAGCGTTTTGGACACAGTTGCAGCAAATTGAAGGCAACAGCAATAAATTAAGTGATTATATTTCAGGTAAATACTTTTCGTTGATTCGAAATTTCAAACGAGAGTTGTGGCTGATCAGCTATTTATTTGGCGCATCTCCAGCATTGTGCAGTTCGTTCTTAGGTGGACGTAAAACTAATTTACCATTTGAGTCATTAGGTAAAGGCACATTATATTTACCTTATGCTACGTCATTGCGATTAGGTGATTTAGGTTACACCAACAGTGCGCAGTCAAGCTTGCGTGTTACCTACAACAGTCTTGAAGAATATTTAGAGGGCTTTAAGCAAGCGATTTCAATGACTTCTGATTTGTATCAGCAGTTTGGCGATTACCGCGACGAACCAGCAAAGCAGCTTAATCAAAATATTTTGCAAATTGAAAATGAGTTTTACTCACCGATCCGACCAAAGCGAAACGCGCAATCGGGGCAAACGCCAAGCGAAGCACTCGCTGAAGGTGGAGTAGAGTACATTGAAGTGCGAGCACTTGATGTTAACCCGTTTTCTGAAGTTGGGATCAGCAAAGAACAGATTCAGTTTTTAGATGTATTCTTACTTTATTGTGCAATCAAACCAGCACAGGACCTTGCGTGGCAAGAACAAGTAGAAACCCAGGCAAACTTAGATCTTGTTGTTAATCAAGGACGTGAGCCTGGATTAGCATTGTCTAATAAAGGCAAAGCGCATTTACTCAGTGATTGGGCTGGCGATATTTTCACTGAGCTTAAGAAAATTGCGAAACTCTTTGACGAGGCATTTGGTACTCAAGAGTATAGCGCGGTGATTAGCAAGCTTGAACAATCTGTTGCAAACCCTGAATTGACTTATTCAGGACAGTTCTTAGCGCATTTGCTGGAACAGCAAGAAGATAATGGTTATTACGCGCTAAAACTGGCAAGTGAATATAAACAGAATACGCTTGGCAAAGGCTATCAAGTATTTGATCAAGCCTTGTTTGAACGTGAAGCAGTGGCATCACACAACAAGCAAAAAGAAATAGAGGCCAGCGATACGCAAAGCTTTGTTAAGTTCTTAGATGATTATTTTAAGTAATAAAAAACGCGGCTAAATGGCCGCGTTTCACTTTCAGGGATGAAACAATGTGTTTTGCTTAATAATTGAGATAGGGTTTTGACACAAAAGTTCAAAATTATTATGAAAAAAATTATCCCACTTGTACTTACCGCCACATTAGCCGGTTGTGCCACGCCACCACCGCAAAACCCGAATAACCTATGTGATATATTTTTTGAACATCGAGATTGGTATTTTGATGCCAAAGATGCGCAAGAAAAATGGGGAGCGCCAAAGCACTTACTGATGAGTATGATGTTTCAGGAAAGCTCTTTTAAGCATAATGCAGCGCCTCCAATGGAATACTTCCTCGGCTTTATTCCAACGGGTAGGGCGAGCTCTGCTTACGGATATTCACAGGCAAAAACACCAACATGGAATGATTATGTAAGTAAAAGTGGCAATAGCGGCGCAGACAGAGACGATTTTGCCGACGCTATCGATTTTATGGGCTGGTTTGTTTACAACACTCATAAAATAAATGGTGTATCGAAGTGGGATGCATACGGGCAATATTTAAATTACCATGAAGGGTGGGGCGGCTATCGCCGTGGTACCTACAAGAAAAAAGCATGGTTAATGAAAACGGCGCAAAAGGTGAAAGTGCGTACCGGTAATTATGGTGTGCAGCTTAAAAAGTGCGAAGATGATTTAAATAAAAATTGGCTACAACGTTTGTTTAGTTAACAAGAAGTTTTAGCCTTCAGACAACAGGTTTTAGACTATTACTAAAACCTGCTTTTAATTTCTGCTGAAACCTGAAACCTGAAACCTGAAACCTGAAACCTGAAACCTGAAACCTGAAACCTGAAACTCTTAGTTCTTATACTCAGGCATAATTCTCGCCAGCTTGATGGTGTTTTCATTTACCTCAACAATTTCGATAGGGTAGCCTGAAATACGCATACTGACTTTTTCGCTTGGAATATCTTCTAAAAACTCGATAATTAAACCGCTTAAGGTCTTCGGGCCATCGGTCGGAAAATCCCAATCCATTTCTTTATTGAGGTCGCGCACGTTGGCACTGCCATCAACTAAGAATGAACCATCTTGTTGCGGGTGCACGTTTTCACTCAGTGTTGGTGTCATGCTGGTGGTAAAATCACCCACTACTTCTTCAAGAATATCTTCTAGGGTTACGAGGCCTTGAATATCTCCGTATTCGTCTACCACAATACCAATACGCTCTTTTGCTTGCTGAAACTTAAGTAGCTGTACGTTTAACGACGTACCTTCTGGAATGTAGTAGATTTCACGTACTGCGCGAAGCAAAGTCGCTTTCGTAAATTGCTCTTTAGTCAGTAAACGTAGCGCGTCGCGAGCGTGAATAAAGCCAACTGTGTCGTCAATATTTTCACGGTATAGCAAAACACGGGTATGTTGTGCATGGGTAAGCTGACGCATAATCAGCTTCCAATCGTCGTTTACATCAATCGCCACAATTTCGTTGCGAGGAACCATTACGTCTTCAACTTTTACTTGCTCAAGGTCAAGAATCGATACCAACATATTTTGGTGACGTTCAGGTAATAAAGCAGCGGATTCGTTCACTACTGTTTTAAGTTCTTCTTTACTTAAACTGTGCTCTTCAATTTGCTCAGGACTAATGCCAAACAGTTTTAAAATACCATTGGTTATAAGGTTTACTAAAATAACCAGCGGGTAGAGTAACTTGAGTAAAAAGTTAAGAATAAATGAACTTGGAAAGGCCACTTTCTCAGGATACAGTGCTGCTAATGTTTTTGGCGTTACCTCAGCAAAAATCAAAATGACAAAGGTTAAACCAAAAGTGGCAACGGCAATACCGATTACGTCACCAAATAAGCGAATACCGATAATAGTTGCAACAGATGATGCCGCAATATTAACAAGGTTATTGCCAATTAGGATTAACCCTATCAGTCTATCTGGACGTTGTAACAGCTTGCTAACCCGTTTGGCGCCTTTATGGTGTTCTTTTTCAAGGTGTCGTAAACGATATTTGTTTAGCGACATCATGCCCGTTTCTGAGCTAGAGAAATAAGCTGAAAGTAGTATCAATACACCAAGAATGATGAATAAAGTACTCGTCGATATGGCGTCCAATGAGGGATCCTTTAAAAACTGTCGAAAGAGTATTAACTCTTAGTTGAGGTGATTAGTCAAGTGCTCTATTTGTATAAGCTAATTCGTACCAAAGGTACTAAAACTTACCCAAAATAATTTCTTGAACAAAGCGGCTACCAAAATACGCAAGCGTAAGTAATGTTGCCGCGCAAATTGTCGTAATTACACTGCTTTTGCCGCGCCAGCCACGGTACTTGTGGCCCCACGCAACAGTGACAAATAACGCCCAGGCAAGTAACGATAATACTGTTTTATGGATATAGCCTTTATCAAACATATTATCGATAAATAAAAAGCCTGTTGCGAGGGCAAATGTAAGTAGCAACGAGCCCATTGAAACCAGGTGGAATAACTGCCTTTCTACCAGCATTAAAGGCGGTAAGTGACTGGTCACTATCGACATGTCTTTTTGCTTTAAACGGCGATTAATAAAGTAAAATTGAATTGCGTATAAAGTCGCAATAATCAGCACGCAGTAGGCCATAAAGGCAAGCGAAATATGCGACACCAATCCGAATTCAAAATTAACCGATTGCAAAATAACATGATGCGGAATAAATAAACTGGCGATTAATAAAATTGCGGCAAAGCCATACACAACCGGCAGTAATAAGGTGGCAGGAAAGCGCAAGGAAACGGTCGTTACCGACACCACAATTAGCCAACATATTAATAGTGCAACGTTGGCAAAGCTGAGGTCTTGCCCGCTTTCAGTGAAAATCGAATTAACAATCACAGCAAGGTGCAACAAAATAGCAACAGTGCTAAGCAACAAAGTCTTCTTTTGATTTGGGCCTTGCTTATCAAATAACTTACTCACCACATGCATAGTGGAAAGGCTATAAAACAGACTCGCAATTACAGTTAAAACAATTAAATTCATGACTTTGTTTAAAATCGGTTTCGATTAAAATTTTTACCTCATTGTATTTTATCAATCGCTAAAAGCCTAGCCCAGAATAGGAAAATAACCTTTAGTTACCGTTGCAAAGCTTTTTTATTCCTGTTTCTTAGGTATAATTCTCGCAAAATATTAGTTTGGATTAACGTGAATGTTTCAGAACTTACAGGAACGCCTTGGTAAAACCCTGAAAAATATCAGTGGTCGAGGCCGATTAACTGAAGACAATATAAAAGATACGCTGCGCGAAGTGCGTATGGCACTACTCGAAGCGGATGTAGCCTTACCGGTAGTGCGTGAATTTGTAAAAACAGTTAAAGAACGTGCTGTAGGTGTTGAAGTCACTAAAAGTTTAAGCCCAGGTCAGGTTTTCATTAAAATCGTTCGTGAAGAACTTGAAAAAGCCATGGGTGAAGCAAACGAAGAGCTTAACTTAGCGGCACAACCGCCAGCGGTTATCATGATGGCAGGTCTGCAAGGTGCAGGTAAAACTACCAGTGTTGGTAAGCTTTCTAAGTTCTTAAAAGAGCGCAAAAAGAAATCTGTGTTAGTTGTGAGTGCCGACGTGTACCGTCCAGCTGCGATTAAACAGCTAGAAACCCTTGCTAACGAAGTTGATGTGGAATTCTTCCCAAGTGATGTTTCACAGAAACCGATCGATATTGCCAATGGCGCAATTGACCACGCGAAAAAGAAATTCATCGATGTCGTAATTGTTGATACCGCAGGTCGTTTGCACGTTGATAACGAGATGATGGAAGAAATCATTGAGTTACACGGTGCGATTAAGCCGGTAGAAACACTCTTTGTTGTTGACTCAATGACAGGTCAAGATGCTGCGAATACCGCAAAAGCATTTGACGAAGCACTGCCACTAACCGGTGTTGTACTGACTAAAACTGACGGTGATGCCCGTGGTGGTGCTGCACTATCAATTCGTCATATCACAGGTAAGCCAATTAAGTTTATTGGTGTCGGTGAAAAAACTGATGCGTTAGAACCATTCCACCCAGATCGTGTTGCGTCACGTATTTTAGGTATGGGTGATGTGCTTTCTCTAATTGAAGAAGTCGAAATGAAAGTCGACAAAGAGAAAGCTGAAAAAATGGCGAAGAAGGTAATGAAGGGCGATGGCTTTACATTAGAAGACTTCGCTGACCAATTACGCCAAATGAAAAACATGGGTGGCATGATGGGCATGCTTGATAAGCTGCCGGGTATGTCAAACTTGCCAGATGCGATTAAAGACCAAGTTGGTGATAAAACCTTTAATCAAATGGAAGCCATCATTAGCTCAATGACGCCAAAAGAGCGTGAGCGCCCAGACATCATTAAAGGGTCTCGTAAAAAGCGTATCGCTGCAGGTTCTGGTACGCAAGTGCAAGACGTAAATAAGCTATTAAAGCAATTTACACAAATGCAGAAAATGATGAAGAAGATGAAAGGCAAAGGCGGCATGATGAAAATGATGCGCAATATGAAAGGCATGATGCCACCTGGCATGATGGGTGGCGGCGGCCCGAAATTCTAAACTTTGCAAAGTTGTTAAAAAAGCACCAGTTTTGGTGCTTTTTTTGTATTGATGTTGGTATAACTGTCACAAAGTAGCCAAAAGAGTGCATTTTAACTTGCAATCAGAGTAAAAATTCGTACAATTCTCGGGCTTCCCGTTAGGGAAGTAAAATTAGTTTTTATGTTAATGAAATCAATCAATCTATGTAGAGGACGGTATGGTAACTATTCGTTTGCAACGTGGCGGCGCTAAGAAGCGTCCATTCTATCAAATCGTGGTTGCGGATAGCCGTTTCTCGCGTGATGGTCGTTTCATCGAGAAAGTAGGTTTCTTTAACCCACTAGCTCGTGGTCAAGAAGAATCACTTCGCCTAGACCTTGATCGTGTAGATCACTGGGTAGGTCAAGGTGCAGGTCTTTCTGATCGTGTAGCTAAGTTAGTTAAAGACGCTCGTAAAGCGGCTTAATAGGCGTAATGTAACCATGAGTCAAGAGCAAGCCAAATTTATAGCAGGCAAACTCGGCGCCCCTTACGGCATTAAGGGTTGGCTTAAGGTTCATTCATTTACTGATGATCCCGAAGGGATCTTTGATTTCAGCCCATGGTTGATAGGGCAACAAGGAAACTGGCAAACCGTTGAAGTGGTCGACTGGCGTCGTCACAACAAAGGTTTTATCGCCAAGTTGGCAAATGTTGAAGACCGTGACCAAGCAAATGTGTTAACAAATGCTGAAATTGCTGTTTTTGAAGAACAATTGCCAGACTTACCTGATGGTGAGTTTTATTGGCGAGATCTCATCGGTCTTACTGTAGTAACTGATAAAGGTTACGATTTAGGTAAGGTCGACGACATGCTAGAAACAGGTTCTAATGATGTTTTAGTGGTTAAAGCTAACCCTAACGACGGATTTGGAAAAGGTGAACGTTTAATTCCATATTTAACCGAGAGCGTAGTGTTAAAGGTGGATTTAGATGCTAAAGAAGTTACCGTAGACTGGGATCCTAGCTTTTAAATGTCGCAACAGGCACACATGTGGTTCGGTGTTATTTCACTGTTCCCTGAAATGTTTGATGCGGTAACAAAGCAAGGTGTTACTGGTCGCGCAGTTAAAAACGGTTTAATCGATTTTAACTGTTGGAGTCCGCGTGATTATGCTTTTGATAAGCATAAAACTGTGGATGACCGCCCATACGGCGGTGGCCCTGGTATGCTAATGATGGTGCAACCATTGCGAGATGCCATCGATGCAGCGAAAGCTTCAGCGGGTGAAGGGGCAAAGGTAATCTATCTATCACCACAAGGTAGAAAGCTAGATCAACAAGGTGCGCAAGAACTTGCAAACCATAAAAAGTTGATTTTAGTGGCAGGTCGTTATGAAGGTATAGATGAGCGGTTAATTGAATCACACATTGACGAAGAATGGTCAATTGGTGACTTTATATTATCCGGTGGCGAACTCGCTGCAATGACATTAATCGATTCAGTATCTCGTTTAGTGCCAGGCGTGTTAGGTCACAATCAGTCTGCCGAGCAGGATTCATTTTCTGACGGCTTATTAGATTGCCCTCACTATACACGGCCAGAATTATTGGATGGTAAGCAGGTGCCCGCTGTATTGCTCAGTGGAAACCATAAAGAAATCGCTCGCTGGCGCTTAAAGCAACAGTTGGGTAGAACTTGGCTTAGACGTCCGGACTTGTTGCAAAACCTAGCTCTGACTGAGGAGCAAGCAAGGTTACTCGCTGAATTTCAGCAAGAACATAATGTTTGTGGCTAGAAGACAGTTACTCCTAGGAAATGTGAGAAATATAATGGCAAAAGTAAACCAAAATATTATTAAAGTGCTTGAAGATGAGCAACTTAAATCTGACGTACCAGAGTTCGGCCCTGGTGATACAGTAGTTGTTAAAGTACGTGTTAAAGAAGGTAACAAAGAGCGTCTACAGGCGTTCGAAGGTGTGGTAATCGCTAAGCGTAACCGTGGTCTTCACTCTTCTTTCACTGTACGTAAGATCTCAAGCGGCGAAGGTGTAGAGCGTGTTTTCCAAACACACAGCCCACTAATCGACAGCATCGAGCGCAAGCGTCGCGGTGCAGTTCGTCGTGCTAAGCTTTACTATCTACGTGAGCGTTCTGGTAAGTCTGCACGTATTAAAGAAAAACTTAACTAATACGTCTGAACTTTCAGAATCTAAACAGGCTGAGCTTTGCTCAGCCTGTTTTGTTTTTATAAAACAAAAAATTACCTATCAAACAAAGAACGTATCTACACAAGCCTACCAGATTCAACTCATTATTAACTTCGATAAACTCTTAATTGATGTGCGTTGCGGGTATTATTGAATTACACACCAAACCTTGGTAGTCACAGCAATACGAATTTACTCAACAAGCCTCTAATTCTTCGCACACTACTAACTATACTGTGGAGAGGTTTGCTGATTCACTTACTTGAAATTGTGATATTTGTATTATCTGATTTAGGCAACATCGTTGGTGAGCTGAATATTTGCATGTGATATTCAGGTTTATTGATGTGGAATAACCTCTTAAAAATAGCGACTCCAGAACTTAATGTCCTAAGTCTGTTAAAAATTCCGCGCTGTATCTAACAAGAAAGCTAACACCCTAGAAAGAGTTCTTAAATATGGGCTAAATAGCTAACTTGTATAACGTATTTAATTTTAACACTTTTACTCAGCGAGATAGCTTGATATTATTTTGTATATATTAATTTACTTGCTGTAAAGAAAGGTTTACTTTGTAATGGGCGCACTGAATACGTTAAGAGATCAAATTGATGAATGTGATAGGCAACTTGTTGAACTATTAGCTAAACGAAATCATATCACAGCTCAAGTTGGCGCTTATAAGCAACAACAAGGTCAACCCGTTTATGTACCATCGCGAGAAACCGAATTAATTGATGCACGGCGATCACAAGCAATTGCTGCTGGGGTAAGCCCAGAATTAGTCGAGGATGTATTGCGTCGACTTATGCGTGAATCTTACCAAAATCAACAACTCGGTTTAGCGTGCGTTGCGCCGCACTTATCGCCAATGGTGATAGTGGGTGGTAAAGGTGCAATGGGCCAATTGTTCATGCGTCAGTTAGAGCGCTCGGGTTATCAGGTGAACGTGCTTGATAAAGATAATCAAAGTGAGCGTGATAGTTTGTTATCTGAAGCACGTTGCGTGATTGTCTCTGTGCCAATTCATGCGGTTGAATCAGTTATTGCAGATATGCCAAAACTACACCCTGAGTGTTTATTGGTTGATATTACCAGCGTTAAATCATCACCACTCAAAGCGATGGAAATTCACCATCAAGGACCGGTACTGGCATTACACCCGATGTTTGGTCCCGATATTCCTCATTGGGTAAAGCAAACCGTTGTTGTTTGTCAAAATAAGCCCTGTGACGTAGCGAGTTCCTTACTTGAACAGCTTACCGTGTGGGGTTGTAATTTAGTGTCTATGGATGCTAAAAAGCACGATGAAGCGATGCAAATTGTGCAGGTAATGCGCCACTTAACGACCTTTGTTTATGGTCAATTTTTGGCGAAACAAAGCCATAGCCTTGAAGAAATAGAATCTTGCTCTTCGCCTATTTATCACTTGGAATTAATGATGGTAGGGCGCTTATTTGCACAGTCGCCAGAGCTTTACAGCGATATTATGTTAGCGCAATTTGAAGACGTCGCACCTTTGATGAAAGAGTATTGTGAGGTTTTCCAACAAACCTTTGAAAAATTGAAGGAAAATGATAAAGCGGGATTAATTGATGACTTTGCCGCTGCAAAAACCTTTTTTTCAGATTCTGCCAGTACCTTTTTAAGTCAAAGCAAAGCGTTATTGAGTAAGGCAAATGACGCGAAAGTGTTAGATTATTAAAAAGGGGCTTAGCGCCCCTTTTTTTATTCAGTTGCAACGCTTACGGCGCTCAACGTTTCACTTTGGTAACAACCAAGAATACGAATGTAGGCAGTCACTTCTTTAAGCGCATCTAGCGCTTTTTTAACTTCTGGCAAATCGATGTTTGCTTCTAGATCAACATAGAATACTTCTTCCCATGGATTCCCCGGTACTGGGCGAGACTCTAATTTTACTAGGTTAATGTTATGCTGTTTGAAAATCATCAGTGCATCAGCAAGCGCACCGGCTGACTGCTTAGTTGCCATAATTAATGTTGTTTTAGTCGGGATCTGCTTAGATACTTTAACTGCTTTACGCGCAACAACAATAAAGCGGCTGTGGTTATGGCTTTGATTGGCGAGGTTAGGCTCAAGTACCACTAATCCAGCCTTGCGAGCTGCGTCTTCAGATGCGATTGCAGCACCTGCATCATCTTGTAGCGCTTCTTTCAGTGCGCTTGATGTTGAGTCGCTGTAGGCCAGTTGTACGCCGCTTAAATTACTAATAAATTGGCTGCATTGAGCAAATGGTTGCGGGTGACCGTATATTTTCGTCACTTCTTCAATGGCAACTCCCGGGCTTGCTACTAAACAATGTTCTACCGCTTGTGTTAGTTCGCCAACAATCGATACCTGTGTGTGCTGCAATAGGTCATATACTTCGTTAATACTGCCTGAGCAGGTATTTTCGATTGGTAATAAACCAAAATCGGCCTGTCCAGTTTCTACTTTATTGGTGATTTCATTAAAGCTACTGCACCCTAGTTCAACAAGTTTGCCAGGGCGACGACTGAAGTATTTATGGCATGCAAGCTGGCTGTATGAGCCCTGACCACCCAAATAAGCAACGCGATTCGTTTCTGTGTGCAGATCTGGATTTAGGTTCTGCTGCAACATTGCTTGTTGATGCAGTACAGAATCTTCAATGATGGTTTGAAACACACGATTTACGTAATAACCGTCAAGCCCCAGTGAACTGCCATAACTAATGAGTTTTTCTAGTAACGCCTGTTCACGTTGCTCATCACGGATCGGTTTGTTGTTGGCAATTTTATACTCAACAACGCCGTGGCTGACGCGACGTCTTTTGGCGAGTAAGACTAGTAACTCCGAGTCTATCTCATTGATATCCCGACGTAGGGACTCAAGTGCATTGGACATTTTCTTTTCCTCATTCCCAATTGCAAAAAAAAACCTCCCAGTGGGAGGTTTAGTTTGACTTTAGCTTGTTCGTGACAAAGTCGCCTCCCGAGTTACGGATGGTGAAAAAAGAAGCTAAAGTTAAAGATTAATTTGTTCATATACCCGAATTTAGAAATAAGTGTTGTTAAAGTCAACAGTAAATTGAGAGTAACTTATGCCAAAACAGATTTTTTCATTATTTATTATGGCTTTTTTGCAATAAACCGAAAAAAAGGTGTAGAAATTAGTGAGATTCTTTTATAGTTCCAAGCACCACAATCAACGAGTTGCAGCAGAAGTAAGGTTACATTGTGAACTCTAAACATTTGGATGCGAGTTTTGGCATTAACGCACTTAGTACCAAGTTATCCATATTAATATCAGCCATTTGTTTAATAGCTGGATTATCTGCTGCGTACTTGATGGTTAAATCTGAGCGCAAACAACTGCTTTTTGAAGAGTTTGGTGTGCTAACAGAGTTATCGAAGCCATTTGTTAGCCGTTTTGAAAACCTACTTAATGAGAAAAAGCGCATCGCAATTGATGCCAATACCATAGTTACAGAAGCCCTTTATTCCGAAAGCGCGCTTGCTGAAAAAATCGTGCCGAGTAAGTTGGTTTTTGGTAAAGACGGCAGTATTCGCAGCTCTTCAAGTACCAATGTTGCGGGTGTTCGTTCTGCGGCTTTCCTTCCTCAGCAAAGCTATAGTCACGAATATAAACGTATTTTTTCGCAAACAGAAAAAGTATGGTCGCAAATCGCGCCGATTTTAACCGACGAAACCTTTTTTAATTTTTACTTTATTAGCCAAGACCGTTTTATTCGCATATCGCCACCAAACTGGGCGTTAAATGTGCCGGCAAGCCATGACTTTAGGCAGGATGTTTTTTACGAAATTGGAACGCCTGAATTTAACCCTAACTTAGAAGCAACCTGGACCCCCATTTATTATGATGACATTTGGGAGCGCTGGGTTATTAGCCTTATTGTACCGTTACATTATGGCGGAGAATTTAAAGGCGTTACTGGCAGTGATATTGAGTTGCCAAAGCTGCAGGCGATGTTCCCTGACAAAGTGGGTGATGCCAAGCTGTTTGTGTTAAACGGCAAAGGACAAATTATTCAGTTTGAAGGTAAAACAGATATTATCAATCGCCTCAGCGGCAGCATGAACGATTCGTTGGATACTAAAAACCAGTTACCAGATGAATTGCGTAATCAAGTAGACCAACTATTAACAAGTCAGCGTCATGAGTTGCAGGGTGAATTTGCCATTGACGACAGCAAGCATATTTTCAGCATCAAAAAGTTTAGTGATTTTGATTGGTATATTGGTGTTTATAAAACCCATTCTGAAGCACTTTCGGCGATTGATGAAATAGAAGTAAAGTTTTTTGGCTTGTTTATTTTATATGCTGTGTTGGTCGTATTGTTGCTGCATCAAACGCTTTCTCATTTAGTAATTAAACGTATTAAAGCATTGGTTGCAAGCTCGCGAGAAGTTGCAAGAGGGCAATTTACTACGGCGCAAAACCTAACGGTTAACAAAGACGAAATCGGCTTGCTCAATTTTGAGTTTGGCGCAATGGCAGGCAAGCTCGAAAAGACCATGCGTGATTTACGCCAAGAGCTAGATGAAAAAGAGCAAGCAGAGCAGCGCGCAAGAAGATTATCAAAAGCCGTTGAATTCTCTGGTTCAGCTATCGTAATTACCGATGAAAATCTCAATATTGAATACGTGAACCCTAAATTGCTTGAAATGACAGGGTTTGAGAAAAGTCATTTTATTGGACAACCATTACTTGTATTAATGGAACCCGATATGATGATTTTGGTTGAGGATATCGTTCAGGACTTACTTTCGCGCCATCACTGGAAAGGTGACACGTTACTGCATAACAATGACAAACGTGCACTTTGGGTGTCGTTATCTGTTTCACCAATTCGCGATGATAACCACAAAGTTTATAGCTATGTTGCTTCTGCGCAAGACATTTCCTTTGTAAAAGAAAGTCAGCGCAAAATGGAACAGTTGGCGTATTACGACACGCTAACAGGGCTTGCCAACCGTGCGTTATTTAGAATGCAGCTTAAAAAATCTTTAGCCTTAGCATCGCGCGGCCATTACTCGTTTGCTCTGTTCTATTTTGATTTAGATGAATTTAAACGTATCAATGATACATTAGGCCATGATGCGGGTGACCAACTGCTGTTGGAAGTAGCACAACGCCTACAAAAGCGTCTTCGAGCTGAAGATACCATTGCCCGTCTTGGTGGTGATGAGTTTGCTGTGTTGCTCAGTGGTATCGATGACCGCGAAAAAGCCACAGAAGTGGCACTCACCATCCAAAATACCTTAAGCCAGCCAATTCGCTTAGGTAGTAACGAGGTGATTGTTAGCGCCAGTATCGGTATTACAATGGCATCGGATCAAAGCCCTGAAGAAGATGTGTTACTGAAACATGCCGATCTTGCAATGTATGAAGCAAAAGCGTTAGGTAAAAACACTTATTACTTCTATAACGACACCCTTGATGCCGCGGCAAAAGAGCGATTATTTATTGAAAATGAACTGCGCATAGCGATTAAAGAACAACAGTTCGAGCTTTATTATCAACCGCAAATTGATATTACCAACGAGAAGATAGTCGGTTTTGAAGCACTGATCCGCTGGCACCACCCAACACTTGGGCATATTGCGCCAGATAAGTTTATTCCAATTGCTGAAACAACTGGGTTAATTGTTGAATTAGGTGAGTGGGTATTGTGGGAATCGTGTGCATTTGCTCAGCGTATGGCGCTTAAAGATCATGAGAGCAGCATCTCTATTAATTTATCAGCACGCCAATTTAAAGATACGAGTCTAATTCCTTTACTAGAAAAGGTGATTAAGAAAACAGGTATCGTGCCTGAGCGCGTGCACCTAGAATTAACTGAGAGTATGCTAATGGGCGATGTTGAAGGCTCTATTAAGCAAATGCATCAATTAAAATCGCTTGGGCTATCGTTGTCGATAGATGACTTTGGTACGGGATACTCGTCACTCAGTTATTTAAAACGCTTCCCACTGGATATCTTAAAAATTGACCGCTCATTTATTAAAGATATTCCAGAAGATAGCAATGATATGGAAATTACTGCAGCAATTATCGCTATGGCGCAAAAGCTTAATTTAGAGCTGGTTGCTGAAGGCGTTGAAAGCGATGAACAAATTGAGTTTTTAAAGCTGAATAAGTGTGATGTAGTACAAGGTTATTATTACAGTAAGCCGGTACCAGAACATGAGATTTCGTTGATGATAGATAAAATGAAAGGTATACACTTTTAGCGTTTAATTTGGTGATGGCTAGCTGCCATCACCAAGCAATGTCTATTATCCGCCTGCAATTTTCACCTTGAAGCCTTGCTGCTCAAGCAAACCCTTCAACTTATCGCGGTCATCGCCTTGAATTTCAATGATACCGTCTTTGACTGCACCACCTTGACCCATTTTAGACTTTAAAGTTTTGGCTAGCTTCTTTAAGTCATGAGCGCTTGGATCAATTCCAACAACGAGCATCACTCCTTTGCCTTTTCGTCCTTTTGTTTGGCGTTCAATACGCACCGCACCGTCTTTAAATAATTTTACATCGAGCTCAGGTGCTTCTTTTGGCTGTTTTATTCTTCCGGTTTCTGTGGAATAGACTAAATTTGAGTCTGACATAATAAATCCAAGTAAATACGCATGACGCAAGTTTATCATAATTTTGCAACCATATTATTGTTCAATTTATTTTTAGTTTTTTTAAGATAATATTTGCAAATTAGCGGGTTAAGTACTTAATTTAAGTAAAGCGAATGGCGTAAATTTAGCAGGCATTAGGACATTCCAAGGAGAATTAAATGAGTTTGAATAAGGCTCTATCGCCAGATGGCAAATTATTTACGATTGAGATTAAAGGCAAGTTTGACTTTAACTTAGTACAATCATTTAGGAGCGCATATGCCGATGTTGGCGTAAGTACTCCAAAAGTAATTATCGACTTACGTGAAACCGATTACATGGATAGTTCGGCACTGGGAATGTTATTAAATATGAAAAAGTCGTTAGGCGACTCTGTGAGCAGTATTCATATTACAAATTGCAGACCTCAAATTAAGAAAATTTTACAAATCTCTCGTTTTGATAAAAAGTTCGACATCGACTGAGCCATGAAAATTCTGGTTGTCGATGATCAGGAGCTAAATCGTAACTTACTGCGTTTTATGCTAGAGCAAGAGCAGCACCACGTTGCCCTTGCTTCGGACGGAGAAGAAGCACTAACGGTTTTCGATAAGTTTTCTCCCGACTTGGTTTTGCTTGATGTTGTAATGCCTAAATTGGATGGCTTTGAAGTAGCGCCGTTGCTAAAAGCCAAATCTGCAGATGTATATCTTCCTATCATTTTTATCACCGCATTGGATGACAAAAGCAGCCTAGAAAAATGCTTGCAGGTTGGTGGTGATGACTTTTTGAATAAGCCTTTCGATAAAGTAATTCTTTCGGCAAAAATTAAAGCCCATGCGCGGACACGCGAATTCAGTATAAAAACCTACAAACAAAACCAAGAACTTGCTTACTATCAGCTACATACTGAACGCGAACACGAGCTAGTTGAACATATTTTTGAAAATGCGCTGGAAAAGCGCTTTTTGTTACCTGAACTTGTTGAATTTAATTTATCGCCGGCATCCATGTTTAACGGTGACTTATTTTTAATGGCACCGAGTTGTACCGGCGGCATTTATGTCTTGATGGGGGACTTTACCGGCCATGGGTTAGCAGCGGCGATGGGAGCGCTTCCAGCATCAAAAATCTTTTATTCAATGACGCAAAAAGGTTTACCTGTTGGCGATATTGCCGCTGAATTAAATTCAACTCTCAGTGAATTATTACCAGGCAACATGTTTTGCGCGGCAACGATTCTTGAGCTAAACAGCTCGGGTCGATCATTTTCAGCTTGGTTGGGAGGGCTTCCTGATAGTTTTCTGTTGAGTAAAGAAGGCAAGGTTAAGCAGAAGCTAACATCGCGCCATATGGCATTAGGTATACTCGAAGAATACGAATTTGAACGCGATACTATTTACGTAGAAACGGAATTAGATGACAAAATTATCTTGTATACCGACGGTGTCATCGAGGCAGAAAATACCAAAGGCGAATTTTTTGGTGAAGAACGATTACTGCGCAAGGTGACGGCTTCATCGTTTACTGAATTAGGCTCCATTGTTGACTCGGTTAGGCGTTTTACGGGTAAGCAAGATCAGCAAGATGATTTAAGTTTAGCGTTGGTAAAATGCAGACCATCAAATATTGAGCCCCAATTGAGCGATGAATACATGACAACGCCGTTAAACATGGCAATGACATTAGATGCAGAACGCTTAAAACAAACTGATCCAGTTGTTGATGTTGTTGAAATGATTTGTGCGATGAAAGGCTGTTCTGAGCATCGCTCTAATTTGTTTTTGCTGATCTCTGAAACATTTAACAATGCACTAGAACACGGCGTATTAGGGCTCGAGTCCTGTTTAAAAGATAGTGATGAAGGGTTTTGTGAGTACTACGAACTTCGTGCTGAGCGATTAGCAGAGCTTTCGGCAGGGGCGATTAATATTGATGTGAGCTACTTACCAGAAGACCCCAAAATAAGTTTTACAATAACGGACTCAGGTGATGGTTTTACAAGGAAGAATATTGCTAATGACGACAATAATTTTCATGGCCGTGGCTTGGGCTTAATTAAAGAGATTGCTGAATCAGTTTCACAAAATGAGAGCGGAAATAGCATCACTGTAACGTACTCACTATTACATAATTAAAGTGGTACCATTATAAAACAGCATGTTAAAAGCTGCTTTGATTTGTTACTTTGCCATATTTATTTTTTATAAAAACAAAAGGTTAGGTGGTCTCAATAAAAAGTGCCAAATTTGCAGTACAAGCTACTACGCTCAATTGGTTAGCACATTTAAAATGTCCATTTGATTTTCTATTCACCTTATTTGTAACGGCCCATAAATGCCATTAACTACGTAATCTAAATTTATTTGTAATTTAAGTTAAGAATAGTATTGCATAAACCAATATAAGCCATGTAAACTTTATTTTTTAAAAGATGTTTAGATGGCTATATGGCTAATTCAATAGATTTTTCAGATTACGTTTTAGATACGCAAAAAGTGGCTGATTTCCGTCAATTAATTGAAAATGAAATTACGCAAACAGATCACTTGGATATTACGTGGCAGTACCTTATTCCTGAATTGGGCGAGGGCGGAACCTGTAGCTTATTCGGTCAGTTGCAAGAAGCGCCGTTTGATCTTACGCAGCATGTAGATAAGCGCCAAAAAAATGTTGATGCAATGGCTGCACTTGCTCGCATCGTTAAATTTGTTGAGCAACAAAACCTAATTGATTGGTTTGGTATTTACCAATCACGCTCGATTGATAATCAAACGCAGCTACTTAAATTAAGCTATTTTGGCAAACCAAGCCGCCCACTTTTTCCTGTTGATGAAGACTATGCGCGTATTAGCAACAATGCCTTTGTTGCGCTTTATGGCAAAGGACGCGTGATTAACAACGTAGAACACTATGTTGCTAATGGCGGCGAGTACTATACTTGCGATCCCGCAGTTAAATCGGAAGTTTGCCTGCCTTACTTTTCGAAATCTGGCGAAGTACTTGGCATTATTGACGCCGAAGCGTTTAATAATGATGTGTTTACGAGTGATGCACTAGCTTTACTACAGGCTGTATGTGAAATAGTACCCAATTACTTACCTGAATAATCTAAAGCAAAAAGTTCTATTGATTATCGCCATGAAATTTTCTTTAGATACTTCTCCACAACAGAGAGTATGGTAAGCTAGGGCTTCATCCCATAGCAAAAATTCAATTTAAGAGATAACTATGTTTGCAAACTTAAAGCCATTACCAACGGATCCAATTTTAGGTTTGATGGCCAAATATCGCCAAGATACAAATCCAAATAAAATCGACTTAGGCGTTGGTGTTTATAAAACAGAACAGGGTGATACCCCAATTTTAAGCTGTGTAAAAAAAGCTGAAGCGTTTCGTTTAGAAAATGAAACAAGTAAATCATATATTGGCTTAGCTGGTGATTTAGGTTTTTGTGCAAAAATGGAATCTCTATTACTGGGTGAGCATAAAGCGCTTTTAGAAAACCGTGTTCGCACAGCGCAAGCACCAGGTGGTACAGGTGCTCTACGTGTTGCTGCAGAATTTATCGCAAAAGCAAACCCAAATGCGAGCGTATGGGTAACTACACCAACATGGGCAAACCATATTGGTTTATTCTCAGCTGCTGGTTTAACAGTTAAAGAATATCCGTATTACGATTACGAGAATAAAGGCTTATTGTTTGATGAAATGATGGCCACCTTAAAGACAGTTCCTAAAGGCGATATCGTGTTGTTACACGCATGTTGTCATAATCCAAGCGGTATGGATTTAAACGCAGAGCAATGGCAACAAGTTGCAGATCTTGCAAAAGAAGTTGGTTTTACGCCGTTAATCGATATTGCTTATCAAGGTTTTGGAATCAGCCTTGAACAAGATGCGGCAGGCTTACGTTTATTAGCTGAAACAGTTGATGAAATGATCATTTGTTCTTCTTGTTCTAAAAACTTTGGTCTATATCGCGAGCGTATCGGCGCGTGTTCAATTATTTCAGAATCGAGCGCAGTTGCCGACGTTGCTAACTCAGTACTATTAAGTGTTGTGCGCAGTATCTATTCAATGCCGCCAGCTCACGGTGCTGCAATTGTTGATACTATTCTTGGTAGTGAAGAGCTAACTGCCGAGTGGCATCAAGAGCTTGCGGAAATGCGTAATCGTATTAATGGTTTACGTAGTACGATTGTTGAGGCGCTTCATAGCCGTGGCGTTGCACAAGACTTTTCATTTATTGAAAAACAACATGGTATGTTCTCTTTCTTAAGTATCACGCCAGAGCAAATTGAACGTTTACAAAAAGAGTACTCAATTTACATTGTCGGCTCAAGCCGTGTAAATGTAGCAGGCGTTAGCCAAGCAAACTTAGATTACTTTGCCGATGCAGTTGCAACTGTAATTAAGTAAATTTACGCATAAATAAAAAAGCCACCTTCACGGTGGCTTTTTTATTTAACTTACTTTTTTAATATCAGTTACTTTTGCTTTATTGTTAGGCGGGGTTGGTTTTCCCCCTTTTAAAGCTGCAATAAATTGGTCTTTACGTTTTGCCATTTCAAGGGCCAGCGCTTCATTTTGTTGCTCGCTTAACGGCACATCAACTTCACCAAGCATGGCTTCAAGTGCTTCCGCAATATCCAACATTTTGTCATATGCGTCTGCCTCTTTTTTTGATGTAAATGTCATGCGTTCGACTCCATCTCTAACTACTTTGTAACATACCTCAACGGCCATATTGCACCTTCTTAACTGTTGTTTTATACAGTACTATAGCAGTAACGAAAAAAAAATAAAGTGTAATTATAATCACACCTTACAGAACCCCGCTGTGGTAAGCAATTTTAGCGACTAAATGCTTGATAACATTGCACCGCTACAGCAAGTACATTAATCTTACATTATGTAAAAGATTAAGGGGTTCTAATGTCAATTGATCAGATAACAACGTTTCTCGGTTGGGCGACCATTGCTAATTGTTTAATCGTTAGCGTTAGCATGGTGATTTTTTTACTTTTTCGCAGCACCATTGTCAGTATTCACAGCCAGCTATTTAACGTAGAGCATAAAGCATTGAATGTAGTTTATATTCAATATTTTGCTTTTTATAAGATCTTAATTGTTTTCTTTAATCTCGTTCCTTATTTAACTCTTAAGTTAATTATGTGATTTAGGCCTTTTTGAAATGTTCCGCTTACAAGGAGTTTTAAAGGTTTGCTTTATCGCCATGCTGATATTTTTATCAGGCTGCGATAACGGGAATCGTCAAAGTAAACTTAATCAGGCATCAATTACCTCGATTAGTTTGGCAATTGATTTGTGGCCAGGTTATTACCCAGTTATTCTTGCTGATGAGTTGGGTATGTTAAAAAAGCGCAATATTAGTTTAGAGTTATCAATCCCGCGTAATACCGACCGCATGTTAGCTAAATTTGCGGCGGCAGAGTATGACGCGATTGCGGTAGCACTGGGTGATGTAATGAACCTTTCACAGCAGTACCCTGATGCACGCATTGTTATGGTGGCAGACGAGTCGAGTGGCGGTGACGCGATTTTAGCGCGAAGTGACCAACAAGTGATTAAAGGCACTAAAATTGGCACCAACTTAGGTGGTTTTGGTGAGTTATTAGTACGCCGCTTTTTGGATGCAAACGACATCGCAATTGATGATGTGACGCTAATGAATATCGAAGTGTCGCATGCTGCGAAGTTACTTAACAATAATAGCATCGACTATGCACATACTTGGCAACCCTACGTAGATGAAATGGTTGCAGGTGGTGCGCACGTTGTGTACTCAAGTGCCCAAACACCGGGCTTAATTCCAGATGTTATAGCGATGCAAAGCGCGTTTATTGAAAATAATCATGAGGCAGCGCGTGGGTTTGTTGATGCGTGGTTTGAGGCGCAAGCTTGGTGGCTTGAAAATCCAAGTAAAGGTAATGAAATCATTGCGCGAGTCATCAAACAAACACCGCAAAGTATTAAGTTAAATGGCGTTAAACTGTTAAATCGAGCGGATAATTTTGCAGCATTTACGTCGCAAAATAGCGCAGGCTTAAACAGTGTTATTGGTGTGTACAATCAATTTTATGTTGGGCAAGGGATCATTGCTAAACCAATTCGCAGCGAGCGTTTACTAGATGCCCGGTTAATTCAATGAAACTAAAGTTTGTATTGAGTGCCATTTTGTTGGCCTCATTAGTGCTTCCTACATCGTTTATTTCATATATTGCGTATACGCAAAAAGTCGCAACTAACGAACAAAACCAAGCCACGGTGCGACGTCTTACGCTTAACCGCAGTAAAGAACGCGTTGAATCATATTTAAATACAATTTTAGAGTATGTACGTGCCGACAGTAATATTCCCCAGTTTGCCAACTTTCTTACCGCTTATGGTACTGAACAAGAAGCACAACTCGCTGAAATAAATGCTATTTTGCGAAATGTGATCGTAAAAGACACATTGAATGTTACCTCGGTGGCGCTTATTAATACAGCGGGTAAAAACATTCAAGACATTCGAATTGGCCAACAGAGCCGAGATGAATCGTCATTCGCTTACTTTAAACGTCAATCTATGTCGCCAGCACCAGTAATGCATTATTCAGGTGCAAACAATAAGGACCCTGAAAGTATTTATTTTTCATCGCCGATCCGCAGCAGTGATGGGAAGGTAGTAGGGTATTTGCGCTTAATGTTAGAAACATCGGCGATTCAACAACTCGTAAATAGCATTGCAAAACACCTAACCTATTCTCAGTGGCTAACGATTAGCGCAAACGAAACGCCAATCGCAGATTCACGCCAGCGACAAAAGCGGCTGGAAGAGCGTGATAATGTTTATAAAAGTTATGCAAAAATCAAACCGTTTGAGTGGCAAATCGCCCTGATGCAAACGGCACAAGAACACAATCGTGACCTTGCTAACTATCGTCAATTTTTATTGTTACAGATTGCTATTTTGTTGATTGTTTCGATATTCGTCAGTTTGGTTGTTGCGCGTCTTATGTCTCGTCCAGTAGAGCGTGTTAAAAAGTTAGCAATTGAAATTGCACATCGAGACCTCGATAAACGCATTCGCGGTGGAAAAATCGATGAATTTAATGAGCTTGCCGCGGCAATTAATTCAATGGCAGATAATTTAGTGGAAGGTTATCGCAATTTAGAGCGAGAACATCACGAGTTAGAACAAATCCAACAGCAAGTGACTGAACTTAATGAAAAACTCGAAAAAAGAGTGTTAGAGCGTACGCAGCAATTAAGCGCCCAAAACCAAGCGTTAGAAAGCGCGATGCAACAAATTGTACAAAGCGAAAAGTTGGCGTCACTCGGCAGTTTAGTGTCGGGTGTGTCACATGAGTTAAACACACCAATTGGCGTGGCGCTTACAGCGGGAAGCTTTGCACTTGAGGTTCATAATAAAATCGCAAACGAACTTAAGCAAAAATCGCTCTCTGTTGACTCTCTGTCGAAGCATCTTCAGCAATTAGAAGAGGCGATTGGGTTAGTCACCAATAATTGTCACAAGGCAAGTGAGTTGGTTATCAACTTTAAACAAATTAGCGGCGACCATACCAGCAATAAACGCCGTGTGTTTAATTTAGCGCAAACACTCGAGGTAGTGGTTAACACCTTAAATACAAAATTGCTGTCAAGCAATACGGTCAGTTTTTACGGGTTAGAAAATGTTGAAATAGACAGCTTTCCAGGTGCTTTTGAGCAAGTCTTTATTAACTTAATCAACAACTCGTTGGTTCACGGGTTTGATGACAGTGTACAAGGCAAAATTAACATTTCAATGCAGCAGAGCGACGCAAATTTTATTGTGATTAATTACACCGATGACGGTAAAGGTATTGATATTGCGCATCGCGATAAAATATTCGACCCATTTTTCACTACGCGTCTTGGCGAGGGAAGCAGTGGTTTAGGCTTGTATATTGTGTTTAATCTTGTAACCGGTGTACTTGGTGGAGAAATTAAATTGTGTCAATCGCAGGGGAAAAGTGGCGTATCGTTTGATATTAAGCTACCCACTGTTGCACCTATTACAAAAATCGAATGAGTTTGAATAGATTGTAAATTTTAGTGGTTTGAACTGTTATAACTTGGTCAATCTTACCTTGACTTTACCCCATAATGCTCCAAAATAATCGTTATACTTATAATAATGACAAAGGGATGAGCCTTTAACTTTTATGTTGCTCTATACTGACGACACTGAGTTAGACGCTGGCATATATTTACGAGAAGAGCGAACTAAGTTTCGCGAACTTCGAAATCTACTAAATATAGCCCAATCAAGCTTACGTAAACTATTAGAAACGCCTACTTCTTCACAAGATCTCGATTTACAACGTGAAAATTTTGAGGATTGGAATAACCTGCAACAAGCATGTGCCCAAACACTTAAACAAGAGTCACGCGATATTGAAGTGTTTGTGTGGTGGTTAGCGGCGTTGGCATTTAATAACAGTAACCTTTCAGCATTTAATGAGGGGTTAGACGACTTTTTATATGCATTAAATGCATTAAATGAGTCCATACATCCTAAGTTACCAGAGAAGAAGGTTGCCAAGCTTGACGAAGATCAAGTCGCGGCAAAACACTGTGAGAATCAGACTCGTGCACTTGAGCAATTAACCGGTGATAGCCCAAGCTCTGGCTTACTTAATGTTCCACTTATGCGTTTCCCATTAATCGATGATTATACTTACAGCGATTACTTATCGGATCAAAAATCAGGTTCACTTGAACAAGTTAAAGGGACCTTTATCACTAAGTTGCAGGCGAATAAAAAGCTGTTAACAGAACAGTTCAGCCGCATTATTGAGCTCGATAAGAAAATCGGTGATATCGACTTATTTATTAATGGTTATCGCAATAAATTTGGCCATTCTTTGTTGGGTTTTCGTTTTATTCGCGACAACTTAAAACAGATCAAATTAATGTATCTGTACTTTTTCCCAGATGTTGATAAACAAGACGAACAACCAAGTGAAGCGGTTCAACCTCAAACCGTGAATACTGAAAATAGTGCGGTTGAGTCAACAACACCAGCAACTACGCAAGTGGTACAGGCTACACCAAGTGTGGCAAGTACACCTGTTGCTGCTACTCAAGCGTATACACGCGAAAATGCACTTGAAGATCTTAATCGCATTGCGGTCTTTTTCAAAAAAACAGAACCCCATAGTCCTATTCCGTACCTTATTGCTCGCGCGATTCGCTGGGGCAATATGTCGTTTTCAGAATTGCTTGGCGAGTTGATCAAAAAAGAATCCCCAGAACTTGCTGAAATCCGCAAGCTAACAGGGGTAGATAACGATTTAGGCGAATTGCTCAATGACGATATAGCTATTACAGCACCAATTGCTGAAGTAGAAGAAGTTGAGCAAGCATCTGAAATAGCAGTAAGTCAGCCAGTTGTTCAAGCTGAACCAAATCAAACAAAGGAACCTGAAACTGACACAACGTCGAGTTCAGGCCCTTTATGGTAAAAATTAGTAAAGATTGCATCTACATTTAGTAGGGCAAAATAATAAATATTTAAGGAGAATGTAAGATGGCATCAATCTTCATGAGAATCGATGGTAACGATAGCATCAAGGGCGCTGCAACTGTAGCTGATTTAAATAGCAAAAAAGGTTGGTTTGCAGTAGATAGCCTTTCTTGGGGTGCTATGCGTGGTGTGTCGGTTGATATCGGCAACGCAAATAACCAAGATAACGGCATGGTAGCGCTAGGCGAAATTAGTATTTCTAAAGGATACGATGGTGCGACACCATACCTTTTAACTTATTTATTCCAACCAGGTGCAGATGGTAAAACTGTTGAGCTTGTAATGACTAAACCATCTCGCGATGGTAAAGGCATTGTTCCTTACTTTGTTATCTCACTAGAAGAAGCACGTATGGCTAACTTTAGTATTTCAGGTAGCGATGGCAGCCAGCCAAGTGAATCATTCTCGCTAACATATACTAAAATTGAGCAAATCTTCTTCGTAGAAGATGAAGGCGGTAAGTTAGAAAAAGCAGCTTCTGTTAAGTACGACGCAACTGGTAACCAGTTAACTTCTGCGGCAGACTTAAAATAAGGTAATTAAAAATGGCACTTAATTCGCAACATAAGCGTGTTAGTAAAAACCGTGTAAGTATCACTTACGATGTGGAAACTAATGGCGCAACAGAGAAGAAAGAACTTCCTTTTGTTTCAGCCGTATTAGGTAACTTTTCAGGTGACAAAGAAGATCCGAAAGAAGTAGAAGATCGTGAATTTATTCAAGTTGATCAAGATAACTTTGACGAAGTTCTTGGCCGCATCAAGCCTGAGTTATCGCTGAAAGTTGATAACGTAATTGAAAATGATGATAGCCAGTTTGAAGTAAATCTTGAGTTCGAATCAATGAAAGACTTTGAGCCGGATGCGTTAGTTCAGCGCATCGAACCGCTTAAGAAATTACTTGAAACGCGCAATCAACTAAATGAATTATTGAGTAAAGCAGACCGTTCGCGCGATTTTGAAAAGCTGTTAAAAGACATTCTGCAAAGCGCTGATTCGCTTAGCTCATTATCAGAAGAACTTGGTGTGAAGGGAGAAGAATAATGTCTGAAGAGTTACAACAAGGATCAGCTGCCGAAGGTGAAAGCCTGTCATTTTTAGACAGAGCAATTAGCGCAACAAGCCAAACAGCACCAGACAGAACCAAAGAGCTATTAACGTCGCTTACGCAAGAAGCGATGTCAGGCACAGTTACATGGGATAAAAACCTTACCGATACAATTGCAAATGCGGTAGCGGCGATTGACAAAAAAATGTCAGAGCAACTGTCACAGATTATGCAAAAAGATAACTTTCAACAGTTAGAAGGTTCTTGGTTAGGTTTACAGAAACTGATCCGCAACAGCGCATTAGGCACATCACAAAAAGTAAAACTACTTAACATCTCAAAAGATGAGTTGTTAGAGCAGTTTGAAGATGCACCAGCAGTTGACCGTAGCCCACTATTTAACTCACTTTATCAACACGAATATGGTACAGCGGGTGGTGAACCTTATGGTTTACTATTAGGTGACTATGAATTTTCTCAATCTGATGAAGATGTTGCTTTACTGCGCTATATGGGTGAAGTGGCAGCGGCAAGTCATGCGCCATTTATTGCTGCAGCATCGCCAGAAATGTTCGAACTAAGCAGCTTCTCAACGTTTAGTGAAGGCAAGCCAATTGCACCTGCTTTTGATTCGCCAAGTTATGCGTCATGGAATTCATTCCGTGAAAGTGATGATGCACGTTATGTTGCGTTAACACTGCCTCGTACTATGGCTCGTTTACCGTACGGCTTTAAAGGTAAAAAGATTAAGTCATTTAACTTTGAAGAGCTTGCAAACGATAACGCAGGTAATCCAAAACCAGCAAGCAACGATGAGATTGTTTGGTCAAATGCTGCATACGATATGGCGTTGAACATGAATAACGCATTCGAAGCGTTTGGTTGGTGTACTGCTATTCGTGGTATGGATAATGGCGGTAAAGTAGAAGCGTTACCTAACTTAACTTACTTGACTGACTCAGGTGATATCACCCAGCAATGTCCGACAGAAGTAAACCTTACGGATGAGCGCGAGAAAGAGCTAAGTGATTTAGGTTTCTTACCACTTGTTCATTATAAAAACTCTGACTATGCCGTGTTCTTAGGTGGTCAAACGACTCAGAAGCCAAAAGAATACACAGACCCAGATGCAACGGCAAACGCAGCTATTTCAGCACGTTTACCGTACATTATGGCAAGTAGCCGCATTGCACATTATTTAAAAGTAATGGGCCGTGACAACATTGGTTCAAATATGGAAGCAAGCGACATTCAAAAGCAAATGAGTGAATGGATTGCGATGTATACCAACTCTGGAGCAATGGGTAACGAAGAACGTGCGAAAACGCCACTAGCGGAAGCGCAAATCTCAGTTATCGAACAGCCGGGTCGCCCAGGTTCATACTCGGCGGTAGCGCATTTAAGACCGTGGTTACAGATGGAAGAGTTAACAACGTCTGTACGTATGGTTGCAAGCCTACCGGGCTAATGCCACATCAGGGCAACTTATTTAGGTTAGTTGCCGCTATGCGAGGTGCTGTTTTAGCACCTCGCTTTTGATTTAAAAATAATAAAAACAAGGAATACTGTGTGAATCTGAGCGATCAGACAGCTTCATTAGAACAATCAAAAGCGTTAGCGTACAATTTGATTGCTGAAATTGACCAACTTATCAGTGCTCAATTATCTAAAGTGATGTCTGACAAAAAGTTCCAAGCTTTAGAAGCTCGATGGCTTAATTTACAGGAGCTAACCAGTTTACCTGTTAACTATAAAGCGATAAAAGTTCGCATTCTTAATATTTCTTGGCGAGAGATATCGCAAGATTTAAATATTTCTACTTCGGTATCGCACTCACGTCTGTTTAATTTAATCGCGAATAAAGAGTTTAATACCTTAGGTGGTGAGCCATATGGCTTAGTGGTTATCGATCACAATTTAACATTAGACTTTGATTACGATAACGAGTTTGATGATTTATATACCTTAGAGTTGCTTGCTGCGTTAGGTGAAAAGAGTTTATGTCCAATTCTACTCGATGCTGACGATGGTTTTTTAGGCGCTCAAGGTGAACAGTATTTGGCTGATGTAGAAAAAGTAAAACGTGTACTGACGGATCACGACTTTGATACGTGGCATCGCTTAAGAGAAAGCCCAAATAGCCATTTTCTCGGCTTGGTATTTAATAAAGTAGCGATTCGGGAAAGTTACGAATATTACCCCGCTGGTTTTGTCTTTAATGAAGACGAAACCGAAGCGTTTAAATGGGGCAATGCTGCGACCACGTTTTTAAAAAACGTAATTATTGAGTTTAATCGTGTGCGCTGGTTTGGTTTTTTAAAGTCGCGCAAGCTAGACTCGCTAGGTGGCAGTGCAATTAAAAACTATGGTTTAAAAGCTAATTTAGAACCACGCTTTAAAATTCATTTGTCGGCTTCTAGTGCTGCGTTTTTATCCCAATTAGGGTTAATTCCGATTTTTTACAACCCTCTAAATAATCGCTATTTTTTCCAATCGAACAGTTCGGTTAAATTAGAGCAAGACGGTGAAAATCGCTTTTTGATTCAAACAACATTAATGATCAGCAGAATTGCCCATTATATTAAACTGCAATTAAGACAAATGATTGGCGCAGCTATGGAACCCCATGACTGTGAGAACCGCATCAGCCATTGGTTAGAGCAGTATTGCTCTAACTCGATCGTTAATGATGAGGTGACCTTAGCTGGTATGCCGTTACGATCGGCGAAAGTAACGGTGGATGAAGAACCTGGCAGCCTTAAGCGTTACAGTTGCCAAATTGATTTAATGCCACAGTACCAATACGACCGCGTTGCAAGTTTAGTTAGTTTATCGACGGCGGTTGAATAAATGTCATTTTTTAGCGCGTTTTATTTGGAACAGGATGAAATTGGCACTAACTCAATGGATGAAATTGTGTTGTCTATTCATCACAACATTGGCTTGATTTTAAAAACCGAAGCAGCGAGTTTACACCAAGGCGATGGCAGTTTGAGTGATGACTCAAACTTGTGTTTCGGTATAGAAGATATGGCATTGTTTAGTCGCCTAAATTCAGGTGAGCAAATTGCACTAAGAATAAAAAATAAAATTATGCAGTTTGAACCACGCCTGCAAGATATAAAAGTGAGCTATGTTGATGACTCGCAAAAAGCCAAGTTAACTAATACGCTCAAATTTGAAGTATCTGCAATGCTACTAATAAATGGTAAAAAAGAATTGCTCCAGTTTGATACAGATATAAATCTGACAAAAATGACTGTCATGATAGAGAACGACACAAATTATGATTAATCGCATGTTAAAACACTTTGAAGATGAACTTGCGAGCATTAGAAGTGGCTTGGAGGGGTTTCGTAAGCGTTTTAGACGTGAAGCTGAACACATTAACCTCAACGACAAAGGGCAAGAAGATCCGAACGTTACACGTTTAGTTGATAGCTTTGCCTGGGTATCGGCAAAAAATGCAATTCAAATCGATTCGCTGCGCACTCGCCATATTGAAGAATTTGCGCAAATTGTTTCACCTAATCTGTTTAAACCTTTGCCAACAGTCGTGAAAGCACACTTTAATCCAAATCCAGATGATTTTAACAAGCCTGTATTTCTCGATAAAAAGATTGAAGTTGAGTTGGAAGTCATTAATAAAGGGGATGACAACACTCAGGTTACCTTATGTAATTCATTACCCATCACTTTTAGCCCAATTAAAATTGATTTCTTTAAATTAGAGCAAACGCCTTTTGAGCATGCGATTCCAAGTAACCTAGACACCAAGCACGCGCTTTTTTGTCTTCGTGTTGCGCTCGATCCAATTAGTCTTGAAGTTGATATGCGCCAAGTGTTGGCGCAGCCGTTGCAACTTCATTTTAGTAATGAGTCGATAGGTCGTAATGTTGCTGATGTTATTAATCAGGCTTTAATAGACGTTGCAATCACGGTTGATGAACAAGCGCAGTCGGTATCGATTGGCCGAGATAACTTTAAGCCGCTGGTGATTGATGATGATTTTATTGTATCGCCAATTGCTAGCAATGAAGTGCCCGTTTACTTTAAGCTCAAAGAGTATTTTTCTATTCCTGATAAGCGCCACTTTTTTATTTTGCGCAACCCTCATCATATTGCGGTTGAAGCAGGTCAACGCGTGTATCTCGATTTCTATTTAAACGAGCTAGGCGCAGCCCTATTAGATGAGAAAAAACTAGAAGTAAAAATAAACAAAACCCTGTTTAGTAACTTGTTTCATCAAACATCTGAGCCAATCCGTGTTAATTATCAAGAGCTTTCGTACCCTGTGATTGCGGATGCAAGTCAGTCGAATATTCAAGTGTACTCAATTGATCGGGTACTGCGCGTTGATACTGAAGGTGCGGTAGAAATTCCACCGATTCTGGGCAAACAAGCGATCGACTTTAATCAGCAATTGTATTGGTCACAAACAACAAAACTTGGCCGCGGTCGAAATATTAAAGCCTTATCAGGGCAGGAAGTTCAGCATCTAATATTTCCAATTAATCACTCTAGCAGTGAGTTACCTAATGGTTTTAATGCCTACGCAGAGGTAACCTGCTTTGATGCACATTTAGCAAACAAAGTGCATGTTGGTAACCAAATTGTTGTCAATACAGAAGAGGCGCTTGCAGGTGAGTTTAACGTTGGCGGTGTAGCAATACAGCCAACGCAAGCAACTACCGATGAACAGAATTATTGGAATATGCTCAAGTTATTGTCGTTTAATATGTCGCAGTTATTAACGGCGGATAATGCCAAAGAAAGCCTCAAAGGGTTTTTGCGCTTATTCATTAACTCAAATGCCACGCACCATGAGCTAAACGTCATCTACAACGTTGCCGCTAAAAAGATTAATGCCCCGTTTTTACTGGAAGGGCGAATGGTGTTTGTACCAGGTATGAAAATTGAATTGACCTTGGATAACTCTGAGCTCAATGCGGACTATTCCTTATTTATTGCATTGCTTAATGACTTCTTCTTAGCACAGACTGCATTTGACCGTTGTTGCCAGTTATCGGTATCGTACACTAGCTTCAATTGGCCGGTTAAAACGTTTGATGCGCAGCTAGGGGTTCGCGTATGCAGCTAAAGCAAAAGGCACTTTATAAAGTAAAGTCGGCGCTTCATTTCAATCGCTTAGCGCGAGTACTCGGTGTTAAAAAAATTAGCTATAAACAAGATTTGTTTTCTAATCAATATCACGATAAGTACATTAAGTTCACCCAATTACCCGACCAACACTTGGTTGTGCGTTCGCATCAAGCAACCTTGTTCGGCATTAATGGCGGCTTACCTCATTTTATTTTAGATTGGTTAAAAGAAGCATACTTAAAATCTAATCGCGCTTATTTACGCTTTATTGCTATTTTTGATGATGCGATGGTGCGTCAGTCAGTGAAGCTTGATTCATATAACTCAATTGTTTACCGCGCCGAAAAGTGCGGTGATAAACAACAGCAAAATGCGTTGAAACAGAGTTATTTTGAAGCGCTTACCGCCCATTACGAAGAATTAAATATGTTGCCGGCAACTTTGGTTGTGCGTGGTGAGAGTCATTCACTGAACAATTTAAAGTTGCTTTTGGCGTATTATTTTCCGTTTCAATTTACCATTGCGCTTAATCAGCTAGAAAAAAAGCCCATCCCGCAAACGGCGCGCAGTCGTTTAGGGGGGTGTCAGCTAGGTCATGGCGCTATTGTAGGAGAAACGTTTGTGCAATTGGGTCGAACGCTAAATGTCGTAGTGAAAATAGACGACTCTGCATTTTTTAGTCAAATTGAACAGCAAAATAGCGCTGCAATGGACGTTTTACAATCAATCAAATCAATTTGTAAGTATTATGTTAATCACGAAGTTGTAGTTAATGTTGAGGCTGAATATACTGGTCCAGATAAATCGTGTTTAGCACTTACCAAGAATAAACAGCATGCGCTGGTGTTAGGTATTAACTCAAACTTAGCCACACTGCATGGAACAAATAAACGAACCGTAAGGGCTCTGTCGAGCTAAAAGGATTTTTATGTCACAAATATCAATTTCAAAGCTCATTTCCTTTTTGGACAATAACCTAAAAAATGCGTTGGAATATGCAGCAGCAGATGCGATGAAGTCGCAAGTTGGTGCAATTGAAGTAGAGCATTGGTTGGTTTCTTTGTTGCAAGGGCGTGACGCTAAGTTACTGCAATTCCTTGAATCACAAAAAGTTGATTTACCTGCTTTTCAAGCTGAACTAGAAAAGGCGCTAGCACGTTTAGATAAAACACATTCGGGGCAACCTACAATTAGTCCTGATGTTATCGAATTAATTAAATCAGCGTGGTTAATTGCCTCGGTCGAATTTTCGCATAATGCAGTAGTGGGGTTGCATCTGTTACTTGCAATGCTACAAACCGATCCGCTTTCATTGAACCGCCATCACTTTGAGGCGCTTAATAATGTTTCGATTGAAAGCTTAAAAGAATATATAAAGTCACTTGTAATTGGCGCGGCGAAAAGCGCCACAAGCCAAGGTGCGACGCCTGCAGCACCAATTGCCAATGGGGCACTTGAAAAATATACGGTCAACCTAACCCAAGCGGCTAAAAATGGTGAATTAGATGTGGTTTCGGGGCGTGCTGACGAGGTGCGATTAGCAATCGATATTCTATGTCGAAAACGCCAAAATAACCCAATTTTTGTCGGTGAACCTGGAGTAGGTAAAACCGCTGTTGTAGAAGGGCTCGCGCAAAAAATTGCGAATGATGAAGTTCCTCCCGTTTTATCTGGCGTACAAATTCATTCATTAGATTTAGGTCTATTACAAGCGGGTGCCAGCGTTAAAGGCGAATTTGAAAATCGTTTAAAAGATGTCATTAACGAAGTTAAAAATGCCGATGTACCGATTGTGGTATTTATTGATGAAGCACATACTTTAATTGGTGCTGGTGGTGCAGAAGGGCAAAATGATGCGGCGAACCTACTAAAACCAGCTCTTGCACGAGGCGAGTTTAGAACGCTTGCAGCGACCACATGGGAAGAATATAAAAAGTACTTTGAAAAAGACCCTGCGCTTACACGTCGTTTCCAAGTTGTAAAAGTTGATGAGCCAAATGAAGACGATGCATTACAAATGCTGCGAGGCGTCGCTGAATCTCTCAAAAAGCACCACAAAGTGTTTATTACCGAGGCAGCATTGGAAGCCGCGGTGAACTTATCAATACGTTATTTGCCAAGTCGTAAGCTGCCTGATAAAGCGATTAGTATTTTAGACACGTCATGTGCGCGTATCGCATTAACGCAAAGTGCCAAGCCAGCAAAATTAGAGAAGGTTGAGCAGTCAATTCGCTACCTTGAAAATGAACTTGTATCGCTTAGTAAAGAAAACGAGATGCTCGGTAACCAAGCTGTCAGCATTGCTGAAAAGCAAGCAAAAAAAGCACAACTTGAGTCTGAACTTGAAGCGATTAACCAGCAGTGGCAAAAAGAAAAAGAATTAGTCGATCAACTTAGTGCAATTCAAAGCGGTGAACAGCAAGGCGACTTCTTAGCATCGTTAGACAAGTTAAAAGCACTGCAAGGTGAAGCGCCAATGGTTCATGCTATTGTGGATGAACAAACCATTGCCGAGGTAATTGGTGCGTGGACAGGGATTCCTATTGGGAATTTACTAAAAGATGAAGTAGCGAAATTATTGACACTTGAAGCGTCGTTGCATCAACGAATTATTGGTCAAAAACATGCAATGCATGAGTTGGCGAAAAGCATTCGTGTGTCGCGCGCAGGTTTAACAGATAAACGCAAACCGGTTGGTGTGTTTTTAATGTGTGGACCAAGTGGTGTAGGTAAGTCTGAAACGGCGCTTACGTTAGCCGACCAACTGTTTGGTGGCGAACAAGATATGACGGTTATTAACATGACCGAATTTAAAGAAGCGCACAAGGTATCTATGTTGCTCGGCTCTCCGGCTGGCTATGTTGGTTATGGTAAAGGCGGAGTGCTAACAGAGGCAATTCGTCGTAATCCATATTGTGTGCTACTACTTGATGAAATGGAAAAAGCCCACCCAAGTGTGCATGATATTTTCTACCAAATCTTTGACAAAGGCTGCATTCAAGATAGTGAAGGACGTAATATCGACTTCCGTAATACGCTGATTATTATGACTTCAAATGCGGCTGATAGCGCGATAGTGGACTATTGTGATGCACAGGACACGCGTCCCGATTTAATCGAGCTGGTTGATAACGTGCGTCCGGCACTGCAAGAGTACTTTAAGCCAGCGTTTCTTGGTCGCTGTAATATTATTCCATATTACCCACTCAACACTGATGAATTAGCACAAATAGCGGGCATTGCGTTAAAACGAATTTCACAAAAGCTGTCAGAAACCTATGGTGCATCATTGGATTATGATCAGTCGTTTATCGATTATGTAGTGCTCAAAGGTAATGAGCCAACTATCGGTGGGCGCGCGATTGAGCAAATCGTTAACCGTAATTTAATGCCGCTATTAGCAGAAAAATGCATCGAACGAATTAGTAATGGTGATGCAGTAACCTGCGTAACGATTACGGGCGTTGCCGATGCGACCGATTTTGAACTGAAGGTTGAATAACATTTAATGTGGTATCGAGCATTTTCTTCTGTGCTGCTTGTATCGAGCTTATTCGTTACAGCTAACAGTTTGGCGATTGAACGGGTGCGTTTAGCGACGCACCAAGTTTACCCATATCATTATGTTGAGAACGGTAAAGTTTATGGTGATGTCATTCGCCAAGTAAAGTGTGCTTTTAATCGCATGGAAACGCCGTTTAAAGCAGAGTTTAGTGATTGGGTTGACGTTGAGTTACGACTGCGTACTGGCCAACTTGATGCTATTTTTGCTGTGGCTAACAGCGAAAGGCGAAGTGAATTTGGTGAGCTTTCTATCCCGTTGGCACAAAAGCACCTTTATTGGTATTTTACAGGCCCTAAAATTAATGTCGCGACAACTAACCCGCTTTATCAAAAATATAAAGTGGCTGCTGATTTTGGCTCAGACGAATGGTTAACCTTAAAACGCCAAGCATATAACGTACAGAAAAAGCCGCGTGATGCCGGAGAGTTGGTGCAATTGTTAGTGAGCCATGAAGTAGACGCGATATTGCTGGATGAACAAGAATTTAGTTATGAATTATCAAAGCATAATTTGCAAAGTACTCGCTTTTCGCGTCAGCACTATGGGAATATAGCGCTTGGTGTATTGTTTTCTAAGGCTTTTTTAAATGAGCATCCGACGTTTTTACAATCATTTAATACTGCAGCGTCTAATTGCCTGGTGCAGGATACGGGGAACTAACTCATGAATTCGGCAATGTTACAAGTGACAGAGTGCCCCGAAGACGTTCGCTTATTATCTCGCATGGCAACTGTCACCGAGGCAGGCGTGGCGTTAGGTGGATCAATTGAATGTGATTTAATTTTACCCGCAGTTGATGCAAACCAAGACGCGGGCGCTATTTACTTTCGAGTTTCGCCTGATGTGACAACTGGTCGTTTTAAACTGCTGACTAAAGTTGAAGGGGTTGCGGTTAACCAACGAGCACAAATTGCCAATTCGTCTGTTACTTTAAGTGACGGTGATGTGATAGCGGTTAATGGTTACACCCTATTATTTTCGGCCGACACGGATATGCAAACTGAATCAATCAACGATTCAGACAAGGCGAATAATGCCACGAGTGATTTTTATGACACGGTTTCGAATGTTGAATTTGATGCCAGTAATATCTTTGCCGATCTTGAAAGTGAACTTGATCAAGTGGCTGAGCATCAATCAAAAGAGGATGAGTTCGTTGATTATCATGCTTATCAGGAAGTTGATGTATCAAGCCAACAAGGAGCTTATTCTCATACGGTTGAAAAGAAGTTAGATAAACTTTTAGAAGTGTCACAAAATCCATGGATTCAGCAAAAACAATTGCTTATGATGTTGGATGATGTTGTTGAGCAGTTTATTAAAGAGTTTGATCCTGAGATGATTGAAGAGATGGTTGGACCGCCATCACGCTGGAACAACAAACAGTGGGTCGCATACAAGAATTATTATCAGCGAAAACAAAATGAAGGGCATTTTAAACGTCAGTTTAAAGCGCTATTAATAGAATGCATGCAAAAATAATTATATTAATAATAATCGCTAGTTTATTTGGTTGCTCGAGCAACGATTTATTGAAGCGTTTTTCTCTGCCTATTCAGCTAAAACTGGAGACCAATGAAAAACTTAATTGGTCAAATAATACCGCCAATCCAGTGGCGGTTCGCTTGTATCAGCTTGAAAAGTCAGATCGCTTTATGCAAAGCGACTTTATTACGCTATTTAATGACGATAAATCAGTGTTGGCTGAGCAGCTGATAGAGCGTCAAAGGTGGTATCCTGTGATGCCGCAAACCTCAGAGTTTAAGACCATAGAATTGTTGCCAGGTGTGCGCCATTTAGCTGTATTAGTTGAATTTACAGACTATCAAAAAAGTGCAGCAAAAGCCTTGATTACATTGCCAGAGGATTTATCGAAAGACACGGTTGTTTGGTTGGGAATTCAAGGCAGTACAGTGACCTTTAATGTGGTACCACAACCAAGTTGGTGGGATAGTCTATTTAGCTGGGGAGCAGCATAATGAATAATAAAATCGTTTGGCGCGATGGCACCTTTTTGTATCCTCAGCACTTTCAACAGATGGATGCGCATTTAGAAGGCGTAATACAGAATTATAGCAGGCTGAAAACCGGAGAGTTGACGCCACATTGTGGTTTAACCCGTTTAAAAATAAATGAAGGTTTGCTTAATCTTGGGCAGTTTTCAATTCAAGCATGCGAAGGCATTTTACCAGATGGTCAATACTTCAATTTAGAAAGCGAGATTGCTTTGCATATCCCTGAAGGTACGGTTGACCAAATGGTTTATTTAACCGTACCAATTATGTTGGTTGGCAATGATAGCTTTAACAATCAGCTTGCAACATCTCGCTATCGAACACATTTCTCTAAAGTGTTTGATTTCACCTCAAGTGAACAAGCTGAGCTTGAAGTTGAACATGCGTCACTTAATATCACCTTGCAACTCGAAGAAGATAACTTAGATGGCTTCGTTAAATTAGCCGTTGGCAAAGTGTTGGAGGTTAATGGTAACGGAGAAGTGGTGATTGACCGCGCGTTTATTCCTGACTGTCTTAGCTTAGGAGCCGCGGATATTTTGCTTGAACGAATTAAAGAGCTTGAGACCTTAGCGAATGCAAAAGCGAATCAGCTACTTGCACGTTTAAACGCAACGATTGAAACGCAAACGGGTAGTGTGTTGTTTAAAGAGCAACAACTTCTTTCTTTGATCTATCACTGGTTGCCATGGCTTGAAGCGACACAGCGTACACAGCACTACAAGCTGGGACGTTTTTTTTATGAATTAAAGCAATTCGAATCGGCATTACTGAGCGCTGATTTTGAACCGCGCACATCGTGGACACCGCTGACATTTGAAAACTTGTATCACCAATTTCATAGTGTGATATCACGAATAAAAGACAAGCTTTCAATTAATCAACAGCAAAATGTAATTGAGTATTTATGGGATAAATCACTATTTGATAGCAGACGCATGCTACTGGCAAAGATTAAGCAAGTAGAAGTGAGGCAAGCTCAACGGGTGATTATTGCGGTATCTTCTGAGGCCAATATTGCCAAAGAAGTATTTGAAACCGGTTTCAAACTGGCGGGCAATAAATCCATTGTTGAATGCATAAAAAATGCAACGCAAGGGGTAAACGTTACTGCATTGCCATTTCCGCCACCTGAGTTAAAAGAGCGTGCCAACACCAGCTATTTCCAAATTGATTTAAATGATGTGCTGTGGCAAAAAGTGCTTGATAACAAGGAGATGCTCGCATTGCACATTGATGCGCGTATTTATGTTGAAGACGTTAAATTATTTTTAATTAACTAGTATGCAAATAGCCAGTTATACCGTTAACCAGTTTTCATTAGTTGATGAAAAAAATACTGCACTTAAAGATCTATTCAATGAAATTGAATGGCAAGGTGAAGCGTTATTACGTTTGAGTTTACCGTTTTTGCCGATGATTGATGCAGTTGCGTCACTCGATGAGGCAAATTCCCTTGATAACTTGCGCGATAAATTGGTAACGGAACTTAAAGCGCTAAAGCGCCGTGGCCGCGATGAAAATATAGCGCCAGCGCTGCTCGATAAACTGTGTTTTGTTTGGGCTGCGTTTTTTGATGAGCGCATCAGCTATGAATGTAAATTAGATACAACTCAATGGCAAAATAACACGCTTGTGAGTCAGTTGTTTGGTATTCGTAACAGCGGCGAAACCTTTTTTAGTTTACTCAAGCAGTTAATGGAGTTTCCAAAAAAGCATATTGAACTTATTAAAATTTGCTATTTGTTGTTACAGCTCGGCTTTAAGGGCAAGTTTAATAACCAGCAGCAAGCAGAGCTTAACAAAATTATTGCTGATGTAAATTTTGCAATTACTGAACTAGGCGCATTTAAAGAACAAAACACGGTTTCGCCATTAGCAAACGTTGAGCGAAGATCTCATATTAGTTATGGCTTATTTAAAGGCGTTTCTGCTACGTCTTTTGTTTTTTTTATTGTGTTCTTAATGCTCGCTGGATTGATCTCTTACAATGTTTATGTCGGCAAAATATATCAAAGCCAACATCATGAATATGATGAAATGGCCAAAAATACCTTTGCCCATTTGCAACAGTTAAAACATAAACCAATCTCAATTGAAAATGCGCAATTTACCGTTAAAGAAAATAACCAAAAGTCAGTCGTGACAGCCGCGCCAATTACACACGCACCTGAAATACAGCCTGACTCCCAAGTTGATACAACAACTCAATATTTTGTGCAACTTGGTGCATTTTATGAGCGCTCACGCGCGCTTGCTTTGCAACAAAAGTGCGGCAATGAAGACTATCAAACCGTGATCGAAGATGACGGTGCGCGCCATCGAGTAGGCTTTATTGCCGACGGCTTCACCTCGGCTAAAAAAGTGAGCGCATATTTTTCAAGTTTATGTCGCGTGTCACCTTTTATTAAGGAGTACCAGTGAGCCGTTCATTAGTGCGTCTATATAGCGGCGCAATACTTATTATAATTGGTATAGTGCTGGCGATACTTAATGCTATTTTTCATTACTCAAACACCTTGTACTGGGCATGTATTGCAATTGCCCTAGTAGGTGTTTTGATTATTACACTGCCAACTATCAACCAAGCTTTACTGCGCGGTGTACACAAACGTAATCAATTTAAGCAATACTCGCGTCTTATTCGCGGCGCACAAAAAAAATTAAAACTGAATGCCAATTTATATCAAACAGCCTGGTATTTAGTTGTGTCTGAAGAAAGTGTGGGTGAAAGTTTTGCCCAGTTTAACCGTGTTAAATTGTCTTATATGCCCCCTGATATTGCACTTTATCATGTTAAAGGGGCACTAATTTGGCATGTAACAGCTAAAGACAACGTAACCCGTGAAAACTTTTTTGCATGGCTTAATTTTGTTAGACCTAAACAAGCATTAAATGGCGTGTTATTGCTAACGGATGCGTTTAGTCTGATTCAACGTTCACAGAAAACCAAGCAAGACTTTTTAAGTGATGTTAAAGCCCAACTTGAATCAATTTATATTCGTAACGGCATTCAAGTGCCATTGCATTTGTTTTTGTGTGGCGTTAACAAACTGGACGGCTTAGCTGAAAGTCTGCACCAGCAAACGGACATTGATGACTTATCTTTCTATTTGGCCGATCAAACAACGGGTGTGCAACACTCCTTATCGCATGCCTGTGATGAGCTGTTTAAAAAGTTGTTTATTAACAATATTCATCAAGTTTCACTGCAATTGGATGACGAATTCAAGCGCAAACAGCTATTAGGTTCAATGCAACTCCAATATGTAAAACTTTCTGTTGAAGGCTTTATCGAAGATTTGCTCGACTTTAATGGCTTGGAATCGCCATTTACGTTAACAAGTTTTCATTTGGTTGAGTCTGAATCAAGTGAGTATCGGGTCAATTTAGCCACAGCGCACACCTTGATTGAAGTAAATCAAACGATGCTACCGGTTGTACGAGATGCAAATTTAAAACCGCGCGCAGAATTAACTAAAACCTTTGCGGCGCAAGTATTACCACTGTCGAATTCAGCGCCAACAAATAAACGTCGCGTTGTTAAGCACTTTGTAAAGCAAGTTGGCATGTTTTCGGTAGGCTTAACGATATTTTCTGTGGCAGCTTGGATTGGTTGGCAGGCATATATTTACAACGAAACGCTACATCAAGAATTTGGTGACGTTCATCAGCAGTATCGTACAGAGCTTGATAATACCCAGTTCGATATCAACGACCCTGAATCTATTATCGAGCCACTTACAGTGTTACGACTAGCCTACGCAAAGTTTGATACCGAGCAACATAATCAGCCGTGGTTTGCATTACCAGTGCTGGCTTCAATTGAGCGCGAGCGTCACTATACAGAGCTTTATCAAAAGCAATTAAGTCTGGCATTGCAACCGACCTTATTAAAGTACCTTGAAGAAGAGTTATTTGTTTATCTAGAGCTCGAAGACTACTTAAAAGTCATTAATATTAAAGATGTTTATGAGTCTTTTGCTAGTGGTTCAAATAAACAAGTTGTTGCGAATTATGTTTCGCAGTCATTAAAGCAGGGTGGTATTTTGGATGAGGTACAAACTCAGAATTTTGTTGCACTAATAGAAGATTATTATCAACTGGGTTATGAAAAGATCGACACCAATGACAAATTATTAGCGATTGTTGATAGTCAGCTTGCAATGCAAGACACTAACCAATTGATGTATGAATATATAAAGCGATTGCCTGAATTTTCCCGTTTAATTGATATCAGAGCATCTTTATTTGGTGATGAGGCAACGCAGACGCAGCTGTTTCAGTTAAAAGGTGATGATGCAAGCTTCTTAGTGCCTCAATTGTTTACACCTGCAGCGTTGCAACAGCTGTCGTTTATTCCTGAGTCGGCGTTTATGCAACAGTTGGTGAAAGACAATCATGGCTTATTCAAGTCATCGCCATCGCAACGTGAGCTTACTCGTATTGGTACTTACTTAAAGTACCAGTTTATTAATGATTATATTAGCTTTTGGCGTCAGTACTATCAGCAAATCACACTGGTTGATGGCTTAACATTAAAGCCAATGTTAAATGCGTTAACCGAAAAACAAACATCGCCATTAGTGCAGTTGTACAGCACGCTGCGCAGTTATATTAATATTCCACCTGTCGAAGTGCCGACGTTTGAAGATCCGCAAAGCGCATCGAAAGCGCCGAAAAAATTAGCCGCAAAAGCAAAAAAACTCGACAAATTAGCGAGCTCGGCGAATCATTTATTAAATAAAGAGCAGCAATTAGCGATTGCTAAGGCTGAGGAACACAATGAAATTAGTGAAAAGGTGGCTCACGCGTTTTCACAAAACACGCTGATCATCGCAAAGCGTGAAGATATTAGTAATGAATACCAGTTGCTTGTTAAAGAGCTGACTGAGTTGAAAAAGTGGTTAGCAAAAGCAGATAACGACGTAGTACCGGGCTTAACTTACTTTAAACAATTACAAACTGAAAACCGTTTTGATGCCTTTTCAGGGTTGTGGCTTGGCAATTATTCAGAGCCTGTTGTGGCTGATTTAATCGACCTCGTACTTGTGCAATCAGCAAATCATATTGAAGAAAAAGTATCGGCTTATTTGCAACAAACTTGGCGAGACAGCGTAATACAGCCATACAACAGCACGATATCACCGTTTTACCCGTTCAATAAAGATGGCACAGATTTATCGCTGACAGCGCTGAGAAGTTATTTCGCCCCAGGCAGTTCGGTAAATAATTTTAACGACAGCATATTGAGCCACTTCTTAAACGTTGGTAATCAAAAACAGCTCGCTATTTTTGATAAAGATACTGTAATAACGCTCAATAGCGAAGTAGAGCAGTTTATGAGTCAGTATATTGCGTTACAAAAACGTTTGTACGGCCGTAATAATGAACTTCAAGTAGCTGTTACCGTCTCGGCGAGAAATATGTCGCCAGAGCTCAGTGCATTTACACTACAATCGGGTGAGCGCTCATTGCACTATACTCATGGCCCTGAAATCCCGAAAACATTTAGCTGGCCTAAAGAGTTTACTGAGTCAAATTTAACAATCACGTTGACAGATTTAAACAATCAAAAGCAGCAACTGAATTACCAGGGAAGCTGGGGCATTTACCGCTTTATCAGTGAGCATCAAACTAGCACTAATAGTGAATTGCTAAGCATTAATTTTAAAAATAAACAAGGTGTTGCGATCGCGATAAAAGGTATTGATGATAATAGCAGTATCTTAAATCCACTGTTTTTTGCAGAGCTCACTATACCCGCAACGTTATTAAAATAAATAGCGTGAGATAAGAGAAAGTTATGGATACGTATATTGCAGGCGAAACCAGTTACCTTGTTGCTAAAACCGAGCAAGGCAAAGAGTATAGACTCAGTAGCTGCAAGGTTAATGATGTTTTAAACACTAGTTTTTCAATCACAACGAATATTATCACTGATGGTGAAGACGTATTTGAGCAACTTGGCAAGTCGCTATCGATCACTTGGTATCAAGATGTGGCGGGACGTCCAAATACGCTGTTGCAATACAATGGTTATGTTACCGAGGTTCGCGAACTCGAAGCCAACGCTGAATCTATACGAAGCTTTGAGGTGAGTTTATCTAGCTGGCTTTCACTGCTGCTATTTTGCCGTACCTATCGCATTTATCAAGCGCAAACAGTTAAAGACATTTTATCCGACATTTTTGATAATGCGGGTTTTAAAGGTGCGTATAAATTTGGCGCTATGCCATCAACAAAAAAAGAGTACTGTACGCAGTTTAACGAAACAGATTATCAGTTTGTTACTCGCATTATGGCTGAAGCGGGCGTTATATTTTACTTTACCCAAGACGAGGGAAAGCACACGTTAGTGGTACAAAACGCAAGCGCCCCTTTTTCTGCAAATAGCCTTGCGAAGTTTGACCATACCTTAACTAAGTCTGCATCAAACTTACTCATGAGCAAGTTTGAACCCGAGCAAAAGCTGATCGCAAAAAGCATATCTTTATCGGGTTACAATTACGATAAGGCAAAAACCGAATCGGGTTCTGCACAGGTTTCATCAACATCTATTGCTACCTTTACGAATAAAAAGTTAGAGCACTTTTCATTATCGTCTGATAAAGGGGATTACAGCGACAGCACTAACTTAGTGAAGCAATTAAGTGACTCTCAGCAAAGTGAATCGCAAAATATTGCGATGCTAACAGATGCAAATATTGTCACTGTAGGTACCAGCCTGTCAGTGAAAAATCATCCCAATACACAATGGCAAGGCGACTACAATGTGCTGGCATGTCATCATGATATTGAAGTATCACAAAGTAATCTTAGTACCAGTTACCAATGCCGTGTTACATGTCGCTCGCCCAAATTACCGATTACACCGAAATACCCTGCAAAACCCAGAAACACCGGTATAACAAATGCCATCGTGGTTGCTGACAGTGGCTCATTTGATAGCAAAGGTGAAATTAACCAAGATAAAGATGGTCGCATCAAAGTGCATTTTTTATGGGATGTAAGCGATTCAAAATCGACCAGTTGTTACTTAAGGGTCATGCAACAAACGGCAGGTGTAAATGCCGGTATGCAGTTTATTCCGCGCATTGGTGATGAAGTGTTAGTTGACTTTATCAATGGCGATATTGATCAGCCGATTGTGATTGGCAGTGTTTTTAACGGAAACACCCAGCCACCTTATGCCCAAAAAGATGCGACGCAATCGACCATTAAAACAGGGCTGGCAGATGATACTGCACATGAAATTTGTTTTGATGATAAAAAGGGTGAGGAGAAGTTATCACTTACTTCGGGTAAAGACTTCGCTATTACAGTGGCAAATAACGCAACAACCTTAGTAAACGCTGAAGATTCAGTTACCATCAAAAAGACGCAAACCACATCTATTGAAGATTCTCAAACGGTTACGGTAAAAAATAATTACACGTTAAAAGCCGACAAAATAACCTTGGAAGGCGATACTCAAATTGAGCTAAAAGTGGGTAGTAACAAAATTACGATTAGCAGCTCAGGGGTTAAAATAGACGCGTCGAGCATTGAGCTTAAATCGAGCCAAGATACTAAAATTTCTGCAATGAATTTTACTACATCTAGTAATGCTTCAACTAAAATTAGTGCTAACGCAAATGTTGATATAAAAGCGACGGCACAAGCGAATCTTGAAGGTACCGCGGGGGCAAATGTTAAATCGACTGCAATTGCTAAGTTAGAGGGCACCGCAGGGGCGCAGGTAACATCAACAGCAATGGCAAAACTCAGTGGTGCTGCGATGGCAGAAATTACCGGTGCACTGGTTAAAATAAATTAAATAATCACAATGAATATAATTACCGATGCAATTGTTAGTGAACTAAAACAACCTAAAGTCAGCGTGATATTGGCTAAATACCAAGCGTCAGATAATGCTAAAACGCTATTACACCCCAATCCAGATTGGCAGCCTAAAATGGCAGTCTCACAGCTTGTTGAGAATGACTTACCACATGATGCAATTCAATTAATTGCGCATGGTTTACCGGTAATGACAGCAATACGCTGGGGACTAAGTGTTTTATCTAACAATGACCGGATCGCCGCTGAAAATGCCGCTATTTTAGAGTGTGTTGCAAACTGGTTGAGTTCACCTAATGAAACCATGCGAATTCGAGCTCAGCAGTTAGCTGAACGAGTAGGGTTGGATACCGCGGCAGGATGGCTAGGCTATGCGGTATTTTGGTCAGGCACTGGCTCGATTGTCGCGCCTGAACTACCTGTTGTGATGCCACCGGATAATATGGTTGGTCACGCTATTAATGCAGCGATATTGTTATCCTTGGTTGAATCAAATTAAGCCAGTTTGATAGATGTTATTTAAGAAAGGAACTTAGAGTATGAGTGATACTACGATGCGAATGCTGAACTTTGTAAAGCGCGGAATGTTACCAAGCTTTTTAAAGTCGCCAGAGACAGACAAGCTAAGCTTCCTACATCAGCTTTTAAAAGATTTGCTTGTTTTCCAACCGGATAGCGATAGCGATGAAAGTCGAGCAGGTCAATTATATAACTTGTATCCGCGTAAATTTAAAACCGGAAAATATGATTTTAGTTGGATGGTATTTTTAACCGATGATCAAGTTAAACAGCTAGCGTCGAAGTGGATTAGCTCGCTGTTGCTCGATTCACAGCAACTAGGTCAAAGCCAACAACCGTTACAATCAAAGTGGTTGCAAAACCAACAGACTGGCGAATGGGAAGATGTGAGTAACAACCGCTTTGGTGATTTAAGATTGGCGACGTTAATGTCATTTGATCGTGGCAGTCAACTAATCGTCTCTGGCAAAGTGTCAAAAGACGTATGGAAACTACTTGATAAGCTTAAGCAAGAGTACAAAAGCTTGGCAGGTGATAATGAAGGTCATTGGTATGATTCAATTGCTAAATCGTGCAGCGATGTTAAAGATAAAGTAGTTAAAGTATCTCAAGAAAAAATCAATGATTTCAAAGGTAAGGTTGAGCAAGCACCATTTTATGACGATGCAATGCAAGCCAAAGCAATGAAAGATGTTTCAGACGCTGTTGTTAAGTTTCAGCTTAAGCACGGTATATTAGACGGCGCCAATGAACTGGTGTTATTTAGTCAATTTGTCAGTTTGGTATCAAATACTAAAAAAATTACAGAAGAGCTGCTGAAATCACATCCATTAAACCCACTTAACCTCAACCCTAAAGAGCTTGTGACACGTGTTAAAGTGCTGTGTAAATCAGGCACCGAGGTAATTTGCTCATTAGGCGTTTTAACATACAGTGGAGTTGCCTACGCGCGACAGCGTGATATCAACAGCATTGATGTATCAAAAGGTAATGTGATCCGTAATACGCTCAACCAAGGAAAAGACTTTGTTTCGGATAAAATTAAAGTCAAAGTTGGTTTTGGCGAGCTGAGTAGTTTCAAGTCTACAGTGAGCAACTTAGGTGAAGGTGATAAGTTTGCCAAAAAACGTGCAGAATCTACCAAGAAAATGCTTGATGATTTTGTTACTAGCAGCGCAACACTCGAGCAGCATGGTGCCAGCAGCCTAAAAGAAAAGTTTGATGGATTAATGCAAAACATTGAGCAGTTTTTGGTGCGTAAAAGAAACTACTTAACTGCGCTTTTAAACAACCGTGCTGATCCCGAATTAGATGACTCTCTGGGTAAGCGGATCACTGATAAAGCATTCACAATACTGGTTTCAACATTACGGCTTTTGATTGACGGATTATATAAGCTGGTGCAATTTGCTAAAGAAGTGTTTAAGAAAATAGCGCAGCTTATTAGCAAAGTACGAGATAAGTTAGTCAAAATATCAACTCAGCTGAAAGAAGAATTTGTCAGTATTCAACAAACAGCGCAAAGCTTGGTAAATGCGATTGATGGCGTGAGCAAAGTGACTTTAAAACGCCACTTAAGTTTAATGTCTGAGATAAAATCGTTTGATCGATCATTATTAAAGTCACCTAGTTAATTCCGATTCTGTTAAGTATGTGATCAGAGGTTGCGCTGGATAAATGAAATGATAACAAGGCTGAAGTTTTCTAATGTAGTTGTTCTACATTGATAAATTCCAACGCAGTTAGCATGATATTTGACCCGCTTGAATGACCAGCTATTTAAATGAATTGGTATAACTAGGCTCTCAATTTAAAAATTTAGTACGTTAGTGGAGTAACTAAGTGAGCACGTTTACCATATTTTTCTGTGGCACATCGTCAAACGCGAGAGACTACAATAAAAAGCATGTTTTTCATCAAGGCGAACTTGTTAGTAGCTTGGCAAAACACGCACAAGGCATTGAATACCAAGACTATATGATCGTCGACGGTGTAGGCAGTGGTAATGAAACTGAATTCACTAAGTTCAGTAAGAGTTACTATGGTGGCGCACTTGCACCGCTATTTGGCTCTGGTATTGCGAGTAATATGCAGCATGCATTAAGCGTCGTACTTGGTTTTCCATTTGAACAAGACCTTGCTGAAACTCAAAAACGTGCTGAAGGCTTGCTAAAAGACAGCAGGCCAAGCAAGTACTCGCTTGGTGGTTTAGGCATTATTACGCACAGTACAACGGCTGCTTATGACAAGTGGCAGCAAGAAGTGAATGCGCTAAGTCAGGATTTACAAGTTCATATGCGCTCGCTTGTGAAGCGTATAAAAACAGCACGAGCAAAAGCGCCGATTACACAGCTTAATCTAATTGGTTGGAGCCGCGGTGGCGTGAGTTGTTTTGAATTTGCCAATATTCTTAATAAACACCCATTAGCTAACACAATCAAAGTTAATATTTTTGCGTTAGATCCGGTTCCAGGTGGTGTTAATCCGTTTCAAGATTACAAAAAGTTAGGCGCTAATGTTGCGCATTTTGTAGCTGTTTTCGCAGAGGATGAACGCTCTAGTGGCTTTAAAGCTCGCATGCCTGAACTACATACGAAAACAAAGTTTTACACCACTTTTATGCCTGGACGACATGGCACCCTAGTGGGTAATGCTGCAGAAGATGGCCAAGGACAAGCAATAACCGAAACCATGCTTAATAACCCCGGTTTTGTTACACGTGATTTCGCATTTAAAGTACTGTGTAGTTGGAGATGTCAGTTTAAATCAAATAGCATTAACCCGTTATCGCAGCAACAGCTATTGGGCTGCTATAAGATTATGCTGTCGAAAGAGCAGCAATACGCCAAGATGCAAAGCAAGTCTTATACTAAATTTACCAATGGGTGGTTTGGCAAAATTGATGCAGTACAGCGCATCAAATCGACTAACCCTAAGCAGTTGACTTCGGTGTTTACGGGGCTGGCATTACAGCAACAGTATAAAGAAAAAGACATAGTTAACCGTCACCATTATGACGTGTTAATGGGTAACTCTTTCGTTGTTAAAGGTAATTTGGCGGCGTTTCCGGTTAGCTCGGTGATGTAACTAATTTATGCCAACATAATCGAAGTGGCTTGGAAAGTGTGTAGTGATAACGAAGCATCAATGACGTTGATTGTAATGCTCGTTTAGTGCTTTTTTATAAGAGTCAGACTACCTTAAATGAGATGTTTATTCTCGTTATTAGTATAACAATAAGAAATTTTAAAAATGGATCTACCTCAATCTAATCGTATTCGAAAAGCGCGTTTTTTTGGCAGTCGAATTATTACGCCTCTTTTAGTCTTTTGCTTATTGTTTAGTGTGCTTAGTGCACTTTTTGCAACGTTTGCGATTTATCAAAAACACAGTCGCTTTAAATCCGATGTGAGACAGCAAGTAAAACAACAAACTCTTGATGCCGCTAAGCAAATCGGCGAAAAATTATCAGAGACAATGTTTCATGTTGATGAATTTGAAAAGCAAATTACCCAGCTTGACGATAAGCGCTACGCGCCTGAATTACTTGAATATGAGTTTAAAAATAACCCGGATATTTTTTCCCTTAATGTGACTTTTCACCCGTATCAATATGATAAATATACGCGTTATTTCAGCCCTTATTATGAACGCCTAACTGGAGTAGAGCGCAAGTTTGACTTACTGGATTACGATAAACCCGACATTGAATTTAGTTGGTATCACAGACCATTAAAAGAAGGACCGATTTGGACCGAACCCTATTATGAGCCGCAAAATAATGTATTAATGACGACCTACTCAGTGCCGTTTTATGCATCTGAATCGGCAAAAGCCAATGGCGAACACCCACTAGGTGTTATTCCATCTGATGTGTCATTGGATTACCTTACAGCGTCTTTGAGAAAGCTTAAATTAGGCTTGGGTGGTTATGGCGTTATATTCTCAACAGAACAAAACCTAATTTCTCACCCGGTTTATGCCCATGTACGCGAATCTGAGAATAAAGCGTCGCTTGCAAGCACGGAAGAATTTAAATACCTCAAGCAAATTGAACAGTGCTTTAACCCCGAACTCGACTACTTGTTCTTTAATGGCGAAACGCTCGATAATGACGAACACTATGCAGCGTGCACGCTAATCCCACATACAAACTGGTTGTTGATTACGCGAATGTCGTCAGACATGTTTGAAATCGACAAAGATTTTCGACGCCAAACTAATATAATTGCGATTAGCTGTTATGCCGCTACTTTAATTTTCATTATTCTGCTTTTGACGCGCAGACGCAAAATCAATTGGACGCAGAACAATGTTTCTATTTCAATTGTACTAATGCTGAGCAGTATAGTGGTGTTAGATTTTGCACGCAGTTTCAATGCAATAGAGGCAGCTGATACGGTTATTGTCACCTCCACGGCGCAGCGAGAAGCATTCGAAACTAGCTATAGCAACAGAATGCAACAGATGCGTGTTGATGAGCCTAACTATGTTGCGACAGGGGTTTATATAGAATCGATAGAATTCGTTAACGCTAACAATGTTCATTTAACGGGTAAAGTGTGGCAGAAATTAACGACTAAGCAGCGTGCATTTTTGAGCGCCAAAATTGGCTTTAACGAAGCGATAGAGTCATCAATTGAAGAAGATTTTCGTAAAGAGCTGAGTGATGGTTCATTACTGGTTGGCTGGCACTTTTCAATTGTTACGCGTCAGCAATTTGATTACTCAAAATACCCGTTTGATCATAAAAATATTGTGTTGCGCTTAAATGCATCTGACTTAGGCAGTAATGTGGTGCTTGTGCCTGATTTAGAGTCATACGAGCAACTAGGTAAAGCGGATAACCCTGCTGTCGCAACTGATATTGTAATGGAAGAGTGGAAACTGGTACAAAGCTACTTCAAGTACACGTTTCAAAACTATAATACAAACTTTGGTCTTGAAACGTTTACGAATCAAGATGTGAGTGCCGAGCTGAATTACAGTATTAATTTAGAGCGTGAGTTTTTAGGCCCGTTTGTAACAACTTTATTACCTGTAATGGTCATGGTGTGTTTACTTTATGCATGTGTTGTTAGCATGGCTTACACCCCATATGGTGATTTACGTAACAATATAACCGCGGTAGTTTTTACTATTTTACTGGCCCACTACAGTATTCGTGAGCACTTACAAATAGATGAAGTAGTGTATTTTGAGATATTCTATTTCTTACTGTACTTGCTCGCGTCGGCATTTATGCTAATTGCGCATCAATACTACAAAGCAGTAACGTCGCGAGGTGATGCTAAATTTTACAAACGTATCGCGAATATTTGGTTCTGGCCACTGCTAACTGTGATGATATTTATAACAACAATAATGACCTACTACTAAGGCAAACAAATGAAAAATGGAATTGAAAATGCGGAACAACTTGCAGGTATACCACAAGAACACTCAACTGTTTTCGCCAATGTAGCGAAAGAGACCGACACTGTGGTTGCATCACGCGCTGTTGGCATTTATGCAACTCAGCTTATCCGTGAAGGCTATGCCACTAAAGGCTATCATGTTAAAGCGAAATCGTCTGATTGGGGTCCTATGGCTGGGTTCGTTTTGGCTGATCCGTCTCTTGGTAAAAAGGGCACAGATAGCACGGCAAGGAGCTGGCAAGACGGCAAAGTAACCGAAGCGATGAACAAGTATGGCGCAATGGCGATTCCACTTTACATTAGCTCTGAACGCAAAGCGGCGTTGCCGGCACTGATGTTACGAGCGGGTAAAGCTTACCGAGAGCAGCGTATTAATGATCATATGTACACCATTACTGCTGCGTCAAAAGATGGTAAAAAGCATAACTTCGTACTTATTCAAGTAAGCCAAATCGCCCAAACGTCGCGCGCTTATAGTCCAACTAATAGTGATTGGGCGGTGTGTTATGCGCTAGATAACGAATTGGTTGCACACTGTCCTGAGGCGCGAAAGCATAGTATTACCGTTGCAACAGATCAAAACTATATTCAAGTATGTGGTTTAACTAACCCGCTTGGCTTTGGTGCCAAGGCGCCTTCTAATTTTAAGGGCGTTCAAACTGGAGATTACGATCTGTGGGGCGTGTTTCCGAAAAATAGATTTTTCTCAGAAGAAGAGCGCAAAGTAGTGCAGGCAGCTACCAACGGTAAAAAAGATGGTTTTTGGCAGCGCGATGTTGATGGCAGTGACACGTTTATTCGCACGTATCAAGAATATGGACGCCAAGAAGGCGCACATACCGGAAACTTATCACTGCTGATTGAAGAAATCGCGGTGCGCGTTAATGCTGGTTGTATGAAGCTAGGCAGTGGTGGCTGGGTAATTCACCATAGCGATGAAGCAGGAAGACCAATGGTGGACGAAGTCGATTACGAAGCGGTTATTTACTTTCCAGATGGCAGAATTTGGATAATGGAAAGCGAACAAGATGTGCGTACTTTACGGGCGCAGCTAGTGCAAATGGATTATGTGCCGCTATTTAACCCTATTTGGAATTTTAAATTGGGCTTCCAGTGGATGAAGATCCTTGTTGAGTGGTTAGGAAAACACGGAAATATGAAAGGCTTCCCGTTAAAAGAATATCAAAATATTGATTTAGGATTTTAAAAAAACGCGCTTTAAAGCGCGTTTTCTTTCAACCAATCAATACGTTTGGCATGCCTAATACGATATTGCCGCCATGGCTTGTTGTATCACCCATTCGTGCCGCAGGGCGGCCGCTAATTAAAACGGATGTACTGCCTTTCACAATCACATCTGGCGGGCCTACGCATACCGCCATATCGCCAACTACGGCTGCGGGTAAACCGCCAATAAGCACGTTTGGCACAGAAGGCCCAGATATCGGGCCGCCAACATGGGGCACTACGCCTGTCACCATAGGGCAAACATGCATATCAGTAATTCTTGCAGCGGGTAAACCTGGCATTTAAATTCCTTGGCGGCGAGTTGGAAGTTATGTCTTAGTGTACTCAGAATTGAGTGTTAAACAAGGGTTACGATTATGGTGGGGTATAAAAAAGGCAGCACGTATTTGCTGCCTTAATGCGCTGTGATCAGCGTATTACTTTTTGATGCCTTCAATGTGAAGGTCGAAATCGATTTGGCCAAAATCCATTTTATAGCCGAAGTCTTTCATTTGAATCGCTGTAGTACCTGCAAAACCTGCGCGGTAACCGCCCCAAGGATCTTTACCTTCACCGATTTTTTCTACATCGATAGTAATTTCTTTCTCAATTCCTTGTAGCGTTAAAAGACCGGTAATAGCCAGTTTACCATCACCTAAATCTTTCACTTTTGTGCTGTTAAATGTCGCTGTAGAGAATTTTTTAACATCTAAAAAATCGCTATCGCGCAAATGCTTGTCGCGCTCTGCATGATTTGAGTCAACGCTGGTGGTATCAATATTAACTGATATTTTACTTGCTTCAGGTTGTTTCTCGTCGTAGCTGAACTCACCTGAGAAGGTATTAAAACGGCCTGTTAACCAGCTGTAGCCTAAGTGCTTCACTTTAAAATTAATTGATGCGTGAGCGCCTTTGGTGTCAATTACATAATCTGCAGCCATTGCTGGCATTGTTAAGCTTGCCATCGTAAGTGCTGTTGCTAAAAGTGTTTTTTTCATAATTGTTTCCTTTAAATTTATACAACCTGAGCTTTGACTAGCCAAATCAGAGGTTACTTAATCATTCGGCGTAACGTGTCATCTTTATCAATACAGTGATGCTTTAACGCCGCTAATATATGAATACCGACAATCGCCATTAAGCTACAAGCGGCATATTGATGAATACTGCCTGCAATATCTTCTTGATTTGCAATTAATTCGCCTAAACTTGCTACTTCGAACCAGTCAAAAACAGCAATTGCGCGACCATCAGCGGTTGAGATCAAATAACCACTGGTTAAAATTATCAATAAAATCCCATACAAGGCTAAATGGCCTAGTTTTGTTGCAACGCGAGTTTTAGATGAATGGGTAGAGATGGGCTCAGGTGATACCGTAATCACTTTCCAACCAATGCGCACTAGCGTGAATGCCAGCAATATAATGCCAATACTTTTGTGCCAATGGGGCGCTGTGCGATACCATTCACTGTAATAATTCAAATCAACCATCCAAAATCCAACGCCGAATAATGCAAAAATAACAAGTGCACTAAGCCAGTGAAGCAGCTTACTAATAGTACCGAATTTAGTGTTGGAATCGAGAAGCATAATCATTTCCTTAAATAGATTGAAACACTTTAATTGAGCTTCATTTGAATGTGAATAGCTCAAAAGTGAATTCATTGTTCACTTTTGACTATTAATAGAGGTGTTTAAGTTGAAAGGGTATTAGAAAAGCGATGAGTAAAGTGCAATCACTTCGTCTTTGCGAAAGCATTGATTGTGATGATCATTAACCATGCCGCATGCCTGCATATGAGCATACACCGTGGTCGGTCCTAAAAACTTAAAGCCACGTTTTTTAAGGTCTTTCGCAAAAGCTTGCGACTCGGCAGTGGTGGCTTGGTAATCAGCTTTACTATTGATGTTATTGACAATAGGTTTATTGTTTACAAATTGCCATTGATAGTTAGCAAAACTACCAAACTCTTTTTGTATTGCTAAAAAGCACTGTGCATTGTTAATTGCGGCATTAATTTTTAAGCGGTTGCGAATAATGCCTTTATCTTCCATTAAGGCAAGCGCTTTTGCTTCATCAAATTGGGCAACCACAGTTGGGTCAAAGTTGGCGAACGCGTTGCGGTAGTTATCGCGTTTTTTTAATACTGTGTACCAACTCAGTCCAGCTTGCGCTGATTCTAGTGTGAGGAATTCAAACAGTGCATTATCATCAAACAAAGGCACGCCCCATTGGGTATCGTGATAGGCTACATAATCAGCTTTAGTGGTATCTAACCACTCGCATCTAAAACACATAAAAATCCCCTAGACAAATAATTGACGTCTTATTACTTCACTTAACTTGCTGTATTTATTGAAAATAAAAATTGGCACGTTTTGTGTATCTACACCGATTAGTTAGAGTAAATTATTTGGTGTAACTATGGCGTTAGCTCAAATCATACCCCAACAATTTCAAGAGGTATACAACCCGTGTTTGATGCAGGAAAAGTACGTGGGTGAACTTAGTGAATTAAGAAAACAGGCAAGTTGGCTTAGTCATTTGGTTGATACCATGCCTGCGGGCGTCATTGTGCTTGATGGTAACGGCATGGTCGCAAAGGCCAATCAAATCGCAATTGATTTACTCGGAGAGCCGTTAGAAGGCGAGCGTTGGTTTACCATTATTCAGCGTTCTTTTGCGCCCAATGGTAGTGATGGTCACGAGGTAACGCTTCGTGATGGTCGATTAGTGAAACTTGATATTTCACCGCTCACACCTGAACCAGGTCAGTTAATTTTAATGACCGATCTTACGCAAACACGCCAATTACAGTCACGTATTGCACATATGCAGCGTTTGAGTGCGCTTGGTAAAATGGTTGCATCCTTAGCGCACCAAGTAAGAACCCCGTTATCAGCGGCGATGCTATATGCTGCGAACCTGTCGTCAGAAAAATTAAACCCAACGGCGCGTAGCAACTTCCATGAAAAGTTGATGTCGCGTTTGCAAGATTTAGAAAGCCAAGTAAACGATATGCTGTTATTTGCCAAAAGTGGTGAGCAACAAGTACTTGCACCTGTGTCTATGCAAGCCTTGCTAACGGATGTAACGCATGCTTCAGAAGCAATGATTATGCGCCAACAATGCATTCTCGACCTTAAATTGCCTGAGCCTGATATTGAAATTATCGCTAATAAAGTTGCGCTGAGCAGTGCAATTAGCAATTTAGTGCACAATGCGGTGCAAGCTTGTGGCCAAGGTGGAAAAATTGAGTTAAGTGCAACGCGGTCTGAAAAATTCGCAGATCACGTCAAAATTTCGGTGAAAGATAACGGCACGGGGTTAAGTGAAACGGCTATCCAACAGATCTTTGAGCCATTCTTCACCACTAAATCACACGGTACCGGGTTAGGTCTTGCCGTGGTTCAATCGGTTGCTAACAGCCATCAAGGGTTTGTAAAAGCAGGCAATAGTGAGCTTGGTGGGGCTGAGTTTAACTTGTACCTACCGATTATCTCTAAAACAGCATGTTAGGAGTGATTATGAACGATGCAAAAGTATTAGTCGTAGAAGATGATTCTGGTTTACGAGAAGCGTTAGTCGATACCCTAGCATTGGCTGATATTAATTGTGTTGAAGCCGACAGTGCCGAACAAGCGATTATTAAGCTTAAAGAAGGCGGTATTTCAATGGTGGTCAGTGACGTGCAAATGGGCACTATGTCAGGTATCGATTTACTTAAAAGTATTAAGCTTAACTATCCTGATTTACCCGTATTAATGATGACAGCTTACGCGACCATTGATGATGCGGTTGAAGCGATGCGCTTAGGAGCCATCGACTACATGGCGAAACCATTCGCACCAGAAGTGTTATTAAACATGGTAAGTCGTTATTTACCAGAAAAAGAAGCCATTAAAGATGGGCCAATTGTTGAAGACCCAGCTAGTAAAGCGCTGATGCAACTTGCAGAGAAAGTGGCTAAATCTGATGCATCCGTTATGGTGCTTGGGCCAAGTGGCTCAGGTAAAGAAGTGATGGCACGTTATATTCATGATAGTTCACCGCGTGCAGAGCAGAACTTTGTAGCGATTAACTGTGCGGCGATTCCTGAAAATATGCTAGAAGCCACTTTATTTGGCTATGAAAAAGGCGCGTTTACCGGCGCTATTCAAGCATGTCCTGGTAAGTTTGAACAAGCACAAGGCGGCACTATTTTACTCGATGAAATTACTGAGATGGATTTAAGCCTACAGGCCAAATTACTGCGTGTACTGCAAGAGCGTGAAGTGGAACGTCTTGGCTCTCGCAAGACCATTAATTTAGATGTACGTGTGCTTGCAACGTCTAACCGCGACTTAAAAGAGGCGGTGGCGCAAGGCGTATTTCGCGAAGATTTATATTATCGCCTTAATGTTTTTCCGCTCGAGTGGCTGCCACTTGCTGAGCGTCCAGGGGATATCGTCCCGTTGGCTGAGCATTTAATTCAGCGTCATAATAATGACATGCCGGTGCAGTTTGACGTACAAGCTAAAGAAAAATTACTTAGTTACAACTGGCCAGGTAACGTTCGCGAGCTTGAAAATGTCGTTCAGCGCGCATTGATTTTGCAAAGCCATAAAATGATTACCGCAGATGATATTTTCTTAGGCTCGGTAGCAAGCATGCAACCAACAAGCCTATCGCCAAAGATACAGCTGGCTTGTGAACAACCTGAGCAAGTAGCACCAGATGTCGCAACAGTGCAATCAACCCAAGTAGATGATGCTCAGGGTTATAAACAAGAGCTTAAAGATAAAGAAAATTCAATTATTCTAGATATGCTTCGCGCGTGTGATGGCAAGCGTAAAGACGTTGCTGAGCGTCTTGGTATGAGCCCGCGAACACTACGTTATAAACTTGCAAAAATGCGTGAGATGGGAATTGAATTACCTGCGTAAAAAATCATTGTACTGAGCACAACAGATACACCTACTTTTTAAATCGAGCCTCTGACAGGAGGCTTTATTTCTGTCTAAATTTTATCAAAGTCAAAAAAATGCCGCTATAAGCTGTTGATTTTAAATATTTTATTTTTGGCATTAAGCTTGCATTAATCGTATTAAGTCAATTTTTACGGTTTGTTAGTATGAACATTTCACCAAACAATCTTTATCAAGAAATGCAGTCACTTGCGGTAGAAGCAAGTAACTTTTCTAAACCGAAACAGCCTATAGAATCTATTCAAGGTAGCTCACAGGTTGAATTTAATAATCTATTAAAAGATGCGCTCGATACGGTTAACGGTTTACAGCAAGACTCTAAAGCGAAAGCAACGGCGTTAGAAATGGGTGACCGCAATGTGTCACTGGCTGAAGTAATGATCGCATCGCAAAAATCTTCGGTGGCGTTTGAAGCAACCGTTCAAGTGCGTAATAAGCTTATTGAAGCTTATAAAGACATTATGAACATGCCTGTATAAGAAATAGTGGAGTAGGGTTGTGGCTAATACATCAACAGATTTATCAACACTAGACGCTAACGACTTAGGTGTCGGCGATGTAGGTGGTGGTAATCAAGAACAAAAATCAGGGTTTCTTGGCAGCTTAAGTGGTGTTGATGTAATGCGCCAAGTCACGCTCATTATCGCACTAACAATTTGTGTCGCAATTGCCGTATTTATCATGATTTGGGCGAAAGAGCCTGATATGCGTCCTCTTGGCAAAATGCCAATGGATGAACTGATCCAAACGCTTGAATTTTTAGACGCACAAAAAGTGGAATACAAGCTCGATGGCAATGTTGTTTCAGTACCGGTTGAAGCGTATCAAAATATTAAGTTGTTGATGGCTAAAGAGGGTCTTGAGCAAGTACCTTCATCGGGCACCGAAATTTTAATGCAAGATATGGGCTTTGGCGTGAGTCAACGTCTAGAGCGTGAGCGTTTAAAGCACTCACGTGAGCAGCAGCTTGCACGTACTATTGAAGAGCTTAGTAAAGTAGCGCGCGCTAAAGTTCTGTTAGCGATTCCAAAAGAAAACGTCTTTGCCCGCCGTGAGAAAAAACCAAGTGCAACGGTTGTATTAACGGTAAGACGTGGTCGCACACTTGACGGTGAAGAAGTTGATTCGGTTGTTGATATGGTCGCCTCTGCGGTACAAGGCTTAGAGCCTAGCCGAGTAACGGTAACAGACCAAAATGGCCGCCTACTTAACTCGGGTTCACAAAACTCACTTACCGCGCGTTCGCGTAAAGAATATGAAATTGAACGTAAACGTGAGCAAGAATACTTAGAAAAAATCGATTCAATTATGATCCCTGTTGTTGGTTTAGGTAACTATACTGCGCAGGTCGACCTAGTAATGGATTTCAGTTCAATTGAAGAAACGCAGAAGCGTTTTAACCCAGACTTGCCAGCGGTACGCAGTGAAATGACACGTGAAGACACCAACATTGGTGGCCTTGCGGTGGGCATTCCAGGTGCGCTAACGAATCAACCGCCAGTTAACTCGCAAATTCCAGAACAAACAGGCGATGAATCAGCACAAAACACATTGCCAAGTAGAAACAGTAAAGAAGCAACCCGTAATTATGAGCTCGACACCACCATTTCACATAAGCGTCAGCAAACCGGTGTGATCCGTCGTATCAGTGTATCGGTTGCGGTGAACTACACAAACGGTGTAGCAGAAGGTGGCGAAGCGACACGTGATCCGCGTACTCAGCAAGAATTAGCGAACATCCGCCGTTTACTGCAAGGTGGCATCGGCTTTGATATGCAGCGTGGTGATGCGTTAGAAGTCGTGACGATTCCGTTTGTACAAGAAGAATTTAGTGAAGCGATTGAGCTACCAATTTGGGAGCAACCTTGGTTCTTCAAAGTAATCAGACTAGCTTTAGGTGCCTTGGTTATTATCGTGCTTATTCTTGCAGTAGTGCGTCCAATGTTACGCAAGTTGATTAATCCAGAAGACACGACAGAGGATTATGATGACGCAAGCCTATCAGCAGGTGTAGACTTAGGTGATGATACCATTGATATGCTAAGTCAAGAATTTGACGAATCGGCAGTCGGCTTTAGCCCAGATGGTACCTTACAATTACCAGACTTACATGGTGATGAAGACTTACTGAAAGCAGTAAGAGCATTAGTGGCAAATGAGCCAGAACTTTCTTCTCAAGTAGTTAAAGCGTGGTTAACTGAAGATGACTGATCAAGATACGCAAGTAGCAGAACAAACAACAAGTAGCGGCTTCGACGTAGATAAACTTGATGGTGTAGAAAAAGCATCGATTTTATTACTGAGTTTATCTGAAGAAGATGCCGCGCAGATTTTAAAGCACTTAGAACCAAAGCAAGTACAAAAAGTAGGTATGGCGATGGCGGGCTTGGATGATTTAAGCCAAGACAAAATTGCCGCGGTACATAAGCTGTTTATCGACCAAATTCAAAGCTTTAGTACTATTGGTTTCCAATCTGAAGACTTTATCAAGAAAGCGCTTACCGCAGCGCTAGGTGAAGAAAAAGCGGCGAACCTAATTGACCAAATTATCATGGGCTCAGGTGCGAAAGGACTTGATTCACTGAAATGGATGGACTCAAAACAAGTAGCGAATATTATTCGTAACGAGCACCCGCAGATCCAAACCATTGTTTTGGCGTATTTAGAGCCAGAGCAATCTGCTGAAATTATTAATCAATTCCCTGAAAAAGTGCGTCTTGATTTAACCATGCGTATTGCCAATCTTGAAGAAGTGCAACCTGCCGCACTGCAAGAATTGAATGAAATTATGGAAAAACAATTCGCAGGTCAGGCTGGTGCGCAAGCTGCTAAAATGGGTGGCTTAAAAGCAGCGGCAGATATTATGAACTACCTAGATACTAATGTTGAAGGGCAGTTGATGGATTCAATTCGTGAACATGACGAAGAAATGTCGCAGCAAATTCAAGACTTAATGTTTGTATTTGATAACTTAATTGACGTTGATGACCGCGGTATTCAAGCGATTCTGCGTGAAGTACAGCAAGATGTACTGATGAAAGCAATTAAGGGTACTGACGAAGGGCTTAAAGATAAGATCCTTAAGAATATGTCTAAACGTGCGGCTGAAATGATGGCTGATGACCTTGAAGCAATGGGTCCAGTTCGTATTAGTGAAGTAGAAGCGGCACAAAAAGAAATTCTGAGCATAGCACGACGCTTAGCTGATTCAGGCGAAATTATGCTTGGCGGCGGTGGTGGTGAGGAGTTCCTCTAATTTATGAAATTAGGCAAGTACCGCTCAGGGCATAAAATCGAAAATGCAGAGGCGATAGAAACGCTGCTTGAGAATTGGCCGATCCCGGATGTCAAAGATGAAAGACGCAATCTAAGAGGCCGCTCAACGGCAATGGGCAAGTCGCTAGAAGAGCTCTATCAGAAAAAACAAGCCGAACAAGAACCCGAGCCAGAAGAAGAGTTTACGCCACTAAGTATTCAAGAAATTGAACAAATTCGACAAGAGGCGTACCAAGAGGGACACGCTGAGGGCAAAGAAGCTGGCTATCAGGAAGGTTTTGAACAAGGTAAGTTAGAAGGTGCGCAAAAAGGCTATGAAGAAGGTTTAGAGCAAGGTAAAGAAGAAGGACTTGCGCTAGCAAAGCCCGAAGTCGAAGAAAAAATCGCGCAACTTACTAAGCTATTAGATGAAATAGCTACGCCTTTTGAGCAAGTGAGTGACGAAGTTGAAAAGCAAGTCGTGATTTTAGCATCTGAGCTGGCGAAAGCGGTAGTTCATGGCGAACTTAGCATTAATGAAAAAGCTATTTTCAGCGCCATGAAAGTGGCAACTGATGCATTAAAAGGTCAACACCGTGCCCTTGAAGTGTTATTGAATCCAGAAGATTTTGAACTGGTACAACAAGCCATACCAGCCGAACAACTCGCCGATAGAAATTGGAAGTTAGTTGTTGAGCCGAGTATCACCAAAGGTGGCCTCCATATCAATTCTGACAATTCATCAATTGATTACTCGGTAGAATTGCGCCTTAAAGAAATACTGGAGAGCTTTTTGCAAGACGCAGGTATCGATAGTCAAAAACACGACGGTTAATTATGAGCCAAGGGCTTGCACAGCGTCTTGCTAGTTACCAATCAAAAATTAAAACTCACCGCCCAGCAGTTGCAGGCAGTTTAAAGCGTGTTGTTGGGCTTACGCTTGAAGCCGAAGGACTAAAAGCACCAGTTGGTAGCAGTTGTCAAATTGAAACCCAGCAGGGCTTAGTCGATGCTGAGGTAGTAGGCTTTAGCGGTGAGACTCTCTACTTGATGCCAAACGATGCCATTTCGGGTGTATTGCCTGGGGCGCGTGTTATTCCCCAACAATCAGATGTGGGTTTACCTGTGGGTATGGGGCTGTTAGGTCGCGTTGTTGATGGATTAGGGCGACCGCTTGATGGACTTGGCCCTGTAAAAGCAGAAGCTAAATTAAAATTCGCCGCAAAACCGATTAATCCATTAGCCAGACGCCCGATAAAACAACCGATGGACGTCGGTGTTCGTGCCATTAATTCTGTACTTACCGTAGGTCAAGGCCAGCGTATGGGCTTATTTGCGGGCAGTGGTGTGGGTAAATCAGTATTACTTGGCATGATGACTCGAGGTACTAATGCCGATGTGATTGTGGTTGGTTTAGTCGGTGAGCGTGGTCGCGAAGTTAAAGAATTTATTGAAGAAATCTTAGGCGCAGAAGGGCGAGCACGTTCAGTGGTAGTGGCGGCTCCTGCGGATGCATCACCGCTGATGCGTTTAAAAGGCTGTGGAAACGCCGTAACGATTGCTGAATATTTTCGTGATCAGGGGTTAAACGTACTGTTGCTGCTGGATTCAGTAACGCGTTATGCCATGGCGCAGCGGGAAATTGCGCTAGCGGTAGGCGAACCTCCTGCAACTAAAGG
>NZ_JBIPJE010000046.1:0-177834 GCF_044005875.1 Pseudoalteromonas sp. XMcav1-K | reverse complement strand
ATAAAAAAGCGCTACTTGGGTTGCTTGGATCAACAAAAATAAACACTTCTTGGTTATTCTCAAGCGCCGTTAAGCAAGACTTATCGTAATCAACAATCACGCTATGTTTGGTTTGTTCAAAACAGTATTGCAGCATCATTTGTTTATCTTTAAAGCTATGAAATGGCATCAAATCTTGTAAGCCAACTAAGGTGGCTTTTTCAATCGCGCAAGCGCGCCAAGAGCGTTTTCGTTGACGGCACAAAAAATAATATACCCAAGGCTCCAAGCCCCAAAGTAATATGAACCCGCCAACTAATAACAGCTCTAATTTCATGCTCATTCCCAACTTAGTTAGATAACTTATAAACGAGGTTAGCAGCCACAAGATCGCTAAGTGCCGTCCCTACCGATTTAAACAATGTGATGCTGTTTTCTTGCCGCCTACCTGAAACGCGTTTAGCACATAAATCGGCTAATTCACCTTTTATTTGCTGTTGGCTAAACGCTCCTTCAGCCATCGGAATTAACAACTCGCCCGCTTCATTTAACACGTTTGTTAGGCCATCCACGTAAACCTCACTTTGTGTTACCGTTTGCGTATCACACTCTCGGCAATGTTTATGATGGTTACCGATTAAGTCAATGTGCGCACCAGCACTCAGCCAGTTACCATCAAATAATGGCTCCGGTGAGCCTGTTGCACAACTAATTGTGCAAGCGCTTGCAATCGTTTCTTTATCAGATTGCCCAGCAATAAAGGCAACGTGGCTAAATTCGCTTTGTAACTGGCTAATCAAGCTATCTACTTTACCGCGATTACGGCCAATAATGGTCACTTTGCGGTAACTGCGAACTGACAAGTGCGCTTTAATCATATAACTGGCAAGGTTACCGCTGCCAAAAAACACTAAATGTTCAGCATCTTCACGTGCTAAATAACGTGCCGCAAGTGCAGAAACTGCAGCGGTGCGCCAAAGCGTCACACTTGTGCCATCCACCAGCGCAAGCGGTACACCATGCGCTCGGTCAAACAACATAATTTTTGAATATAAAGATTCAAAACCCGCCTCGCCATTTTGCGGGAAATAAGTAAAGGATTTCACCCCAATTACCTCTTCATCCCAAGCAGGTAAAACGGCAAATGCATTATGAGAAGGATCACCCGGCTGTAATTCAAACACTTGTCGCTGTGGCATTAAAAAGTTGCCAGCAAAACTAGTGTTAAGTGCATTAATTAAGGCATCAAACGTCAGGCTAGATAACACCCGTTCTTTTTCAATTATTTTCATGGCGTATCCACTTAACGTCTTTCAGGTAAAATCATTTGCTTAGGGGCATGAGTCAGTAACTTAAAGCCATTTTCAGTAACCAAAATATCATCCTCTAAACGCACACCACCAAAGTTTGGAATATAAATTCCCGGTTCAATCGTAATGACATTACCGGCTTCAAGATGGTAATCACAATTTGGTTTTATAATCGGAAATTCATGTAAAAATAATCCTACGCCATGGCCTAACCCTTCACCTGCATACTCAGCAAAGCCCGCATTTTCAATGACTCGATGACTTGCTTTCAAGGCATTGTTTGCAGCAGCACCTGCAACCACTTCAGCCATAGCAGCTGCCTGTGCATCTGCGACAGTTTGATAAACCAATTGTTGTTTTTCACTGGCTTCGCCATAAATATAACTGCGCGTCATATCGGAGCGATAACCATTAATTACGGCGCCAAAATCTAGGGTAATAAAATCACCAACGGTGAGTTTGCGATCACCCGGCATACCATGTGGCAAAGAGGTGCGTTCGCCAAATAACAAAATCGTGTCAAAACTCATGCCGTTTGAACCGAGCTTTTGCATGCGATATTCAAGCTCAAGTGCAATATCGCGCTCACTGGCTCCGGTTTTAAAATAAGGCAAGGTTTCGTTCAGTGCTTGGTCAGCAATCGCTGCAGCAAGCTCAATTTGCTTTACTTCCCAATCATCTTTTACAGAGCGCATACGTTCAACAACACCTTGTATTGGTGTTAATTGTGCAACTGACAACTCTGCATTTATCGCTTGCCAAGACCCAACACTAATATGATCAGCTTCAAAACCTAACTTAGCATTTTTGTCGATAAAGCGATTAAAGCAATGGCCTAACGTTTCGTTATCACGATCGCGACAAATGACTTCAAATCCTTGGCTTTCATTTGTAGCTTGCTCTGCGTAACGGTAGTCAGTGACTAAATAACCACTATTTTGATTAATCACTAAATAGGCCGCATGACCGCTAAAACCAGATAAATAGCGAATATTCTCGTAGCCAAAAATCAATGCGCTATCGAGTTGTAAACTGGTTAATAAGCTGCGAAACGTCGCTTGGCGTGATAAAAATGGGGTACTCATCGGAAAATAAATCCTGTGTTTAATGCATCGTTCTGATTAAAATAAAAGGTGTTTTTACCCACCACATTAGCGCTCCCACTTACTTCTGGGATCACCGCCATGTAATCACCATATTCTAGTGTATCAACTACCTTAACGCTGAACTGTGAGCCTAAAATACTTTCAATCACAATCTCTTGTTGTGCTTCAACTTCGTTTTTAGCAAAGTGAATTGCTGCTCGACCTGCAACACCCGACCCTGTTGGGCTGCGATCTAACTCACCTTCAGCAAAAATACACACATTGCGGCTATGTGAATCTGGGTGTTCCATTTGGCTATGCGAAACAAAAATAGTGCCGTACAAAAAGCTTAAATCATCTTCAAAAGGGTGGTTAATTTCGGTGCTATCAATCACCGCCTGTTTAATACGCTTGCCCCAATCAATAATTTGATTGCTGTTATCTTGCTTGAGGGACAAACCAATGGCATCCGCATCCACATAGGCATAAAACGCGCCGCCGTAGGCTAAGTCAAAAGTCACCGTCCCTATGCCTTTAACTTCTATTTGCTGTGCTTTTAGCGCTAAGAATGAAGGCACATTTAAAAAGCGAATGTCGCTAATTTCACCATTATTAACGGTTACCGATGAGCGAATTTGGCCACAAGGCACATCAAAATTAATTTGATTAACGCCTTCTTTTTTGTGTATCACACCCGCTTCAATTGCCGCTTTAGATAGTGCAATAATGGCATGGCCACACATGGTGCTGTAGCCTTCGTTATGTAAAAACAGCACACCCAAGTCACTGGTATCGCGCTCGGGTTCAACAATCAATGCGCCATACATATCTGCATGACCGCGAGGTTCAAACATCAAGCCTTTTCGTAAATCATCATGATTAGCTAAACAGTCCTGACGTTTTGCTAAAATGGTGTCGCCTTTTAAAGTAGGAAATCCCGATGTAATAATACGTAACGGCTCACCACCTGTGTGCATTTCTAGTGTAGTAATTTGTTGCATTACTTTGCTTGGTTGCCAATTAGCAAAGGCATTTGTGTTCATATTTAGCTTTCTATATCGAAATCAATATTTGCATACAATATACCTTTATAGATATTAAAATCAATATAAAGCCCTGCATGGGTAAGTGATTATTGCTTAAAAGGATTACTAAATGCTTTGTTTTTAATAAATTTTTCGTCAGTTAAAGTATGTAGAAATGCCACTAAGTCTTGCTTTTCTTGTTCAGTTAACTGAAAACCTTTAATAAATGCACTTTTATAGGGATTTTCACGACCATCACCTTGATGCTTGCCAGTTGTAATATTGCGTCCTGCATCGGCATAAAAATCAATTACTTGCTCTAACGTGTGTAAACTACCATCGTGCATATAAGGGGCTGTTAAGGCGATATTACGCAATGTTGGCGCCCTAAACTTGCCCATATCCTGTGGCGTTTCTGTGATAGTAAATAATCCTTGATCACTTAGCGGAAAAGCCCCTTTGCCATCAATATTATAAAGGCCTGTATTATGAAATGGATGACGGTCTAGTTGCTGCTTTTGATGGGTCGTTGATTGCGTAAAGTTAAAGCCACCATGACAATGGTGACACTCTAAACGCTCTGAAAAAAACAAATCCATACCGCGTATTTCGCTTGCTGTCAGTGCATCATCCTGCATGGCATAAGCATATTGATCAAAACGACTTTCAAACGAAATCAAACTACGGGTAAAACTAGCAAGCGCTTTAACTATATGATCGAAACTCGCATCTTCAGTGCCAAAAGCATGCTCAAATAATGCGTTGTACTCTGGCGTATTAAAACGTGCTAATACTTCTTCTTCGTGCCCTGTCACACCCATTTCAAGCGGTGTTTCACCAAATAACGGAAGCAAAATTTGCTGTTCCAACTCGGTCATTTCAGAGTGAGCCCAAGTCAGTGTTTTATTGTAAGCGACATTTACTAAGGCCTGCGCATTGCGGTGATGTAGCTCACCTGTCGAGCCAATTGAAGTTGGGATCATTTCGGCAAATGCCCTATCTTGCTGATGGCATGACGCGCAACTTTGCAATCCATTTGCTGACAAGTTTTTGTCGTAAAATAAGTGTCGACCAAGTTCAACTTTAGCATCACTCATCGGATTCGTTGAAGGTACTTGAGGCAGCGGAAAGCCCTCAGGTAGTTGCCATTTGTATGGCTTACTTGGCTCGCTACAACCCACAAGTAATAGTGCCAACAACAGTAAAGAACGACGCATATTATTCCTGATAAAATATCTTAGTTGTTAAATTGCTAAACAACTGCTGACAAATCTCGTTCGCTTGTTCACTCATACAAGATCGAGAACGATCTACCTCAGAAAACAAACGATCTAAATCTAAAATAATTGGTTTTTGCGCATCGAAGTGAGCTAGTTCAAACTGATAACGATTTGGGTAAGTACAGGGTGCAGAAGGCGCCCGTAAACGCGATGCACTTTTACAACCGGTGCTGCCTAAGTGAAAAGCGAAGTCATTTTCAACATCATAGCGGAAAAACTTATGGCCTAACTGCCAACTCCAAAACATTTCACTAATGTTAAGTGGTGATACGGCAGTAAGTGGATTTAGGTGATTTTCATTGAACGGAACCGCCATCTCAAATGATAGCTTTTTTCCGTCTAAATCATCTGCCATAAGCTCAACTTGCCAACTGCTTTTCTCACAATTTGCACCAATTAAGGCAACGCTGTTTGATGAAAAATGACTAGGCTTAATTGAGATTGCATTTTCCGATTTAAATTCGGAGACAAACCACATAAGTGTTTGCCGCTCATCACAAGTTTGTTGAACGTCATATTGTTTTACAACAAATTCAATTTTAGTGGTCGATGGCTCTTTGCATGCAAATAAAAAGCTCATTAACAAAAGTATACAAAATGACCGCAGCAAGGTGGTTTACTCTCTTGATTGATTAGTTACACTGTTATTAATACAGGAACAGGATCCTAACAAAGTTATGATGACTCAGAAACTTACACTGCTAACACTTGCTTTGGCAAGTAGCATTACTAGCCTGAACGCGATCGCTCATACAGAACATGATAAGGCGCGTTATGTAACCGAAAACGGAATTGATAAAGGCGACTGCAACAACCCCGTCAGGCCATGTAAATCCATCGCCTACGCAGTATCGCAAGCAAGTAAAGGTGACAAAGTATTGGTTGGCAGCGGTCAATACGAGTTAAAAAATGAATCTGAGCTATTTTATTTACAAAGCGAGTTAGTACCTGTTTTAGGCGGCTTTAACCGTTTTGATCACTTTCAAGTACAAAACCCTAATCGCAACAAAACACAAATCGTTGGTGCACCAATAGCTTTGCATGACATGCTGCAAAAAGCTGGTTTTAACGTGATTGCAGATACTAAAAGCTTAACGATTTCAAAACAGCTAAAACAAAAACTAGCACGTCACCAAGCACTTTTTGAGCAGCAAAGTAGCACAGCATGTGAAAATGGCCGCGCCGGTTCGTATTCCTGTAACAATGTAGATTTAGTTGCCCATGTACCATTGCCAGCAAACACCTCTGGCAATGATATTTGGGGGCATGTTGATTTAAATAACGGCATTGAATATGCCATTATGGGGTTCTCTGATGGTATTCGCGTATACAGTTTAGCCGATCCTACAAACCCAACATTAGTTGGTCATGTCGCTGGCGCAAATACGACGTGGCGCGATATAAAAGTACTGCAATATTACGACGAGACATTAAACGCCTATCAAGCGTACGCCTATGTAACAGCTGAAGCAAACACTGGCGTGCAGATTATTAACCTAAATAATTTACCTACATCGGTATCGCTTTCTGGTACTAACTTCACAGTGAATAGCGCGCACAATGTCTATATTAACGGGGTCGATTACAGTTTAAATCTGCCACTCAATGATCAAACGGCAAAAATGCAAGTGGTGGGCTCAAATAAGTACGGCGGTTCTTTTACCACTTACGACTTATCAACACCAAGTAACCCGAGTAAACAGTTTGATATAGGCTCATCATCACGTGCTAATTACACCCATGATGCCACCAGCATGACAATTAATGACACTCGAGCAACGCGCGACTGTGTAAATGCGAATAACGGTGTATGTGATGTATTTATTGATTTTAATGAAGATGAGATTCGCATTTGGGATGCAACTCAAACAGCCAATACTGAACGTCTAGGACAAGTAGGCTATGACGATGTTGATAGTAGCAGCCAATATATTCATTCGGGATGGTGGCACGAAAACAAACGCTATGTGTATGTGCATGATGAATGGGATGAAAATAAAGGTGGGCTCAATACTACAGTACGCATTCTCGATTTAGCTGATTTAACCCAGCCAACGATTGTTGGTAAGTGGATCAGTAACAACCGCACCATAGATCATAATGGTTTTGTTAAAGGCAACCGTTATTACATGTCAAACTATGAGCGTGGTTTAACTATTCTTGATATTAGCAACCCAAAAAACCCAGTTGAAGTAGGCTATTTTGATACATTCCCATCGTCAGATAACCCATCTTTCAACGGTGCTTGGGGCACATACCCTTATTTACCGTCTGGCAATATTTTAATCAGCGATATTAATAGCGGCTTATATATTGTTAAAGATAATTCTCGTAGTAGCACTGCTAACGCGGCTTTTGAACAAACCGATTTAATTGCAGAGCGCGGTGATGAACTTCGTATCACCATCAACAAGCCAATAGCACTAAGTGAAGAGGCAACCATTGAATTTGAAGTTATCAATGGCAGTGCAAAGCTAAATAGCGATATGTTACTGCGTAATAACAGTCACATATTAAAATGGAACGCTAACGATACTGCGCCAAAAGTTATTGGCATGGCACTAAGCGATAACGGTGAAACATCACTAAAAGACTTTTATATCCGCCTTCATAACGCATCGAGCAACCTTGAAATTGGCGACAATCGTATTATGAAAGTCACTATAAATGGTCTTGCCAGCCAAGGTAAAGTCGGTTTTATCGAAACTAACCGCACCATCTCAGAAACAGCAGGTAATGCTAGCCTTGAATTGAGCCGCATAGGTGGAAGTCGTGGTCAAATAACCTTTGATTACCAAATTGAGTATTTAACAGCAACTAGCGATGATGTAACTTTTGAAAATGGCACAATTACTTGGGATGATGGTGACTCGAGCAATAAAACCATTGTATTTAGTATTACTGATGACCAAGCAATCGAAGATGACGAGCGCTTTGTTGTAAAACTTATAAACAACGATGACAGCTTGTTAAATAACCAGCAGATTGAAGTGACCATTTCAGATGACGATAGCAATAGCGCGCCTGAGGTATACGCCGGTAACGATATAGAGTTGGCAACAAATGCATCAACAGTATTAAATGCCGCAACTGCGAGCGATGATCGCACTGAGCAACTGACTTATCAGTGGCAATTTGTCTCGGGTGTTGCAATTAATATCACTAATGCAGATAGCTTAACGCCTAGCGTTTCAGCTAGCAGCGAAGCGGGTACTGCTGTCATTTCATTTACAGCAACCGATGAACATGGCGCGAGCAGCAGTGATGAGTTAATCATTACCGTAGTTGCACCAGTCACCCCAGTAGGCCCACCGGTACCTGAAGAATCAAGCTCATCCAGTGGTAGTTTACCTATTTGCTTATTACTACTAATGTCACTGTTAGCAATTCGTAGAAGGTAAAAAGTTAGGCCTGATGCTCTTCGAAAAAAAGCGCCTTTTGGCGCTTTTTTGCTTTATGCTTGGGTGCGTTTATTACGATACAACAAGTAATACGCGCAAGGTAATACCAGCATACTGACCAGCGGACTTATCACCATACCGCCGAGCATCGGCGCTGCAATTTTTTGCATCACTTCACTGCCTGTGCCGCTCCCTAACATAATTGGTGTTAAGCCAATCACGATAGTCAGTACCGTCATCGCTTTTGGGCGAACCCGTTGAACCGAGCCTTGTTTTACCGCAGTTAAAATATCCTTATGCTGTTTTAACGCCTGATTAAGGTAAATCAGCATCACCACCCCAAACTCAGCAGCAACACCCGCAAGCGCAATCATACCCACCGCAACGGCCACGGATAACTGATAATCCAGCAAATAAACGAACCACAGTGACCCCGCCAATGCCATCGGTAACGTTAACATCACTAAGGTTGCTTGTAATGATGAGTTAAAGGCAAGGTAGAGAATGATAAAAATAATCGCCAGTGTAATTGGGGTTAGTAATTCCAATTTACTGGTAACCCGCTCCATATATTCGTATTGGCCTGAAAATCGAATGCTGTGCTTGGCAGGCAGCAACAAATCATTATCCAGAGCTGCTTTTGCAGCTGCTATGTAATCACCAATCACGGTATCTGGCGCTAAATCGACAAATGTCCACGCAATAAAACGACCATTTTCGCTTTTAATCACCGCTGGGCCATCTTTAATTTCAATATCGGCAACCTGCTCTAGCGTGACCCATGCACCCGTTGGTGATAAAAACGGTAATGTTTTTAGCTCTTCAATTTGATCACGATAACGGCGTGGGTAGCGCAAATTAATTGGAAAGCGCTCTTTGCCCTGCACCGACTGCCCAATACTCGCACCACCTAATGCATATTTTACTAACGTTTGGATGTCCGCAATATTCAAACCATATTTTGCTGCGTCTTTGCGTCTTGGCGAAATATCAATATAACGTCCTGACTGCGCCCGTTCAGCATAAGCAGATAAGGTACCCGGAACATCCGCTAAAATGCGCTCCACATCACGACCTATTTGCTCAATTTGCGCTAAATCATCGCCTGAGATTTGAATGCCAACTGGCGTTTTAACACCAGTTGATAACATATCAATTCGGGTTTTAACCGGTTGCACCCAGGCATTGGCAAGCCCCGGAAAATTAACGCTTGCTTGCAACTCAGCAATAATGGTTTCAAGGGTAACTCCTTCGCGCCACTCACTCTTTGGTTTTAACTGAATGGTGGTTTCGAGCATGGTTAGCGGTGCAGGATCGGTTGCAGTTTCCGCACGGCCTACTTTACCAAATACGCTAAGCACTTCTGGTTGAGTTTTAATTAAGCGGTCGGTTTGTTGTAGTATTTCACCCGCTTCCGCAATGGAAACTCCCGGCAGTGTGGTTGGCATATAGAGTAAGTCTCCCTCTTCTAGCTCAGGCATAAACTCACTGCCTAATTTAGAAAGCGGGTAATAACTCGATGCCGCAATCACAATAGCAACCAACAGCGTAAATTTAGGTACTTTTAAGCAGAGGTCTAAAATCGGGCGGTAGATTGCTACCAACACGCGTGTGAGGTAGTTATTTTGCTCACTTGGAATATTACCACGTACTAAATACCCCATTAACACAGGCACTAAGGTCACGCTTAACAGAGCTGCAGCCGCCATCACAAAGGTTTTTGTATAGGCAAGCGGGCTAAATAATTTGCCTTCTTGTGCTTCAAGGGCAAACACCGGCATAAAGCTCACCGTAATTAAAATTAGCGAGAAGAAAAGTGCAGGCCCTACTTCCACAGCCGCTTGACTTACTAACTGCCAATGCGCTTTTCCCTTAGCGTTTTCGCCCGTTTCAGCGCGATAATGCTCAAGGTGTTTATGGCAGTTTTCTACCATCACAATGGCAGCATCAACTAACGCGCCAATCGCAATCGCAATACCACCCAAGCTCATAATATTGGCATTAATGCCCATTAAGCGCATTAATATAAAGCCCGCTAATACCGCTAACGGTAAACAAATCACAGCCACTAGCGTTGAGCGTGCATGCATTAAAAACACTAAGCACACCAAGGCAACAACAATCATTTCTTCAATCAGTTTGGACTGTAAATTTTCAACCGAACGTTCAATTAAGTTTGAACGATCGTAAACCGTTACAATCTCAACCCCTTCAGGCAAGCTCGGTGTAATTTGGGCAATTTTAGCTTTTACATTAGCAATGGTTGTAAGAGCATTTTCGCCATCGCGCATCACCACAATGCCACCAACTACTTCACCTTCACCATTTAATTCAGCAATGCCTCGGCGCATCTGCGGGCCTAAACGAATAGTTGCAACATGTTCTAGTAATAATGGGCTTCCATCTTCGTTAATGATGCCTAAGGGAATGGCTTTAAACGCAGCTAAATCGGTTAAAAAGCCGCGACTGCGCACCATGTATTCAGCTTCTGCCATTTCAAGTACCGAGCCACCGACCTCACTGTTAGCGTTTTCTATCGCTGCCTTAACTTGTGTAAGCGTTATGCCATACTGCATTAACCTCAGCGGTTCTACCACTACTTGATAGCTTTGTACCATGCCGCCAACAGTCGCAATTTCACTTACCCCTGCCACTGACTGTAATTCATATTTTAAAAACCAATCTTGCAAAGTACGTAGCTGAGCTAAGTTTTGTGTGCCGCTTTTATCTATTAAAGCGTATTGATAAACCCAACCAACCCCTGACGCATCGGGCCCTAAAGTTGGTTTGGCATCACTTGGTAAATTAGCGGTAACTTGGTTTAAGTATTCCAACACGCGCGAGCGTGCCCAATACAAATCAGTATCGTCTTCAAAAATAATGTAAACGTAAGAGTCACCAAAAAAGCTAAACCCCCGCACCGTTTTTGCTTTTGGTACCGCCATTAAACTGGTTGATAACGGATACGTTACTTGCTCTTCAACGACTTCAGGTGCTTGTCCCGGAAAGCTGGTTTTAACAATGACCTGCACATCCGATAAATCTGGAATGGCATCAAGCGGTGTTTGCTTTACCGAGTAAACGCCCAATATTGCTAGCATGGCAGCCAATAACAGCACCAATACTTTGTACTTTAAACTGGTTTGAATAATCCACTGCAACATAATCGCCTCCTAGTGTTGATGCGACTGCATTGCTTTGGCAGGTTTGCCATCTTGACTCATTTTCAAAATAGCTGAGCGAATGTTCGATTCGCTATCTATTAAGAATTGGCCAGAAGTTATCACTTGTTCACCTTGTGCTAGCCCTTGCATAATTTCAGCGCGGCCTTGCGTGATCATGCCCACCATCACTTCACGGGAGACAAACGTGCCATCATGCTGCTCTACCACCACTCGATTCTGCTTGCCAGTGCGAATAAGCGCTTCAACCGGAATATTAAGCACATCTTCTTTCGGACCACCATAAATACGCACATTTGCTAGCATATCTGGCTTAAATGAACCGTTTTCATTATTTAAAGACAACCTAACCTTTAATGTACGGGTTTTAGGATCAAGCGCTGGATAGATATATTCAATCTTACCTTCAATGGCATAAACACCAATCGCAGGTAGGTCAAACTCAACCCACTTACCATTTTCCACCCAATCAATTTGATGCTCAAACACATCGGCTAACACCCACACCTGTGAAAGATCCGCCAAGGTCATTAGCTTTACTGCTGGCTGCACATACATACCTTCACGAATGCCAAGCTCAGACACTATCGCATCATGTGGTGCATAGTAAGGTACGCGAAACAGTGACTCTTTAGTTTTCTCAACTTGGTCGATTAGTTTTTCAGACATACCTAATAAACGTAAACGTGTACGGCCACGTTCTTTAAGGCCTTTATTCGTTGGATTTGTTTTAAGCAGGGATAAATAATCGTCTTGAGCAACAATTAACTCAGGTGCATAAATTTCATAAAGTAACTCACCTTTTTTTACGCGTGCACCTAAAGTTTTTACTTGTAGGTTCTCAACCCAACCCGTTGCTCTTGGGTGAATATGGGTTAGGCCATTTTCGTCATATTCAACCTTGCCAAAGGTTTCAATAAAACGCCACAACGTAGAGCGCTCAACCGGTGCTTTGGTTAACGCCATGCTCTGCTGAGTATACCCTGACACTGAAATCGCCACTTCTTCACTACTTTCAGGTGCTGAAAGCTCCACTAAGTCCATACCACAAATTGGACATTTGCCTGGGTGGTCTTTAACAATATGGCTGTGCATTGGACAGACAAACTTTGTGCTTTTAGCGGGTGATTGTGTCAATTCATTTACCAGATTAGGCGATGACACATTTGCAAAACTCAGGCTTGTAAAAAGCGCTAAGCAAATAATTAATAAATTTTTCATAGATTTAGTTCTCAATTCAAATAAATAAGGTGTATTTGACGTTGGCAAATACGGCTTAAAATATTGAATTAAGCTATTGGCGGTATAATGCTGACTTGCAGTGGTGTTGGGTAGTTTGAAAGCCCAATGGTGAGATACGCGAGCTCTTTTACTATTGGCTCAGAAAAGGCGAATGCCGAAAAGACACAACATGAGGTATGGCATTTTGCGCTGCAATCATTACAGGTTTCGCAATCATGCTTAGCCATTTCTTGCTGCATTTGACTGTCATCACAACAACTGTGATTTGAACTTTCCATGCTTTTTTCTACTTGATGCGTTTCAGCGCACGACATTTCCTCCCCTTGCATACTGTTCGCCGCAAGTGGATTTAGAAAAATACTGAAAATAAGCATTAAATATAAAATTCGCATAACGCAAAAAGTATACGTGATTGTATAAAACTTAGCTAGCCCCAAGGCGAGCACCTGTTGTTACTGCAACTTCGTTTTATAAAGCAAATCAGCAAGTCCTAGATACTAAAGATCAATACCAAAACTGTACTCTCAAAATTAAAATACTGCTTTTAACATATTAATAACCATATAGATCAGCATATTTAACTAACATAGCCATCTAGATGTTATAAAATATACACACACTCATTTTCATCTTTGCAATTAAATTAAACGACTAATGGTAAAAAACCAAAAACATGCAATTCTGTACGCGTTATCAGCGGTCTTTTTATGGTCGACGGTAGCTACTGCGTTTAAACTCGCATTGATGCAACTTACACCGCTTCAGTTGGTGTTTTATGCCTCTGCATTTAGCTGGTTGTTTTTAGCTATATTTTTGCTTGTGAACGGTGACTACAAACATGTCAAAACGGCGTTTTTAACTAAACCTTTACTGTATTTAAAATTAGGTATACTTAATCCATTTTTGTATTACCTTATTCTGTTTAAAGCGTATGATTTACTGCCCGCACAACAAGCGCAGGCACTCAATTACACGTGGGCGATTGCACTAAGTTTGCTTGCAGTACCAATGCTCGGTCAACGCCTACGAAAAGTTGATATTGCCGCATTGCTTTTTGCCTATTTAGGTGTGCTGATTATTAGTACAAAAGGGCAATTTACTGAGCTTAATTTTGACAGCCCGCTGGGTGTTGGGCTTGCTTTATTATCAACACTTCTTTGGGCACTGTATTGGATTTTTAGTACCAAAAACACTGATAAACCAGTAATTAGTTTATTTATTTGTTTTTCTATCGGCTTACCATTTATTGCCTTAGTACTGACTTGGCAAAACGCTTGGCAAATTCCTACAGGCAAAGCTTGGCTAGCAGCAGGTTATGTTGGGTTATTTGAAATGGGTATTACATTTGTGCTGTGGTTAATGGCAATGAAAAAAGCTGAAAACACAGCGAGTGTTAGTAACTTAATTTTTATTTCGCCGTTTTTATCACTTATCTTTATCTACACCTTACTGGGAGAAGCAATTCATTCCACCACGATTATAGGTTTGGGTTTTATAGTGTGTGGTTTGGCAATACAAAAGTTAGTAAAAGCCAAACGCTAGCAGGTTAAACCACCAAAATTGCGCTACAGTTAGCGTTATCTATATTACTTGATTGATTTAAAACAGGGCTTTCATGCCTATTGTTGATATACTATAAAACCCTAAAAGTTTTAATTTGCTAACAAGGCAATGGAACGTTTTTCATTAATGTATGTACGATTTGTCTGAAATAAAACATTTTTACAGCTCTTTTCTTGGCCGCCTCTTTATCATTATTGTTGCGCTAATTTTTGTTTTAGCAACAACGCTTGTCGCTATGCATTATCAAAATCATTTGGCCAAAGTCGATGAGAAAATAAGAGCACACTCAGAATTCATTATGGATTCTTCAGTTACTCAGCTAGAACAACATTTAGTCGTGTTTACTATGGCTGAAAGATTGCTATCAGAGCTAAAGCAACCATACTCTCAGCAAGCGTTGGCACAAATAAACCAAGAAACGTTCGCCAACTTTCCCCGCTATTTGAATGTAAGTTACTTCCAACTTACTAATAATCAGCAGCTAACGGCGTTACACACAACCCGAAAAACCTCTGCTAAGCCTGCAACAAATTTATCTGAGCTTGGCATTAAGCAGGTTATTCAAAGTAATAAATTGCTGTTTAGTATTCCGTATTACGAAGCAAACGATGGCTCACTGCGCATGGCGATTAGCTATTTATCGCAGTTAAGCAATGCTCAACCTCCGCTTTTAATGGTGGCTGAGATAAATTTAAACTCACAATATAACCCGTGGCGTTACAATATTTTAGATAAAGGCATGGAGATATTGGTTACGCAAAAACCACGCATTAAAGATCAGTATTGGAGCCTTTACCACACAGCACCAAAGTCATTACATGGTGATCTTGGTAACGCCTACAACCAACCTATGCCACCTGCATTTGTTGCCTACGTAAATAAAAGCATTAAAAAAGCCACTGGCCGACCAGTCGATAAGTACTTACAAAGTGATGGTGTTTCTATTTACACCAACCGCACCCAAGGTATTGCCAATGTAAGAGTTGGCATTTCTTACAATACGCATTTTAATACTTTTATTGCGGTTAGAGTGCCATTAAAAACTATCTACAACGAGGTAAGCAATTTTGCCAGTTGGATTGGCGCGTTTGGTTTGCTTACTATTGTTGCCACTTTTTTTATTACGCGTCACTTATACCGACTTGATCTTGGCTACAAAAATAAACTGTATCAACAAGCCAACTTCGACAAACTCACCAAACTGGCGAACCGCTATTTCTTTGATAACACATTAGTTAATGAACAAATTCATAATCAAGGTCGCTACACCCTTTTGTGTATCGACCTAGACAACTTTAAACATATTAATGACCGATTTGGTCGCCACACTGGCGACAAAACCTTGCAACTAATTGCCGAACGCATATCGCAATCTTGCCCATCAAACGCTTTGCCGGTACGCACCGGTGGCGATGAGTTTTTTGTTATTTTACAAACAGTTGATCGCAGTATAAGTAGCTCGTTAGCACGTAATATTTTAAACGCTATTGAGCAAACAATGATGCTCGATAATTTACAGCTTTCAATAACCGCAAGTATCGGCATTTACCATGCTGATGAACATATTGACCCACAAACTGCTGAAATTTATGCTGAAATAGCCATGTTCGAAGCTAAAAAACTAAAAAATCGTTACTGTTTTTTTGACAAAGGCTTAGCAGAGCAATTACATCAACGCGTAGACATTGAAACTGAACTAAAACATGCGATTGAAAATAAAGAGCTTTATTTAACCTATCAGCCGCAAATTTGCTCTGCTCACGGTTCAGTTAAGGGTGTTGAAGTTCTGTTGCGCTGGCACAATAGAAAGCTCGGCTTAATTGCACCAGATAAATTTATTCCAATCGCAGAAGAAACAGGGCTAATTGCCGATATCGGGGAGTTTGTTATTCAACAAGCGCTTTACGATTATGCGCAAAATTTGAAATACACTGAAATCAGTTTATCAATAAATGTATCGGCGTATCAGCTAATGTACACACCGCTATTTGATATTCTTAAGCATCATGTCGAGCATTACCAAATCTCGCCAAATCGCGTGATTTTAGAAGTAACTGAATCTATTTTTATTGAAGATAAAGGCGCGGTGCAGGGCTTGTTTGAAAAACTAATGAGCTATGGCTTTTTAATTTCACTCGATGATTTTGGTACAGGTTATTCATCACTTTCTCAAATGCGAGACTACCCAATTCACGAGTTAAAAATCGATCGCAGCTTTATCACTCATATCCATGAAAAAGATCAAGATGCGGCACTATTGCATCAGATTGTTTCCATTGCCAAATGCCACGATATTGTCACCGTAGCAGAAGGCATTGAAGTTACAGCCCAACATGAAATAGTGCGCACCTTAGGCATAGACATAGAGCAAGGCTATTTGTATGCCAAACCGTTAGAAATCGATGCGCTAAAAGCGTATTTAGCTGCTAACACGCTAACCCAAAAGGCCTGCTGTTAACGACGCTTTTTCGGCACCCAAGCCCAACGAATTTCGCAATGTATTGGGCTATCACCACTTTCATCAGACAGTACTACAGGCACAATTAAGTCCCCTTTCTCATCACTGCTGATTGCTGTGATCACTTGAGATGATAGCTGCGCTGTTGCCGTTATATCACCTTGCATGCGCTTATTGTATTCTAGCGTCATTGATTTCAGTAACGGTAAGTGGCTATCAGGCATATTCATACCAAACACTATGCCCGACGCTGATTCAGCAGCTAATGCTGCACCAACCGCATGAATACCACCAATATGGTTTTGTACTCGCTTTTTATTTGCAAGTTTAACCACTACTTTGTCATTACTAATCGATAAAACCCGTAGTTTTGCAGTGCCCGCAAATTTAACCTGACTGGTAAATAACTTAGTCAGTAAAAATTCATGGGTCGACTTTGGCAGTTTATAGATTTTATTAACAAGCTTGCTTAATTTATTTGCCATACTATTTTTTCAACTCAACTGGTTTGACCACCTAGATTACCGCAACCAAACTCAAACAGCAAAATATCAAATAGCTAAATACTATTTCACTGACAATCCATTAAGTTGCATAGTGTGCTTTTAACTTTTTGACGTAAACATTATGACCCTAGAAACGCTACTTGAACAACTCAAGACTTCACCTGAAAGTGTTACTTTTCAACAGGTAATGGCTGTGATTGAGGAAACATACAACTATACAGCGCAGCACTTTACCAATGGCGAGCTCACCAATAACGCTGGTGAAAATGCGGGTAGCTGCAAAGTTTTCAGCTTTGCAAAGCTCAACAACTTAAATGAAGAGCAAACGCTAAACTGCTTTGGCGATTACTACCGAGTAGATGTGTTACAACACCCAAATGGCGACGATCACCAAAATATTCGCAACTTTATAAAAACAGGTTGGGCGGGTGTGAACTTCGCTAAAAATGCGCTTGAAGTAAAATAACCGCATAAAAAAACCAGCAAAATGCTGGTTTTTTTATTAACTAATCTTAGTGATTAGAACGGAATATCATCATCAAAATCAATTGGTGGTTCCATTGGGTTTGATGCGCCGCCTTGTGGTGCATTTTGCTTAGGTGCAAAGCCGCCTGATTGCTGCTGTGGCGCAAAACCACCAGATTGTTGCTGACCACCTTGCTGTTGTGCAAAACCGCCAGACTGTTGTGCTGGCGCTGATTGCTGCTGTGCAGGTTGCTGGTTAAAGCCACCTTGTTGCTGTTGACCACCTTGGTTAAAACCTTGTGATTGTTGTGGTGCAAAACCTGATTGCTGTTGATTCTGCTGTTGGAAACCACCACCAGAATTGCTACCCGCGTTATCACCGCGGCCACCTAGCATTTGCATTTGACCAGTAAAGCCATCAACCACAATTTCAGTTGTATACTTTTCTTGGCCTTGCTGATCTTGCCACTTACGCGTTTGTAATTTACCTTCAACGTAAATTTGTGAGCCTTTACGGCAATATTCACCAACAACTTCAGCTAACTTGCCAAAAAACACCACACGGTGCCATTCGGTTTTATCGACTAACTGACCCGTGTTTTTATCTTTATAACTGTCAGACGTTGCAAGTGTGATATTGGCAACTGCGTTACCGTTTGGCATATATCTCACTTCTGGATCCTGGCCTAAATTACCAACTAGGATCACTTTGTTAATACCACGAGCCATGGTCTGTCTCCTTTAATTAAACTATACCTGCAACCGCTTTTGCTTGTTGCAAATCGAATTCTGATTCTTTTACTTTTAAGTATGTACGATTTTCTTCAAGTACTACTGTTGTTTCTAATACACCCGGTAAATCAGCAAGGTCATTTGCTAACTTTTCGGCTGCTTTTTCAGGGTCAAAATTTTCTTTCTCCCCTTGTAATTCAGTGAGTAAGCTTATCAGCTTACTTTTTGGTGGTACTTCCATTCCCCACGCTATAGCAAACCATATTACCCCAACCAAGGTTGCTGCGGCAAATACTGTCTGAGCATCGCTCACTTGCGCAAAATACCCACCAATAATACCGCCTAAAAACGCGCCTAAAAACTGGGTAGAACTAAAAGCGCCCATTGCTGACCCCTTTTGGCCTGCAGGAGAAATGCGCGCAACCAATGCCGGCATTGTGGCTTCTAAAAAGTTAAACGCTATAAAATAAATAAGCATGCACACGCCAATAATAAGTGCGCTTGAACCAAACAAACTTAAGCTCATTAAACTTGCAACAATTAGTGCGATTGACACTAAAAAGGCCATTTTTTCTTTTTGTTTTTTAATCGCAATAATCATCATTGGCACCATAAATACAAACGCCAATAATAAAACCGGAATATAAAGCTTCCAATGCATTTCTGCGGCTAATCCATCTTTAATAAGTTCAGCCGGCAACGCAACAAACACCGCCGTTAAAGTTAAGTGAAGTAACATCACACCTAAATTTAAACGCACTAATTGCGGGTGTTTCACTAGGTTTTTAATATCGTTCAAAGAGGCAGATGTATCACCTTTTGGTGCACGATTTACCGCGGTTGGCACCACAGTTAATACTATAAAAATACCCAACACAGCCAAACATGCCGTCAGCCAAAATATACCACTCACGCCAAACGACGCCGCAATCATTGGGCCTAGCAACATGGCTGCAGCAAAGCTAAGGCCAATACACATACCAATAACAGCCATTACTTTAGGACGCTGCTCATCACGGCTTAAATCGGCCGCTAGCGCCAATACAGCGGCGGCAATTGCGCCCATTCCCTGTAATGCACGCCCTAGGGTTACGGTGTAAATTGATTCGGCCATAGCCGCTATCACCGAGCCAATCGCAAACATAATTAAGCCCGCTACAATCACCCGTTTACGGCCAAATTTATCTGATAACCAGCCCATAGGAATTTGTAAAAGCGCTTGTGTTAAGCCATATGCGCCTATCGCAATACCAATCCATAAAGGCGAAAACCCTTCTAATTCAGTACCGTAGATTGCAAGCACAGGCATAAGCATAAATAAGCCAAGCATGCGAAATGCAAATACGCATGCAAGCGACACCGCTGTGCGTTTTTCAAGAGCATTTAATGAAGAAGCTGACATTAACGAATTAGCAAATAATGATTAGAAAATTAAGGCGGCAAGTTTACCATAAACCTTATTGGTTATTCTAACCCGTATTTGGTTAAAAGTGTTTATCGCTTCAGGTACTCGACTAATTCCGCTACTTAAGGTGATCCAAGCAGGTAATTTCTGCTTAAATAAACTATTACCCATTAAAATTTGCGCCTACCAAGCTCTATTAAATACGCAATTTAGCCTTACAACATGATAAGCCATTTGGGGCATAGGTATAAGTTAGGGCTGTATATTTATACAATATAATGCAATACTAGGCGCAATATTGCTGTTCGCTAATGCTATAGGATAACAATGGAACATATCGAGGTTCGCGGCGCCCGCACGCACAACTTAAAAAATATCAACTTAACCATTCCACGCGATAAACTGATTGTTATCACAGGTTTATCTGGCTCAGGAAAATCATCGCTGGCATTTGATACATTATATGCCGAAGGTCAGCGTCGTTATGTTGAGTCACTTTCTGCGTATGCGCGTCAATTTTTATCCTTAATGGAAAAACCAGATGTCGACCATATTGAAGGTTTATCGCCAGCTATTTCGATAGAACAGAAATCAACATCTCATAACCCACGTTCTACCGTAGGCACTATCACCGAAATTTATGATTACTTAAGGCTGCTTTTCGCCCGTGTTGGTGAACCGCGATGCCCAACTCATAATTTACCGCTCACCGCACAAACCATTAGTCAAATGGTCGATCAGGTACTTGAGCTGCCCGAAGGCACAAAAGTAATGTTGCTTGCCCCTGTCGTGAAAGAGCGTAAGGGTGAACATATCAAGTTACTTGAGAACTTAGCAGCACAAGGTTTTATTCGCGCGCGAATTGATGGCGAAGTATGCGATCTCTCAGATCCGCCAACGCTAGAACTCCATAAAAAACATACAATTGAAGTAGTTGTCGACCGTATCAAGGTAAAAGATGGCCTACAACTTCGTTTAGCTGAATCGTTCGAACAAGCATTAGAATTATCAAATGGCGTGGCACAAATCGCCTACATGGATGAGCCAGAAAAAGACGAAATTGTTTTCTCAGCGAACTTTGCCTGTCCGAGTTGTGGTTATGCCATGACTGAACTTGAACCGCGTTTATTCTCATTTAATAACCCTGCGGGTGCCTGTCAAAGCTGTGATGGTTTAGGGGTACGCCAGTATTTTGATCCAAGCCGTGTGGTACAAAACCCAGAGCTTAGCCTTGCTGGCGGTGCTATTCGCGGTTGGGATAAGCGCAGCTTTTATTATTTCCAAATGCTGCAAGCCGTTGCAAATCATTACGACTTCGATGTTGAAACACCGTTTGAACAACTGCCAGCCGATGCGCAAAAAGTGGTACTGAACGGTTCGGGCCGTACTAAAATTGAATTTCAATATCGTAACGACCGCGGCGATGTCGTGGTGCGAAATCACGTATTTGAAGGTGTGTTAAACAATATGGCGCGCCGCTACAAAGAAACTGAATCTAATTCCGTACGTGAAGAGCTAGCCAAATACCAAACCAATCAAGACTGCCCTAGCTGTCATGGCTCACGTTTGCGTGAAGAAGCGCGTAATGTGTTTATTGGTACTACTAATCTACCTCAGGTAACGCGCATGAGTATCGGTGAAGCACAGCATTTCTTCAGCGAGCTAAGCTTTAGCGGTCAAAAAGCAAAAATCGCCGAGAAAATCTTAAAAGAGATTAGTGATCGCTTATCGTTTTTGGTAAATGTTGGCCTTAATTACTTATCACTTGAGCGCAGTGCCGATACGTTATCGGGTGGTGAAGCACAGCGTATTCGCCTTGCCAGCCAAATTGGTGCTGGCCTTGTTGGCGTTATGTACGTTTTAGATGAACCCTCAATTGGTTTGCACCAAAGAGATAATGACCGATTACTTGCCACATTAACGCACTTACGTGATTTAGGTAACACTGTAATTGTGGTTGAACATGATGAAGATGCAATACGTGCTGCGGATCATATTATTGATATTGGCCCAGGCGCAGGGGTGCACGGTGGGCAAGTTATTGCCGAAGGTACCCGAGACGACATTGTAAACTGTAAGGACTCAATTACCGGACAGTATTTAGCGGGCACCAAAGCAATTGAAATACCTGCGACTCGCCACCAGCCACAAGATAAATGGCTGGAGTTAAAAGGCGCAACAGGTAATAACTTAAAAAGTGTCGACCTATCAATTCCATTTGGTTTAATGACCTGTATTACGGGCGTTTCTGGCTCTGGTAAATCTACCTTAATCAACGACACCCTATTCAAAGTGGCGCATACTGAACTCAATGGCGCAACAACTGCCGAAGCTGCACCCTATAAATCCATTACTGGTATGGATTTATTCGACAAAGTCATTGATATTGACCAAAGCCCTATCGGACGTACTCCACGTTCAAACCCTGCTACCTACACAGGTATTTTCACTGCCATTCGTGAGTTATTTTCAGGCACGCAAGAAGCCCGTTCACGTGGTTACAAGCCAGGACGCTTTAGCTTTAACGTAAAAGGCGGTCGCTGTGAAGCATGTCAGGGTGACGGTGTAATTAAAGTAGAAATGCACTTTTTACCTGATGTATATGTACCTTGTGATGTGTGTACTGGTAAACGCTACAACCGTGAAACATTAGAAGTACTCTACAAAGGCAAAAATATTCACCAAGTGCTTGATATGACTGTGGAAGATGCGCGCGAATTTTTTGACAAAATTCCCGCTATTGCACGCAAGTTACAAACTTTAATGGATGTTGGCTTAAGTTATATTCGTCTAGGTCAAGCGGCAACAACGTTATCTGGCGGTGAGGCGCAACGTGTTAAATTGGCCCGCGAACTATCTAAGCGCGATACCGGTAAAACGTTATACATTCTGGATGAACCGACGACAGGTTTACATTTTGCTGATATTCAGCAATTACTTGTTGTATTGCATCGCTTACGTGATCACGGCAATACCATTGTGGTTATCGAGCACAATCTCGATGTGATTAAAACTGCCGACTGGATTGTTGATTTAGGCCCTGAAGGTGGTTCTGGCGGTGGTGAGATTTTAATTTCAGGTACGCCTGAAGAAGTTGCACAACATCCTGTGTCTCATACTGGTCGCTACTTAAAACAAATGCTATAAGTTACTCTTACTTAATAATAAAAATAAAGCGCCTAAATGGAATTAATTAGTCAAAAACTGCCAAAGTTAACATTAGTAAAATTAAAGCTAGTTAACTTTTGGCAGTCGCTATCGCTGCCAGAAAAACTCTATAGTTTATCATTTGCCTTGCTTGTGGTTTTTCAAGGCGATTATCAGCTTGCAGCGTTATTGACTTTAGTTGGCCTAATTATGGAGTTTTGGCCGAGGTTTACCAAGGCTTGGGACACGTTAGCTGGCAAAGCGGTGATTTTACTGTTTTATGCAGTTATAACTAACTTTGCTTTAGCCTCAAGTGCGTCGTTAGTAAATGAAGTAACCGGTGTGTCTGCTACGCACTTTAATTATACCCATAACTTTGCCATTTTAATGGTGCTGCCAAGCTGGCTGTTAGGCATTAGTGTATTTGCCTTATTTATTTACCAACTGTTTGTTCCTTTTTACTTATTTACTATTTTATTGGCAAAACCGTTTGGCATTAAAATTGTGCGCTTCTTTTCAAAAAGCAATCACCCTTTCTTTTCCAATGCGATGCGCTTTACTGTTTGTTTTACCGTACTGTTCCAGCTAATGTCGCTGTGGTTAGGCGATCAACAGGAAATTGATAGAATCTTCCAAAGTATTGACCCAAACGTCAGCACCACTGAAAAGGAGCAAGCTAAGTTTAACGAACAGCAGAATAGGTTAACGCCATCTGATACACCTGAACCAGAAAAGCCAGAGAAAGAAACATTTAGCATTAGCTTTAATGATGATTCGGGCGCCACTGACGAATTAACAATACCGATAAACCAAGGCTACGAGTCAGTTATTCATCACCTAGTAGCCATGTTTGCATATCGTCAAGAAGCCGACAAATATTCACGCTGTAGTAAACCAAACAACACTAAAGCGGTTGAACTAAACGATCATGAAGTGTTACTCATTAGCAAAGATAACAACGCACAGTATGGCTACCAATTTACCGTTACGGTGTGTGATTCACCTGCGAGCCACTTATTCAAAAATAATTAACTCGCCTTAAAATGTTCCATTAACTGCGCTTTCTCAGTATCGTTAAGTGCTACCGACGCTTTTTTATCAAAGTCATAGCGCACCATTGTGGCGTGACCTACCGCACAGAGCTCATTGTGCTGATACACTTCTTGGCAAATTACAAACGACGCATTGCCAATACGACTAATGCTGGAGTTTATGGTAATTTCCTGACCATAAAATAGCTCACCTTTAAATTCCACTTCGATTTTAGCGACAATTAGCTTCCACTTATTGCAATCTAAGTCTGGTGTAAAGAAACGAAAAAAAGGGGTACGCGCCGCTTCAAACCAAACCGGTAGCGCTGTATTATTGATATGTCCTAACGCATCTGTTTCGCTAAAACGCGGCATAAGTGTTTCACTAAACATAGTAAATGAGCTTTATAAACTAAATATGTGCTCACTATAGTTATGTTTATTAATAATTAAAATAATAAGGTCAATAATGCAGGATTTTATTCGAGTATACGACAATGTACTTAGTAAGGAGTTTTGTGACAACTTCCTCACTAAGTTTGATAACAGCCCGTTTTTAACACAAGGCAAAACCAGTGGCGGCGTTGACCTTAGTAAAAAAAATAGCCAAGACTTATATTTGAACCAACACATCGAATATCAAAGTGAGCTACAGCATATTCTGCAAAACACTACCGAAAAAGTATTTGAGTATTTTGAAGAACACTTCTTTGCACTTATTGGCGCATTTGGTTTAAAAGTTTATCACCCAAAAACCAAACAGCCGGTTGACTTAACGGTAGAAAATTTCGATGAAGTGGGTCGCCCTCAGTTACCCGTTTTAGTGCAGCAAATTTTTCGCTTAGGTCAAATTCAAGCGCAAAAATACACTGCAGGCCAAGGTGGTTACCCCTACTGGCACAGTGAGGTTTATCCGCAAAAAGGCCATAACGATAGCTTGCACCGTATTTTACTGTTTATGTTTTATTTAAATGATGTAGAAGAAGGTGGTGAAACTGAATTCTATTATCAAAATAAAAAGATCAAACCAAAGCAAGGCTCTATGGTAATTGCACCGGCGTATTTCACTCACACCCACAGAGGCTGTATTCCAGTTTCCAATGATAAGTACATTGTCACATCATGGGTACTGTTCAATACCGCAGAACAAATTTATGGTGCCTAAATAAGCTAGGCACCATAGGGTTAGTTTGTTAAATGAACTCGCAAGCTAACCTTTGCTTCTAAACCGCCCTCAGCACGATTGCGCAGTGTTACTTTTCCTTGATGCATATCGACAATACGCTTAATAATTGCAAGCCCTAAGCCACTGCCCTCACTACCGCGTGCCTGATCGCCTTGAGTAAACGGCTGAAACACTCGCTCTAACTCGTGCTCAGGAATACCAGGGCCTTTGTCTTGCACAAGGATCTCAACATACTCTTTATTCGCAGAGTATTGAGTCACAACGGTGATATCCTCTTCGCTATAGCGCAGCGCATTTTCAATCATATTGGTGATTACGCGCTTCATGGCAACATGGCTGATTGGAATATTTGGTAACGCTTCGTTAGCACTAAAGCTAATTTCTCGGCCTTGCTTTTGTTCCGATGCAACCACTTCCGAAACAAGGGCATTTATATCGTCTGGTGCTAAATCACTTAGCTTATGATTGCGTAGATACTCAATAAACTGATCAATAATCGCATTCATATCTTCGATATCGGTAATGATGCCTTCTCGTAAGTAATCCTCATGTTCCGACATCATTTCTGTTGCAAGACGAATACGTGTTAATGGCGTGCGTAAATCATGGGAAACACCGGCCATTAACAGTCTACGATCTTCTTCAACCGCAGCAAGACCACGTGACATTTGGTTAAAAGCACGCGTTACTTCAATCATTTCAATTGAACCTAGCTCGGGAAGTTGGCTCGAATAATCACCCACTTCTACCTTATTGGCCGCTTTTTGCATTGCCTTTAGAGGACGGTTTAAGTGACTTGCAAATAGCCAACCGCCTAACACGCTTAACACACCGATAAAGGCGAGATAGAAAGTCAGTACTTTTACATTCGCCTCTTGAAAACCGACTAACGGAATTTTAACCCAGTAGCCTGGCGCTTGTGGTGGCTCAACCCAATACACAAGAATATCGGTCTGACTAATGCGTACACGCGCCTCACCCTGCAAATATTCAGACATCACCCGAGACAAATAAGGATATTCGCTGGCTTGTTCTAAACCGTGTCGCATCGCTTCACGTTCACTCATCATCTCAACGCCAGTCGCCAAATAAAATTGCTCCGCAACTTCATCCGACATTTCCACACCATCTTGATGACCAATAAATACCGTGCGAACTTGTTTCGCCAGCATTAAGTTAACTTGCTCGATAGAAGGCTTTACAACGTAAAGCGTAACCGAAATATAAGATACGATTTGATTGATAAGCAGCAGTGCACCAACCAAAAAAACGGTTTGACCAAATGCACTGCGCGGAAAAATACGCATAATGTTAGCTTAGCTGTGGTTATTCTTTGCCATCTGGCACAAATACGTAGCCTAAGCCCCATACGGTTTGAATGTAACGCGGATTAGCAGCGTCTTCTTCAATCATGCGGCGTAATCGAGATACTTGCACATCGATACTACGCTCTAATGCACTGTAATCACGACCACGTGCTAAGTTCATTAATTTATCACGGCTTAGCGGTTCGCGAGGATGTGAAACTAAGGCTTTCAATACTGCAAACTCACCACTGGTAAGCGACACTGTTTCATCGCCTTTACTCATTTCGCGTGTTGCTAAGTTTAAAGAAAACTGGCCAAAGCGTATTTCGTTTTCTTCTGCCGAAGGCGCGCCTGGTACATCACTGGCACGACGACGTAAAATAGCTTTAATACGTGCAAGTAGTTCACGCGGGTTAAACGGCTTAGGAATATAATCATCTGCGCCAAGTTCTAAACCGATAATACGATCAACTTCATCGCCTTTTGCCGTAAGCATAACAATTGGAATGTCATTTTCTTTTTGACGTAAACGACGGCAAATCGATAAACCATCTTCGCCCGGTAGCATCAGGTCCAATACCATTAAATGAAAGTTTTCTCGTTCAATTAAGCGGTCCATTTGCTCCGAGTTTGCCGCAGAGCGCACAATAAAGCCCTGTTCTACTAAATAGCGCTCAAGTAAGCTGCGTAAACGCATGTCATCATCGACTACTAGTATTTTTGTTGTTTCTTGTCCCATGATTTCATTCTTCTGTTATTTTTTCTTTGGCAATATAGCCTACTATAAATACTTTTTTGACAATTGGGTAAAGGAAGAGTGTTACTAGGTATTACAAACTCTTACTATGATGCATCATAAGTAATGGCATTAATAAAAAATAATGTTTCACCCTCAGCATTTTTAAATTCAAACTCATCATCAACTTGTTTACCTAACATAGCACGAGCAAAGGGTGAATCGATGCTAATTTTGCCATTTTTCACATCAAACTCGTCTGGCCCAACAACCTGATAGTTGAAGGTATTACCTTCTTCATCTTCTACTTCAACACGGGCACCAAAAAACACTTTTCCTGCTTGTTCAGGCTTAGGATAAACAATATTCACTTGTTCTAGGCGTTTGGTCAAAAACCGCACGCGGCGATCAATTTCACGCAATCGCTTTTTACCATAAATGTATTCAGCGTTTTCCGAACGGTCACCGAGTGCCGCAGCTTCCGATACGGCTTGCGTTACTCTTGGGCGCTCTTCTTTCCATAAGTAACGTAATTCCCTTTCTAGTTCATCATAGCCGCTACGTGTAATATAATTGGAACGCTTAGGAAATACCTGCTTAGGTGGTTTTCTCATAGTTAAATAACTAGGTGTGGTAATTTATTTATTGCTTATGATTGAAAAATTTAAGTTTAGATACAAGATCTATAGGCAATATATATAAAACAAATTTTCTGGTGTGGTCTCTCAAAATTACAAACCACCCACTTTTTACCGATTTAAAGGTTTTTAATGAACGCTATTGCTAATCAATTAGCTCACGAGCTAAACGCCTCAGTACAGCAAGTGACTGCTGCAACACAATTATTAGACGATGGAGCAACCGTTCCATTTATTGCTCGATATAGAAAGGAAGTTACCGGAGGTTTAGATGATGGCCAACTGCGTTTACTTGAACAGCGCCTTGGTTATCTTCGTGAGTTAGAAGAACGTCGCTCATTTATTCTTAAGACCATTGAAGGGCAAGATAAGCTAAGTGCTGAACTAAAGGCCGACATCGATAAGGCAACCAGTAAAACCGAGCTGGAAGATCTTTACTTACCTTATAAACCAAAGCGCCGTACTAAAGGGCAAATTGCCATTGAGGCAGGTCTTGAGCCGCTGGCAAATCAATTATTAGATAACCCAGTACTTGACCCAGAAATAACAGCAACTGACTTTATTAACCCTGAAAAAGGCATTGAAGACAGCAAAGCCGCTCTTGATGGTGCCAAATTTATCTTAATGGAGCGTTTTGCGGAAGATGCAAAATTGCTTGCTAAGTTAAGAAGCATGCTACAAAAACATGCGTTTATTGAAAGCAAAGTGATTGCTGGCAAAGAAAAAGACGGCGCCAAATATCAAGATTACTTTGAACACAGTGAAGCCTTAAGCCGCGTACCGTCACACCGAGCATTAGCAATGCTGCGTGCGCGTAATGAAGGCATTATCAGCCTAACAATTAATCCTGATCCGAGTCTAGGAGATGGCAACGCTGAGTGTGTTCGTATTATCGCCGATCATTATAAATTAGACGTACTAGCGAGCCCATGGCTTAAGCAAGTGGCGCAATGGACCTGGAAAATTAAATTAGCACTTCACTTAGAAAACGAGTTTTTAGGTAAGATCAGGGAAGTTGCAGAGCAAGGTGCAATTGATGTCTTTGCTAAGAACCTAAATGATTTATTAATGGCTGCCCCAGCGGGCGCAAAAACCACATTAGGTCTTGATCCTGGTTTACGTACAGGCTGTAAAGTGGCGGTGGTAGATAAAACCGGCAAGCTGCTCGATAACGTAACGATCTACCCACATGCACCACAAAATCATTGGGATAAGTCGCTGCGTACACTAAGCCAATTGTGCCGCCAACATAAAGTTGAGCTTATTGCTATTGGTAACGGTACTGCATCACGTGAAAGTGACAAATTAATTGCCGAACTGTTAAAACAAGAAGCCGACCTAAAAATGAGCAAAGTTATGGTCAGCGAAGCTGGCGCATCGGTTTACTCAGCATCTGAAGTCGCAGCGGAAGAATTTCCAAATCTAGACGTATCTATTCGTGGTGCAGTTTCTATTGCGCGTCGTTTACAAGACCCACTTGCTGAGCTTGTGAAAATTGAGCCAAAAGCAATTGGTGTTGGTCAGTACCAGCACGATGTATCACAAAGCCAATTAGGCCAAAGCCTAACAGCTGTTGTTGAGGACTGTGTAAACGCTGTTGGTGTAGATGTAAATATGGCATCAGCACAACTATTAACACGTGTTGCAGGCTTAAACAAAACTCTTGCGCAAAATATTGTTAGCTACCGCGACCAAAACGGTACGTTTAATTCACGTAAAGAGCTTAAAAAAGTTGAACGCCTTGGTCCTAAAGCATTTGAGCAATCTGCTGGTTTCTTACGCATTAACCAAGGTAAAGATCCATTAGATAGCTCTGCTGTTCACCCTGAAGCGTATGAGATTGTGAAGAGTATTGCTGCAAAGGCGGACGTTTCAGTGGCAGAACTCATTGGTAATTCAGGTTTACTAAAATCTCTTTCACCACAAGACTTTGTTACGGATAAGTTTGGCCTACCAACCATCAGCGATATTTTAGCTGAGCTTGATAAACCAGGTCGCGATCCTCGTCCAGAATTCAAAACAGCAAGCTTTAAAGAAGGTGTTGAAACAATCGCAGATCTCAAGCCTGGTATGGTTTTAGAAGGTGTTGTATCAAACGTTGCAAACTTTGGCGCCTTCGTCGATGTGGGCGTACACCAAGACGGCTTAGTGCATATTTCATCATTAACAAACAAGTTTGTTTCAGACCCACGTGAAGTGGTAAAAGCAGGCGATATTGTAAAAGTAAAAGTGCTTGAAGTAGATGTCGAACGCAAACGTATCAGCTTTACGATGCGCCTAGACGAAGAAGTGCGTGAGAAAGCACCAGCTGCTAAACCAAAAGCGAATAAACCAGCGCAAGCTACTGCAAAAAAAGCAAAGCCTAAGCAAAACAATAATGCCGCTATGGGTAACGCATTTGCTGAAGCATTCGCAAAACTAAAGAAATAACGTGATTTAAGCTACGGGCTGTTGATCTTTCAAGTTCGTTTTTGCAGCAGTTTGATTGGGGTTTATACAAGGCAGAGGCTGCGTGACATAGTTATTCTATGTGAGTCAGCCGATAACACAGTAGAAAACCCAATCAAGCGCTGCCGAATTGTTATAAACACAATCATAAAAAAACCGCACAGTGTGCGGTTTTTTTATTTATGCATAGCTTGCTAAATTAGGCCGTTCAAACGGCGACGTTGCAGCCTGATAGAATTTAGCAATACGCTCTGCTCGCTGATTAACTTCAGAATCACGACGCTCACTAAAATCGTAGTTAGTTTGCTTAGCCTCGCCATCATCAGCCTCTGTATCTGAGCTTTCTTCGTTTTTATCAAAAAACGTACTCAACTCAGCATTCAAATCAGCTCGCGCTTCGCTCATTTTCTGATTTGCTTCAGCAGCAATCGAGCGATCCGCTCCTGACGGTTCTTGTGGGGCTAATGCTGCAGCGCGTACTTGCTGCATTTTGTCTATGGTTGCCTGCGGGTCGTTAGGTACTTCGCTTACATCAATCGGCACTTCACCCGCAACTGCATAATTGTTGCCATCGCTACCACGCTCATATTCGTAACTTGGGCTACCAGCATACTGACCACCCACTGCCGCATGTGCTTGCTCGTGTGCTTTAACTTCGCGATCTCTTTGCTTAAGCTGAGAAAGTGCTTGTGCCTCTACTTGTTCAAGCTGTTTTTGCTTATCTTGCTCTTGTTGCTTACTTTGCTGCTCTTGCTGATCCTGATCTTGCTTTTTTTCACTTACTTTAGTGATGTCTTCGGATTTATTTTCGAGCGCGTCTTGGTTTTCAATTTGGCTGCTGCCAGGTTGACGTATTTTATCTTGATCAGCTGCGAGACGGGAATTTGCAGCGGCAGCTTCTGCTTGCTTTACAGGCGTAACTAATTCGCGCAACTGATTATCACGTCGCGCTGTTTCAGTATGTACATTAGCCGTGTTTAAGCTAATGTTTGGATAAGTAGTTACGATGTTCATTTATTTTGCTGAGCTAAACTCTTACATCAATTAACGTGCCCAACACCTCGTCAGCCGTTTGAATTGAACGGGTATTTGCCTGCGCATTAAATTGTTCAACCCTAAGGTTAACTAGCTCGTTAGTTACATTAACTGGCGGGCTTTGCGCTTCACGCGTTTCTGGTGCTGGTTCGGCGCGTTCAACTTCTCGTTCCGTTTGCGCACGTGCAATATTTGCTGAAGACTCAGTAATACCATCAGAAGCACTTTGCAGGCCTTGCAAGCCAGCATTAAATGCAGACCCCAAGTTGTTTGAAACGTCCATAAACACTCCTTTATTCATAAAGAATAGTGACAGCTTTATTATCGCTCAAAATTCCATCAAAATAAAGTTAAAGCGGCAATAAATTGCCGCCCTGAAAATGTTTTAACTTTCTATATGAGATAACAATAAGTTAGTAAATTCTTGCGGGTGAGAAATAAAAGGTGCATGAGATGCTTTAGCTAGAATATCTGCCTTAAATTGAGGATTAAGTTGCTGCATTTTTGCGACAGCTTTGACTGGCACAAGGGAGTCAAGACGGCCAAAAATACCAGAGATAGGCAAAGGAAGTTGCGCAAAAAGATCTCTCAAATCTTCATTTTTTAAAATAGCTAAACCTCCTGATAACGCGATCTCTTGCGCCGCTGGGTATTCAGCAAGCAGGGCTTTTATTTGCTTAATGTCTTGCTTTGCATGCTCACTTCCCATTGCTTGAATTGCCAAAAATCGCTCTACAGTTTTTTGGTGATTGGTGCTCAATTGCGCCATAAACGTGTCTAACACCTTATCGTCAATACCACGCCACTGTTCACTACTTGCAAAAAATGGGGTTGAAGCAACCAGCACTATTTTCTTTACTTTATGTGGGAAAAGCGCAGCGATTTTTAACGCAATAAGACCCGATAAAGACCAAGCAACTAACACCGACTGATCTGCAATATCTGTTGCAAGTTGCCTTGCAACACACTCTAAATCATAAACAGCATCGCTAAATTGATTACCGCCAAAACCAGGTAAATTCAAAGTATGTATCGTATGGTCACTTTGCGCCTCAAGTGCATCTTTTTGTAACTGCCAAATACCTTTATTCATGCCCCAACCATGCAACAGAACTACATCAGCCATGCTTTGCCCTCACTTTAAATTTTTGCCGCTATACTAACAGTTAGCGATATGGAAATCCTATATGAATTACTGTTACCGACTTTTCAATTGGGCATTACCAAATTTATGTGTGTGTTGCCATCAAACGGTTCGTGCTCCGGCAAAAATTTGCCGCACATGTCTGTCTGATATTGCACGGTTAAATTTTAAAAGCTCAGCAAACCTACTTCACCGCCCAGATATCAACAAACTAATACCCAACCCTACATTTGACTCACTCTTTGCAGTCTGTTGGTATCAACATCCGGTTTCAGCCTGGCTAAAAGGCCTTAAATTTAATAAACAACTGACGTACAAAGCAGCATTACATCAGTTAATTAAAGCGCAAGTAAAAGATGCGCAAACAGAACAAAATTGGCAAATGCCTGATGTATTAATGCCAGTTCCATTGCATTGGCAGCGACGCGTTGTTCGCGGTTTCAATCAAAGTGAGGAAATTTGGCAACGTACCAGTATTGCGGTTGATACCAAATCCATTACCCGCGTCAAACGCACTAAGCCACAAAGCGAACTCAATAAACGCGATCGCAAAACCAATATAAAAGGGGCGTTTAGTTGTAACCTCACACACCAATATCGACATGTGGCAATTGTTGATGACATCATAACGACCGGTTACACGGTTAATGAAATTGCAAGGTTGTTAAAAAGCGCTGGGGTGAAACAAGTGTCTGTTTGGGTGTTTGCGATTAGCGATCCAACTAAACCTAGGTAAGTTCATCCAGTTAACAAAAAAGGCGCCCAAGACGCCTTTTAAACAATAAACTTTTAGTAACGTACGTTATTTAGCATCAATCGCATGACCAAAGAAAATAGCATTACTTAGTAAACGGCTTGTGCCATACCAATAACTACGAAACACTGGATTATCTGACATTGCAATCACTTTGCCCTTACCATAGTTATGCGCCATTAAAACACCGGCACCGGCTATTTGCTGATTGTTTAGCTCATGACTAAAGCCCGCTAATAGCGGTGTTTTAGTGTAGGTTGCAACATTTACAAATGGCTTTTCACTTGGCTTTAAAACAAAGGTGCTATTTTTAAATACTGGCAATGTGCCTCGCTCAAATGAGAAGCTTAATGGGTGGCTCAAATCGATATTCGCATTAAAAATAGCACCTGCAATTCGTTTATCACCATGGTAACTATCTTTATCAGCGTAACTCAAATTATCGGTTGGAAAAGCTTTTGCCATGTCATTGCTTGAAAGATATTCGGCTTTCAAAATACCTTTGTCCGCTAAAAATTTTGCGCCCGATTTATGACCCCAAATTACACCACCGTGTTGCACCCAATACTTTAGCTTTTCAACCATTTTTGCATTTACAGTCGAAAAACTGCCATTGGTTAAAATAACATGGGTGTAAGATGCTAAATCAATGCGTTCCAAACGATCTAAATCAACCAAAGTAGCTGCAATATCTAAATAACGGTCAAGGTAATACCAAACTTCACCTACTTCATATTGGCTGGTACCTTTACCGCCTAATAGTAATACTTTTGGTGTTTTTAACGGCACGATATTGCGCGAGCCAATATCAACACCTTGCGCTGTTAATCCCGATGATATTTGATGTACTTTTACCGGTGAATTGCTAGCTAATTGCTTAACTTTGTTAAACCAATCAGCATCTTGTTGCAGACCCTTAGCGATAATAATTGCGCCAGCAGCAAAGCGTTGTTCACCATTTGCAGTAGATGCGGTAAATGGTTTCATTGCCGCTCGAGCAATAACACCATTTTGCTGTAACTGTGATAGCAGTTTTGGTGCTAGGTAATCGTTCCATTCAAAGGCAAATGCATAGCTTGAGGCTAAGTTCTGGTTTTCAGTTTGATTAGCTGGCTGCCATGAGTCTTGGTATTTAATACCGCGGGTTGAGGTTACAGCAGAAAATTCAAGGTTAAATGAATGCGCTAAGTTCCAACCTGAAACATCATAAAAGGTATTATCGTTAAAGCTTGTTTGCTCTAAAAACGCACCTTTAATTAAGCGATATTGAGGCTGATTTAGCGGAATATAAACACTGCGATTAGCGGAGAAATCTTGCTTGTTAACGCTAATGTCTTTACTAAGCGGATATGCCTTAATCTGATGCTGCTGCAATAGCGACAAAAATAACTCATAACGTGACGTGTCGTTACCAGCCGCAACTACATAGCCTTTTACTTTATCTTTTTTCGCAAGCTTTGCGGTATCTTGATAAAACTTCTGCTGGTAAGACAATAAAGCCTGCTTGCCCGATACAACCGCATCAAAAGTAGATAAAGAAGTCGTTAATTGGTTTTTTACTGCATCATAAAACTCGCGTACACCATTGATAGTTTCATGCTTGTGGCCTCGTGCACTGCCTTGCTCAAACAAAATACCAATGGTGCCATGAATATCTGGATAGGTAGAACCCTTACCAATATAAAAATCATCAAAGCTTTCCTCGGTAAAGTACAGCTCACCTTGTTGATCTAATGCGGCTGCGTGAAAGGTCGCTATTTCTTTTGTTAGTTCTACATTTTGCTCAGGAGTAAGCGGAAACTTACGCGATGGAATACCCGGTTGGAAAAAATAAGTGCTGTGTGGACCCATTTCATGAAAGTCAGTTAATACATGAGGCATCCATTGATGATACTTAGCAATACGCGCCTGCGACTCTGGGTGCTGAAGCAACAACCAATCTCGGTTTAAGTCTGTAAAATAGTGATTTGTTCTGCCGCTCGGCCACGATTCATTGTGCTCTCTGTGGTTTTCATCTGCGACTAAGTTTTTGCCTTTGTGACTATTCACCCACTGTGCAAATCGCGCTAAACCATCTGGGTTTAATGCAGGATCTAACAAAATAACTGTTTCGTCTAATAAGCGATTAATTTTTTCACCTTGCGCTGCAGCAAGATAATAGGCAACTAATAACGCAGCATTACTGCCACTGGCTTCGTTGCCATGCACACTATAGCCCATCCACGTGATTACAGGTGCATCAGCATTGATTTCAGTACCTTCGATTGATTGTGCTAAGTGCTGTTTACGCACAGTTTCAATGTTATTTAAGCGAGCTGGGTTAGCAATCGTTAACAATAATAACGGACGTTGTTCATGGCTGTAACCAATCACCTCAATGTTGATGCGCTCACTTTTTTCAGCTAACAATTTCATGTAGCTAACAAGCTGATCATGGCGAACATGCCAATCGCCTACCTGATAACCCAGAACAGACTCTGGCGTAGGAATAGAAGGATCGAAACGAATATTATCGTCAAAATAAAAGTTTAAGTTCTTTGCTGAACTGATACAGCTAAACAGTGCCAAACAGGCTGTTATTAAAAAAAAGGACAGCTTTTTCATAGTGATGCCATAATGATAGGTTAGTTATATTTATTGCATTTTTATGCACATTCACAGTAACAATGTTTACTAAGCAAACCTACAGCTTTAAGTTGAAGCAGCAAAAAAATAAGATAAGTTAAAACCTTTTCAACTTGCCCTACTATTTTAGCAAAGCAAAAAAGTGATATACTAAAAACCGAGTAAATTAGTCAGGTATAGGTCGAATTATGATTACCATTTCTGAGGCAGCACAAAGCCACTTTGCCAAACTGCTAGCAGATCAAGCTGAAGGCACTAACATTCGCGTTTTTGTGGTTAACCCAGGTACAACACAAGCCGAGTGTGGCGTGTCATATTGTCCGGCAGATGCCGTTGAAGAAACGGACATTAAGCTACCATTTAATGGATTCGATGCCGTTGTTGACGAAGAAAGCGCACCGTTTTTAGAAGAAGCCGATATTGATTTTGTTACTGACAAAATGGGCTCGCAACTAACGCTAAAAGCACCAAACGCAAAAGCGAAAAAGCTAAGTGATGACGCGTCACTGCAAGAGCGTGTGCAACATATGATTGAAACAGAAATTAACCCACAACTAGCGAATCACGGTGGTCAGGTTAACTTAGTTGAAATCACCAAAGACGGTATTGCCGTAGTCCAGTTTGGTGGTGGTTGTAATGGCTGTTCAATGATCGATGTAACACTTAAAGATGGCATTGAAACGCAAATGGTTGCTAAGTTTGATGAAATCACAGGTGTACGTGATATTACTGAACACCAGTCTGGCGAGCATTCATATTACTAAATTCAAACATTTAGTCTACCGACTAGGTCAAGAACCTAAAACAAGCCTAAAACGCTTTTTCAGCGGTTTAGGCTCGTTTGTTATTGCTGCCAGCTTAATTGTTTATGGCTACTTCAACAGTCATTATTTTCAAATAGCAGGGCTTGTTCTACTACCTATCGCGCTGTACTTTGCCATTTACGGCTATTTAGGTATTTTTGCTAATCGCTTTTCACAAGTTATTGCAAAAGCTGACGAGAGCGCCAAAAATCGTGATATTTTTTAGCCAGCGTTAATCCTCTTAACGCCATAAAACACGTCATAGCCAACCATAACCCGTGATTACCCAAAGGATAGCTAACAGCAAATACTCCTGCAAAGCCAACAAGTGCTGAAAAAATCATGGTATTACGCATTTCTTTTGCTCTGGTTAAGCCAACAAATACGCCATCGTACAAAAAGCAAAAACTAGCGATTGGCGGTAAAATAATAGACCAAATTAAAAACTTCTCGGCGGTCGCCAATACATTCGGCAGGTCAGTTAACATACTGATAATCCAGCTACCTAGCAGAAAAAACATGACGCTGTAGAAGCAAGCAAATATAAAGGCCCAAAAACGCCCGATAACAACCCAAAGATGAATTGCTTGCGCCTTCTTGCGTCCTTTCGCTTGACCCACTTTAGCTTCTACAGCATAGGCAATACCATCTAAGGCGAAACTTACTAACAATAAGAAGTTAAGTAATACGGCATTTGCAGCAAGCGTTGCATCCCCTAAAAAACCGCCATAGTAAGTCATAAAGGCAAAGCAAAGCTGCAAAAAAAGTGAGCGAATAAAGATATCTCGATTTAACTTAAGCGCACTAGTTAGGCCGTTGAGTGATGTTTTCAAAAGCGCAGAGAACGATAATCCATGCTTAGCAAAACGTGCTTTAAGCAACAACACAGCTGCTATTAAACCAATGTAATCGGCGCATACCGAAGCAAGTGCAGCGCCTTCAACCTGCCAGTCAAAACCCACTACAAATACAATATCGAGAACAATATTGGCGATATTAGTCACCAGCACGATCATTAACGTGCCTTTACTGTATTGCGTGCCTAACATCCACGCCAATAACACCATATTGAGTAATGCGGCAGGTGCGCTAAAAATACGAATATTAAAATACGTTTGTGCGTGCTTTATCGCGGCATCACTTCCCGATAAAAACAACCCCATAAAATGGCTGATCACAGGGCTTATTGCTAGTAACAATAGCGCAACAGCGACTGCAAATAGTGCTGCGCGCTTTAGCTCTTGCAGCAAGCCATTTTTACTGTCTTTTCCGTAAGCCTGTGCAACCAAGCCGGTTGTACTCATACGTAAAAAACCTGCGAGCCAGAAAAGTAAGTTGATAACCATGCTACCAAGTGCCACGCCAGCTAAAAAGCTGGCGTCACTGAGGTGGCCGATTACACCTGTATCTACCAAACCGAGAAGTGGTACACTAATGTTTGATACAATCATCGGCCAAGCGAGTACTAGCAGCCCAACATGGAACGATTTATGACGAGTAAAAAAGTTTTTCATTTATTTATTGGATTATGGTTAATCTGTTATTTTACGTTTGCTAATGCCGCTGTGATTTTACAATATCACCATGTATCAGAAACTTTACCACGTGTGACAAGCCTATCTGAAAATGAATTCAGCGCCCACTTAAGTTATTTAAAAGATAATAATTATAGTGTTGTTCCACTTCAGCACATTATTGAAGCAGTTAAAGAGCAAAGGAGTATACCTGACAAAACAGTTACACTCACATTTGACGATGGATTTATTAATAACTTCACGCAAGCTGCCCCCATTTTAAAGCGCTTTAACTATCCCTATACCATTTTTGTAAACCCACAACTGATAGATGAAGGTAAAAGCTATGTGATGACGTGGCAGCAGCTAAAAGCACTGACAAAAGAAGGTGCATACATTGCAAACCACAGCGCAAAGCACGATTACTTGCATATTCGCGAAAATAACGAGTCACTAGCGCAATGGCGAGAGAGAATACGCAACGATATCACGCATTCCGAACAACGTATTAAGCAGGAGATTGGTCACAACTTTAAGTATGTCGCGTACCCCTATGGTGAGTTTAATCGTGAATTACAAACGTTAGTAAAAGAGTTAGGCTATGTTGGGATTGGTCAGCATTCAGGCGCTGTTGGGTTAAGTACCGACTTAACGCGCGTGCCGCGCTTTCCGGCATCTGGTGTCTATGCCAATTTAGACACATTAAAAACAAAAATTGCGAGTCTGCCGTTTTCATTTAACCTAAAAGCACAATCGGTTACAGCCAACACGACACCAATACTCAGATTAACCTTTAACGAGAAAGACTTTAACAACTCGCAATTCAATTGTTTTATCAGTGGCAACACAGCCAAAATTACTTGGCAAAGTGAAAATGAAGTTACCGTGCAAAGTGAAGGTGAGCTAAACAAAGGACGTTCGCGTTACAACTGTACTGCGCCAAGTAAATCTAAAGCGGGCCGTTTTTACTGGCTATCTCACCCTTTCGTGATTGCTAAATAGCACGGTTATTTTTTTGCCCAATTTGCAATTTCATTTGCAACCGAATCTAAACTAAGAACTTTTTGCGCTGCGTCCAACTCGACTGCAGCGCGCGGCATACCCCAAACCACGCTCGATGCCTCATCTTGCGCCAAAGTATACGCATCACACTCTTTTAGCTTTAACAAACCAGCGGCACCATCAGCCCCCATGCCGGTAAGTAACGACGCGCACACTTTTTTACCCAAGTTTAATTTAGCAATTGATTTAAACAATACATCGACAGCTGGGCGATGACGATTAACAGGGGCTGACTGAACTACTTTACACATCAGTTTCGTACCTTTGCTAACCACCGCTAAGTGGTAATCGCCAGGTGCGATATAAACATGATTAGGCTTAATTTCCTCATCATCTTCCGCTTCTTTAACCGTTAACGCGACTGAACGATCCATACGCTCTGCAAACGAGGCTGAAAAAACAGGTGGAATATGCTGAGTAATAACAATCGGTGGGAAATTGTCAGGCAAGCCGGTTAACACTTCTTTAATTGCCTCAGTGCCACCGGTTGATGCACCAATTGCCACCAGCTTAGTATTATCAAACGTGCCCGTAGCCACACTCGCCACAGGGGTAGTTACGGGTTTTATCGCTCGTACACGAGCTTTTGCTGCCGCTCTTATTTTTTCGTGTAAGGTTTGCGCGTAACCATGCAGTTTGTCGCCAACTTGTTGTGTTGGTTTAGCAACAAAGTCAACGGCTCCTAACTCTAAGCATTCAAGCGTAATCGGTGCACCTTGCTGAGTTAAGGTCGAAATCATCACAACTGGCATTGGCCTTAGTCGCATCAAGTTTTTTAAAAAACTCACGCCGTCCATTTTTGGCATTTCTACATCGAGCGTTAGCACATCTGGATTAAGTTTTTTAATTAGATCCCTTGCTTGATACGGATCATTTGCCGTACCTATTACTTCAATATCCTGTGCTTGCTGTAAGACCTCAGTCAGTACCGCTCGAATCAATGGTGAGTCATCAACTACTAAAACCCTGATCATCTTAATTCCTAAAATAGCTCGATATCAGTATGCGTATCTTGCTCTTCAATTTCGTGAAGATATTTAAATTCACGTTGTTGAATTGTATCGTTATGCATACTTCGAAGTTTTTTTACCTGTGCTTTGCCTGTAGTGGGATTAAACAGCACTTTTCGCGGCCAAGGCCCACCAACATCATGGGACTCAACTTGCAACCCTTCGTTTTTTAAAAATTGCGACACAAATATAATATTACCTTCGCCAATGTCGCCCATTCCGCGAATTATCTTACCACCACCAAAAATTTTAATTTTAAAGTTATCGCGATTACCACCGTTTTTAATAATTTCATTAATCAAAAACTCCATCGCCCAGTTACCATAGCGACAGCTTAGACTATCAATGCTCGCATTATTATTTGCCGGAAGCATAAAGTGATTCATGCCGCCTATCCCCATTTTGTAGTCATAAACACATGCTGATATACACGAACCCAGCACCGTAGAAATTAATTCATTTTGTTTAGTAACATACACTTCGCCGGGTAAAATTTTCGCGACAACAGCGTCACGGCCTCTATCCCAATAACGTTTTATGTTTTCAAAGCCGTTTAGGCACTGCTTAAAATTCTCGTTCAAAGTGCCTTCCTGTACATGGTTTTACCAAGCGCTACAAATTCCGTTTGTGTCTTATTCATACTTTCTGAATGGCCTAAAAATAAATGCCCTTGCGAACATAGCTGAGCAGCATAGCGTTGAAATAACAGTTCTTTTGTTGGCTGATCAAAGTAGATCACAACATTACGACAAAAGATCACGTCAAATTCACCTTTCATAGGCCATTCTTGTAATAAGTTAAGTCGCTTAAAGTAAATTTTGTCTCTCAATTCAGGTCTTACTTTAAACAAGCCGCTTTGCTTATTGCGCAGAAAAAAACGTTTTTTTAAGCCATTATCTAAACCTGTAATTGAGTTTTCTGCGTATTCACCTGCGCTTGCTTTCGCCAGTACATTTGAATCTAAGTCCGTTGCTAAAATCTTTACATCCCAATTAGACGGAAACTTATCAGCCAAAGTCATCGCTATCGTATAAGGTTCTTCACCTGTAGAGCAGCCCGCTGACCATATTCTCACTCGCCTTGAGCTTTTATTGCGTTCAAGAATTTGAGGAATAAGCGTTTCACGCAAAAAATCGAAATGATACGGTTCACGAAAAAATGACGTTAAATTGGTGGTGATTGCATTAATAAAATGACTAAACTCGTCACGTTTATGCTGATCAAGGTAAGTAATATACTGTGCAAAACTTGCCAAATTTAATGCACGAATACGGCGCGCCAAACGAGAATAAACCATTTCGCGTTTATGGCTACCAAGCACAATACCACAGGCTTCATAAACCATTTTCGCGATCAACTCAAACTCTTGATCTGTTAGCAGAAATTCCTTCGCCACAATGACTCCTAGAGTAAGCTAGGCAGAAACCTCTGCCTAGCTTTAACGAACAGTTAAAACTCTTCCCACTCTTCGCTGCTATCGGCGAAATCATCGCCCGATGGAACCGAGGTTATTTGCAGGCGCTCACTACGCGGAGCAACTTTTGCAGCGCTTTTTGCTGCTGATCGCTGTGTAATCATCGGAGACTCAATGCTATGATTGCCGCTAGTATTAAAGAAACTTAATAACTGACGCATACCATTTGCTTGCTCCGCCATGGATTCACTCGCCGCAGAGGCTTGCTCTACAAGCGCGGCATTTTGCTGAGTCATTTCATCCATTTGCGTAATGGCTTTATTAACCTGCTCAATACCCGAGCTTTGTTCTTCAGATGCTACAGTTATGTCAGCAATCATTTCTGTTACTCGTTGCACTGAAGCGACAATCTCTTGTAGCGTACTACCTGATTCATTCACCAGTAGCGTTCCGTCTTCAACTTTGCTCACACTGTCTCGGATTAATTCTTTTATTTCTTTCGCTGCAGCAGCAGAACGTTGTGCTAAATTTCGCACTTCACCGGCAACAACCGCAAAGCCTCGTCCTTGCTCACCAGCTCTTGCAGCTTCTACCGCTGCATTCAGTGCAAGTAAATTAGTTTGGAATGCAATCTCGTCAATAACACCTATGATGTCTGCAATTTTCTTGCTGGCTTGATTGATTTCGGCCATGCTTTCTACCGCACGCTCAACCACTTCTCCGCCTTGTTTAGCCTTCACTTGGGTGTCGTTGGCAAGTTCATTCGCAACTTTTGCATTATCTGCATTTTGGCGAACGGTGCTGGTCATCTCTTCCATGCTTGAAGCCGTTTCTTCTAATGACGACGCTTGCTCTTCGGTACGCTGACTTAAATCAGTATTACCTTGCGAAATTTCTTCCGCGCCACTGGCAACAAGATTAGAAGACACACTAACTTTCTCTATCACTTCGGTTAGCTTTTCTGCCGTAGTGTTTGCATCGCGTTTTAACTTATCAAATGAGCCTAAGTAATCGCTCTGAATGCGCTTGGTTAAGTCACCATGAGCCATGGCATCAAGCATTTCTGCCGCTTCAGTGATTACCTCATCGGATATCTCAACTAACCTATTGAGTCCTTGCGCGAGATTTAAGAAGAAGCCTTGTTTACCAGATTGATCGATGCGTGTATCTAGTTCACCTTGCGATGCAGCTGTTACAAGCTCGTCAATTTCTTTCTCAATTGCCACCTCAGCAGTTCTATCTAGCCACTCTACAACCGTGCCCAAACGCTCCTGATTATCAGAGAAGATAGGATTTGCAGTAAGCGCAAACGTGCGACCGCCGACCAAAATTTCAGTACTATACGTTGATGTCAATCGCTCTATCATTTGTTGCTGATGCGCCGGGTTTTTATGAAATACATCCATATTTGACCCCATTAATGACGACGCATTGAAGTTAGGTAAATCGCGCTTAATATCAGATTCGGCATTACGCATCATATTTAACACGGCACTATTCATATACACAATTTCATTGCTTGCATCTGCAATCATGGTGTTGGTATTAACCGTATCGAGAGCTTGGCGAACTCGTGAATTTTCAGCAGCAATTGCCTCCGCTTCTCTTTGCGCAGCTAATTCATCGGTCAAATCTTGCCACTCGACAATGGTACCAATGCGCTCACCTTCGGTATTCAGCCAAGGTGTAGCAATTAGCGAAAAGGTTAATTCAGCAACCGTGATTCTGGTGCGATACACATCTTTAAGCGCAGCTAGCATTTTTTGTTGATGGCTTGGGTCTTTATGGAAAACATCTACACACTGCCCAATTAAGTTGTTAGCATCAAAATTTGGCAACACTTGGCGAATAGCAGCTTCGCGCCTTTTAAGCATTTTTAAATTTTCATCGTTAATGAAAACTATCTTTAAGTCATTGTCTGCAATCATTACATTGGCTTGACACACTTTAAGTGCATTTGCACGGTTGGCGGCCAAACGCGCTTCAAATTCGGCTTCTTTTTGCTCAGTGATGTCACTCGCATATTTCACAACTTTAAAAGGCTTACCATTTGGATCAAAAATAGGATTGTAAGACGCCCTAATCCATACATTTTTTCCACCGTTGCCTATTCGTTTATATTCGCCAGTACAAAATTCTCCACGATTCAATTTTTGCCAAAAATCTTTATAGTCCTGACTCGAAGCGTATTCTGGCTCTGCAAACATACTATGATGTTTGCCAACAATCTCATCTAATCGATAACCCATAACACTACAAAAGTTATCGTTTGCTGTGATGATTGTGCCATCAAGGTTAAATTCAATAACCGCTTGCGATTTACTAATCGCAGCTAGCTGCCCAGCGGCATCAGCTGATGCTATTTTCTGCTCGGTGATATCAGTGGCATATTTAACAACCTTACTCACAACACCATGTTCGTTGACAACAGGGTTGTATGACGCTTGAATCCAAATTTCTTTGCCTTCGGCGTTAATACGATTAAATTCACCAGAGATAAACTCGCCACGTGCTAGTCGAGCCCAAAACTGGCTATACTCAGCATTATTGGCATGTGCAGGGGGTACAAACATGCGATGATGTTGTCCTTGGATTTGCTCTAAGCGATATCCCAACGCATTTAAAAAGTTGGTGTTAGCCGTAATTACAGTACCATCAGGTTTAAACTCAATGACAGCTTGAGATCGACTTAAGGCTTCTAAAATTAAATCACTCTCGGATTTCCCAGATGCTGCGTCCGGTGCTTTGCTAAACCACCACATATCAATCTCCACCCTTTTTTATTTGATTGCATTTCATCATCGGCTTTTACACTCACTTACCACTCACCCTGTAGATGAGTTTTTGTTTTTATTAATCCGGCTCTTTGGCAAGACTCAACACCCGTTTTAAATCTAACAACACAACCATTTTTTCACCGACATTGACCAGACCATGAACAAACTCTGTATTTTCAGTATTAGTTACATCAGGTACATCGCGCGCATCAGACTCTGAAATGCTGTAAACATCTGATACTGCATCAACCACTAATCCCATAATTTTATCGCCACTTTCTAGGTCAACTTTGACCACAATTACTACAGTGACTGAGCTATACGGCACCTGCGGCAAGCCAAATCGCGCACGCAAATCAATAATTGGTACTATTGTGCCGCGCAGATTAATGGCACCTTTTACATAACTTGGCGAATTGGGAATTTGAGTTATTTCCTCCCAACCACGGATTTCTTGCACTGTGAGAATATCCACACCATATTCTTCATCTGCCATCATAAAAGTCAGAAACTGGCAGATATTCTCTTCTTGATTCTCTTCGCTAGACTCGAGAAGATCATTTGCTATCGCTTCCATCAAGCTTCCTCACTTTCTATCGGCTCAATTGCAAGCTCAGAAGTGCCTGCTTTTTTCAGGCCCGCTAATTTGATTAGCCCCGTAATATCAATAATTAGCGATACTCTTCCGTCACCTAAAATAGTCGCCCCAGAAACGCCTTCTACTTTCTGATAATTGGCCTCTAGGCTTTTAATGACGACTTGTTGCTGTGCCAATAAATCGTCAACTAATAACCCGACTTTTTGGTTGTCACTTTCAACAATAACCAGTAAGCCTTTATCAAGATCTTCAATTGCACCACTGTGATTGAAGATTTTATGTAATCGTAAAATAGGAATGTATTCATCGCGTAAGCGTAAAACGTTTAAACCGCCGCCCACGCAATTCACCATTTTCAAATCAATTTGTAATGATTCCACAATAGAAATAAGCGGAATGATGTAAGTATGCTCTGCCACTGTCACTAACTGACCATCTAAAATAGCCAAAGTAAGCGGCAGGCGAATCGTAAAGGTAGAACCAATACCTTGTTCTGAAGTAACCTCAATTGAGCCATTAAGCGATTGGATATTGCGTCTTACTACGTCCATACCTACGCCACGGCCAGAGATATCACTCACTTCATCTGCAGTTGAAAAACCGGGCATAAAAATTAGCTCATTAATTTCATCATCCGATAAGTCGTCTGAGTCGCTAATTAGGCCGTTTTGAATCGCTTTTTGTTTGATCTTTTGTGTATTTAAGCCAGCACCATCATCCATAATTTCAATAACTATGTTGCCGCCTTGATGAAATGCATTAAGTGTTACGGTACCAACTCTTGGCTTACCTGCCTCTTCCCGCTGTTCTGGCGTTTCTAGGCCATGATCCAGTGAATTTCGCACCAAGTGCACCATAGGATCCGAAATTTTTTCCATAACTGTTTTATCAAGCTCAGTTTGCTCACCAAGGAGTTTTAGTTCAACTTCTTTTCCTAGCTTTTGCGATGTGTCTCGCACTAAACGCGGAAAGCGACTAAATACAAAACTGATTGGCAGCATGCGAATTCGCATCACGCTTTCTTGCAAATCACGTGTGTTATGAGCAAGTTGTGCAAGTCCTTCTTGCAATGCCATTAATTTGTTTTCGGTAATTTCTCCTTCACCAAGCTGTGTAAGCATTGCTTGAGTAATTACCAGCTCGCCAACCATGTTAATTAGTGAATCTACTTTATCAATGCTGACCCGAATTGACGTACTTTCGGTGGAACCACTTTTCGCAGCAGCTTTTGCTGCTGGCGCAGGTTTGTCACTTTTACTTTCAGCTGTTGGCGTTGATGCCTCTTCAGTAGCTTGCTCACTAACATCTTCTGGTTCAGATTCTACGGGGTCGTCACCAAACAATCCGCCACACAAAGTGATAGTGATTTCGGCATCATCTTCAACCCACTCAAATACTTCTTTTATTGCCTCTTCGCCTTTATCGGTTTCAAGATAAAAGCACCAAGTTAAAAAACATTCGTCAGCCGCAAGGTTATGAATATCAGGTACATCATCTAAATTTGCAGTCACGTCGAGCTGACCTAGTTCTGCCAACTCTTCAATCAAATAGATGGGCTCATTACCCGTTTTAAATAAATGATGTTGCGGCTTAAAAATCACCTCGTAGGTATCAAGTGCACCGTGATCCACAGGTGGATTATCGCTGCTACTATTTGTAGCTACCGGTGTACTAGCTGGCTGTGATTCACCCGCTAAAATTGCCTCAAACTTTTCTTTTAACTGAGTTGCAGTCGTTAGGTCTGTTTCTTGATTATTTTGTAAATCACCTAACATTTCGCGCAAACAATCAACCGACTGCAAAAGCAAATTCACATGTTCGGCGGCTAACTCTCTGCTGCCTTCTCGGATTTGGTCTAAAAGGGTCTCTAAAACGTGGGTAAAATCGGAAACATGTGTGAAACCAAAGGTCCCACTTCCACCTTTAATAGAATGCGCGGCACGGAAAATAGTATTAATCGTCTCGTTGTCTACATCACCAGGTGTGAGGTTGAGTAACTCCGATTCCATGACATCCAAACCTTCAAGGCTCTCTTCAAAGAAAACCTCAAAGAATTGGCTTAAGTCTATGCTCATGCCGCCTCCTGATTTATCGGATGACTTTCTTAATTACTGCTAATAACTGATCTGGATTAAATGGTTTTACGATCCATCCAGTGGCGCCAGCGGCTTTACCTTCGGTTTTTTTATCCAGTCCCGATTCGGTAGTAAGCATTAGCATAGGCGTAAACTTGTAGGCAGGTAGCGCTCTTAATTCTCGAATAAGTGTAATGCCGTCCATAATCGGCATATTCACATCAGAAATGACCGCATCAAAGCTGTTGCCTTTAGCGATTTCTAACGCTTCGCTTCCGTCTTTCGCTTCTGTTACATCGAAACCAGCTTTTTTAAGCGTAAAACCAACCATTTGTCTCATTGATGCAGAATCATCAACCGCCAAAATCTTTTTCATACAGACCCCAAATTATTGTTCTGATAAGGCAAGAAAATCTTGCACTCCCAATGTTTTTGCTGCAGCAAATAACGCATCACTTTTGCCATGCCACGTAATTTGATGCTGAGTTTCCGCTAGATTTTTTTGCAACGAACAGAGTAATTGAATTGAAGCGGTATCAGCACGAGTAACCGAGGAAATATCCAGATCAATGCTCGATTGTTTCGATAATAAATCTAAGAGAGATTCTTTAAGCTCAGAGACTGAGTTTATGACAAGCTCAGCAGGTAACTGATACATAATTTTCTTTCCTTGTTCGCTTAAAATTAAGCGTAGACCCAGAATGAAAATTTGCCAAAATAATATCGATTTAATTAAAGCTAATTAATGCGTTAGCAGATCATAAATCGATACTAATTGCTGTAGTAACCAATAATTGAGGTCAGTTCTTGTGTCATTTCACTCTGATTAATTAACGGTACTTTGCCTTTGGCAAATTCAGGTTTAAAAATGGCTCTAACCGCGCCATTTGGGTCGACTAACGTGACTGATGCACTGTGGTCAACTGTGTAATTTTCCGACTCACCATCATCATGAATCGCGTACACTAAACCTAGGTTTCGAACAAATGGAAATAAATGCTTATGCTCTGCAGAAACAGCAGTAAAATCGGGATTAAAGTAATCAATGTACAGCTTGCGTTTTTCTGCGTTATCACGCTTAGGATCAACCGATACAAACCATACATTTATGGCAAAGTTAGGCGATAACTCTTTTGTTATCTGAGTTAATTTTGCCAACGTCATTGGGCAAATATCTGGGCAACTTGTATAACCTAAAAATAATAGCGTCCAGTTACCCTTTAAGTTTTGATTAGTAACCTGTTGGCCATTTTGGTCTTGCAACACAAATGGCTTAACAATCTTAGCCTCTTGATAGAGTAATGCGTTTGTTTGCGGAGGTGATTTTGGGCCGCAACCCAAAACCATAAAGATTAAAGATGTAACAATTAATAGCTTAAATTGGCTCATTTAAATCAACCACTTATCAATAAATAGTGCGATAAATAGTATCATAAGTTGCCAAATGGAATAGATAAATAGCTTTATCGCAGACTTTTCTTTGGCAGCAAATTTTAGCTCCCAAGCACGATACGTAAACACACCATTAAGTAACACACTTACCGCTAAATAAAAGTTTCCTGACATACCAATTAAAAACGGTAAAACACAAACCAATGTTAATAAAACGCTATATAGCAACACCATTGTTTTGGTGAATTCAATACCATGCGTTACTGGCAACATGGGGACTTTTGCGTTTTCATAATCTTTTTTACGATCAATGGCTAACGCCCAAAAGTGCGGTGGTGTCCAAGTGAAAATTATCATCACTAATAACCAAGGTTCTGCTGACATTGAGCCAGTTTCAGACACCCAGCCCAACAATGGCGGCATCGCGCCAGCAAAACCCCCGATCACAATATTTTGTGGCGTGCGTCTTTTTAATACCAGCGTATAAATAAATGCATAACCGACTAAAGCAACTAAGGTAAGCCAAGCGGTCAGCCAGTTTGCGTAAGCAACTAACATGCAAAACCCAATAACCAACAGCGTCATTGAAAAGACAAACGCCTGACGATTTGTCACACTGCCTGTTGCGACTGGACGCGAGTCGGTGCGCTTCATTTTTTTATCTATATCGCTATCAACAATATGGTTAATCACCGCAGCACTACTGGCTAATAATGCGATACCTACTATGGTTAACATCTGCTCTAGCAAGCTTCGCCCAACGTGGGGTGCCAAACCTTGTCCAACCACAGCGGTAAGCGCTAGCAACATCACAACTTTGTGTTTACAAAGCACTAAGTATTCATGAACTTTAGCGCTTAGTGAGCGCTGAAATTGTAAAACATAACTGGTCATAGTTTACTCCCTAGCACTTGCTTTTAATGAGATATGCAAGCCGAACGCAACTTAAAAGTAGCAATAATGCTGTCATATTATGAGTAAGCGCAATATTGAGCGGAATATGCATCAAGATTAAGCTAACTCCCAGCGCAATCTGACAAAACAACACCACCCAAATATGGTAAACAGCTCGCTTTATTATTGTTGAATAACAGTCTTTTAGAATTTTAAAACCAGCCCAAAGCACGACAAACGTGGTAACCATCGCCCAAATGCGATGAAGAAAGTGAATCGACATACGCGCTTCAGCCGACAACACCCCAAACTCATAACTGGCGTGATCATTCGGTAATTGGAAAATACTCGTAAATGAAAAACGCTCAAATGTATCGGCGCCACACAAAGGGAAATCTGCACAATGTGAAGCCGCGTAATTTGCCGCTAACCATCCACCTAATGCAATCTGCGAAACAACAAAGCTCAAAGCGATTATTGCCAAGCTATAATGAGGTTTTGCGCCCGAATCTCCACCAGGGATGCGCTCTGTGGTAAGCCTGATATAGAGCAAAAACAACAAGCTCATAATCATAAAGCCTCCAAGCAAATGCCCCATAACGATAAGCGGCTGTAAGTTCATAGTGACTGTTAACATGCCTAACGCAGCTTGAAATACAACTAGCCCCAAAATTAACAACGGTAACTTCACAGGTGCTAATCGGTGTTGCCGTTGCTTAAATGCCATTATCGCAATAAGCAAAATAATTATGCCTAATGTGCCAGCAAAATAGCGATGGATCATTTCTTTCCACGCTTTTCCTTGATCGACTTCATGTGTTGGAAAGTGTTCTTCGACTTTTTCCAGCTCATGCGCCTCATTAGGCACAGTTAAAAAACCATAGCATCCAGGCCAATCAGGGCAGCCTAAACCAGAGTCGCTAAGTCGCGTATACGCACCTAACCCCACCACAATAAATGCGAAAACACAGCCAAACAGTACAATTTTATGATAGTGATTCATTCGCACCTCCTAAGCCCTACTGCGGCTATAATTGAGCAACTTTTTGAGGTCTTTAATAAGTCCGCGTTTCATATTATTGTCTGACTGAAGCTGATAATTAACGGGATACTCAAGCACTATTAAACCGTGATGATCGACTAAATAAATTGCATCTGATTCAATAGCAAGTGTTTGATTTTCAAGTTGTGTAACAGCATTTTCATGTGCAGTTAAATTGGTCAGCTGCAATGCCTGCTGGCTGCTAGAAAGGGAAAATGCCCCCACATATAAATTATGTTTGCCAAGCACATCAAACACATTTGTAATTAGTTGCTTTCGAGTTTCGCAATGTTGCGTACAAACCTCTTCCGACAATGTAACTAGCGACCATTTAAGTTGAGAGTCCGCCGGCCACTTTTCAATTTTCTGTTCATTTTCAACGAAATGCCCGAAATTAGTTTGTGCGGGTTCAAGCCAATCAAACTTTAACGCCAAAAAAGCAGTTAACGCTGGTGCTAAAAAACAAATAATAAAAAGTCCAAGAGTCTTATTCATGTGCACTTCCTTTTCGATACATAACCGCACCAATCACAACCGCAGCGAGAGCGAGTAAAATCCACTGCAAGGCATACGCTTTGTGTTTATCTGGTGACATATTAATAACTTGGTAATGAAATTCGCCCAGCGCACTTTCCGGCTGTGCATAAAGAATATATGGCGCGAATGGCTGCTGGAGCGCACTTGCTGCAAACTCTGGCGTAATGTATTGCAACCGTTGTCCTTGGCGTAATTCAAGATCATTTGATACCAAGTTGAAGCTGGTAAAGTTACCAGCCTTTAATAATGCAGTGAGTGTTAGTTGCTGCGGCAAGCTTACTTCTGGTAATTGCTCTCGATTTAATGAGCCCGCAAACCAGCCAAGATTAACCAGCCACCAGCGTGAAGAATTTTTTGGTTTCACGGCAACGATCAAGTCGTAACCAAAACGGCCATTAACCACTTGGTTATCAAGCCACCAAAACTGTGAAGAGACTTCGCCAGATAGGGATACTTTGAGTCCTGTTGCAAGCCAATCGCTTGGTAAACTAGCGAGCTGATACCAAGGAATAACCCCTTGTTGGCTAAGCTGATCTAGTTTTTTAATAATCGTTATTTTTTGCTGTGATCTTTGATACTGCCACACAGCTAAACTCGCGCATATTAATGCGACAGTTGTTGTACACACTAGCAGAGTGATGCTTTTTGCACTATTCTGGATTAACCGCATATAGCAAACTCCCTAAACTTATGTTGATAAAATTAATTATCGTATTCTTATTGTTTTACATCGTTTTTAGTTTGTTTAAAGCACTGTTTTGTATGCTTAAAAGCGACGCTGCTGCAAACTCTATGTCCCATTATTTAGGGCGCCGAGTGTTATTTTCTGCAATTGTTCTGATGATTATTTTGCTGGCAATGCTGTTTGGCATCATCACACCAAACAGCAATCCTTATACTGTTGGTTAGTGGTTATTGACCTTTAAAGTACGTAAACAAAAACAAACAAACACAACCATACAACGTCAACAAAATGCCAATACCAAGCTGCGGCTTGGAAAGCAAAGTGCTTTTCTTCACTAAAGTGCCCTTTTAAAATTCGTATAAATACGACAAGTAAAATGAGCGTGCCTAACGTGACATGCATGCCGTGAAAGCCAGTTAGCAAAAAGAACGTATTGCCATATATACCTGAGTCCAGTGTTAAACCTAGATCTTGATATGCATGAACGTACTCCTCACCCTGTAGCGCTAAAAATATCGCCCCTAAAGCAATAGTAAAACCAAGCATTGCCTTTAACTGCGTGCGTTTTCCATGCTCAATTGCGGTGTGTGCAAAATGCAAAGTCACCGATGAGGTTAAAAGAATAATCGTGTTGATAAGTGGTAAACCTTGCCAACCCATTACTTGCGTTTCTGTACCACCTGGCGTACTAACTAAAGGCCACACGGCTTCAAATGAAGGCCATAGCACTTCGTTTGTCATCGCGTTATTGCTATCACCACCGAGCCACGGTACAGCAAATGTACGGGCATAAAATAGCGCTCCAAAAAATGCCATAAAAAACATCACTTCAGAGAAAATAAACCACGCCATACCCTGTTTAAACGAGCGGTCCATTTGCGATGAATAAAGCCCACCTTGAGATTCATCAATCACATTTTTAAACCAACCAAACAGCATATAAAGTAAAACCGCAATGCCTAAGATTAAAATGTGAAAACCAAAACCACCTTGCTGCTTAGCAGTTTGCATTACCGCTAAGCCAGCTCCAATGGCGATTAAGAACAGAGCAACAGCACCCACAATCGGCCATTGGCTTTGCTCAGGTACATAATATTTTTCATATTGAGTTTTCATTGACTAACTCTCCATCGCGCTTGCTATTGCTTGCAACTTTACCCTCAACATCTGCTGTAATATCGTAAATGGTGTACGACAAGGTCACTTCATGAATATCATTTGGCAAGGTTTCATCGAGGTAAAAGAGCAATGGTAAATCCGCTGAGCCTTTACTTGTCAGCGGCTGTTGATTAAAACAAAAGCAAGACACTTTATGTAAATATTTAGCCGCCCGACCTGGTGCTACTGACGGTACGGCTTGCATTATCTTGTTGCTACTCGAAAGGTTTTGCGCAATAAACTCTATGCGCTCCATTTCACCCGGGCTAACGTCAACACTGTAGCGTTTAGCTTTGACTTTAAACGGTGCGCCAGCTTGCGCGTGTGTGATAAATGTAACGCGTACACTGCGCGATTCATCACTTTGCGCACTCACTTGGGCCTGCTCCATATTAGGTTTTCCATTCAACCCTGTGATATCACAGAAAACGTCATAAAGTGGCACCAGCGCAAAGGCAAACGCAAACATTAATAAACTGGTTAAGATTAGCTTTTTGAGTAGCTTAACGTTATTCATTACTTCACTTCCGGCGGCTCAGAGAACGTATGATAAGGTGCAGGCGATGCAACTTCCCACTCCAACCCTTCAGCCCCATCCCACACTTTGGCAGGTACTTTTTCGCCACCCTTTGCACACTTAAAAACAACGGCAACAAAAAGTAATTGAGATAAACCAAAGGCAAAGCCACCAATACTGATCAATGCATTAAAATCAGCAAACTGCAGTGCATAGTCAGGAATACGCCTCGGCATACCGGCTAAGCCCACAAAATGCATTGGGAAGAACAGAATGTTTACGCTAATTAGTGATAACCAGAAATGGGTTTTAGCAAGACCAATGTGATACATGTTGCCTGTCCACTTTGGTAACCAATAATAAGCCCCTGCCATTATCGAGAATACAGCCCCCGTTACCAACACATAGTGGAAATGAGCAACCACAAAGTAAGTATCGTGATACTGAAAATCGACTGGTGTTATTGCCAACATCAAACCAGAGAAGCCACCTAAGGTGAATAACACAATAAAGGCAATGGAAAACAGCATCGGCACTTCAAAGCTAATCGAGCCACGCCACATTGTCGCTACCCAATTAAAAACTTTTACCCCCGTAGGCACAGATATCAGCATGGTGCTATACATAAAGAACAACTCACCCGCCAATGGCATGCCAGTGGTAAACATGTGGTGCGCCCATACAATAAACGACAGAAACGCGATTGATGCTGTGGCATACACCATTGAGGCATAGCCAAACAGTTTCTTGCGTGAAAACGCTGGAATAATCGTCGAGATAACACCAAACGCCGGTAAAATCATGATGTAAACTTCAGGGTGTCCGAAGAACCAGAAAATATGCTGAAACATTACTGGGTCGCCGCCGCCTGCCGCGTTAAAGAAATCTGTGCCAAAGTATTTATCAGTTAGCACCATAGTCACCGCCCCTGCAAGTACCGGCATCACCGCAATTAATAAAAATGCGGTAATTAACCACGTCCATACAAACAGTGGTAATTTCATATAGGTCATGCCAGGTGCACGCATATTCACTATGGTTACAATTACATTGATTGCTCCCATAATTGAGCTAATGCCCATAATATGCACAGCGAAGACAAATAGTGCCGTATTATCATTGCTATATGTTGTTGATAGTGGGGCATAGAACGTCCAACCAAAAGCTGGGCCGCCGCCTTCCATAAATAACGACATAAGCAGAATGAAAAACGCAAATGGTAGAATCCAAAAACTCCAGTTATTCATGCGCGGTAGTGCCATATCTGGTGCGCCAATCATCATAGGAATCATCCAGTTTGCCAAGCCAGTAAACGCAGGCATAACTGCACCGAAAACCATGATTAGGCCATGAACTGTAGTCATTTGGTTAAAAAAGTGTGGCTCTACAAATTGTAAGCCCGGCTGAAATAATTCGGCACGAATAACCAGTGCCATTGCGCCACCCGTTAAAAACATTAACAGAGCGAATAGCAGATATAGCGTACCGATATCTTTATGGTTAGTCGTAAATAGCCAACGTTTTAAACCCGTTGGCGCATGATGGTGGTGATGAGATTCAGCTAGTGTTGTCATTATTGTGCTTCTCCCACAGATTCTTGAATATCACTTGGTTGCACTGAATCGCCAGTGTTGTTACCCCAAGCATTTCGCTCATAGGTCACTACTGCCGCTAATTCTTTTAGTGACAACATTTTGCTATAGCCTTGCATTGCTGTTGCTGGCTTGCCATGAACCACAATATCGATATGTGCTTTAACATCGCCAAGTGCTATTGGGCTATCTTTTAGCGCTGGGAACACACCTGGCAATCCCATCCCAGTAGGTTGGTGACACGCAGCACAATTAGCCATATACACTTGTTCTCCTAGCGTCATTAGCTCATCTTGAGATAGTGTAAGATCAAGTGACGCTTTTTCTGCAGCCGCTGCTTGCGCTTTTTCAAGCTGCGCATTTGCCAACCACTGTTCAAATTCAGCAGGCTCTTTAACTTCAACAACCACTGGCATAAAGCCATGGTCTTTTCCGCATAACTCAGCACACTGACCGCGATAAATACCGGTCTCATTGACCTTAGTCCACGCTTCGTTAATAAAGCCAGGGTTCGCATCTTTTTTAACCGCGAACTCAGGTACCCACCAAGAGTGAATTACATCGTCCGAAGTCATTAAAAAGCGTACTTTTTTTCCTTTTGGAATAATAAGGGGTTTATCAACATCTAATAGGTAGGTTTCTGTTTTTTGATCTTGATTGGTGATTTGTTCACGTGGAGTCGAAAGAACAGAATAGAACGACACATCGTGGTCAAGATATTCATAATGCCACTTCCATTGTGACCCTGTGACTTTAATCGTTAGGTCAGCTTTAGTGGTGTCTTCCATGGCAATCAAGGTTTTGGTTGCAGGCACTGCCATACCAATCAAAATTACAAATGGAATTGCGGTCCACAGTATTTCAATTTTGGTACTTTCATGAAATTGAGCAGGCACTGCTCCTTTTGATTTACGGTGATGAATTATTGCCCAAAACATAATGGCAAATACTACTAATCCAATAACGCAACAGATATAAAAAATTGTCATATGGAGCTCGTAGACATCACGGCTGATGTCTGTCACCCCAACAGGTAAGTTATATTGACTCGTCCCAACTGCTAAAAAAGGAAAGCTCAATAGTAACCATAAGGATAGTTTCACTAGCCTCATGCTCGCTCCTTAGCTAATTATTATTATGTTGTTAGGAAATGGTCAGTGAAAGTTTTAGCGATTAAATCGCACGACGCACTACAGCATCACTCCATTTTCTTTATTATACTTGTTTTCTAAAAGCCGCACTTTGCTTAAAAAGAAAACAAGGTTACTACTAAGGTCTAGTAAACGATTAAATTTTACGCAAGTCAAATTTAAGATAAATTTTTTATAAATCTATAAGTTAGCGATTTTTGAAGATGTAAAAATAGAAGGGGTTATAGTAAGAAATAGGGTGTTTTAAAGCAGGGTGAGGCTAGCAAAATTACTCACTAGCCAAGGTCAACAAAAGTGTATTACATCCAGTCAGCATTTCTAATAACGCCAACCGCAAGGCCTTCGATATTAAAATGATCATGCTCTAAATCGACTTTAATTGTGTCAAAATCGTCATTTTCTGCATGTAATAGTACTTGTTTGCCTGCTTTTTCAAAACGCTTTACCGTTACATCTTCATCAACACGGGCTACAACCACTTGACCATTATTCGCCACTGGCGTGCGATGAACAGCAAGTAAGTCACCATCCATAATGCCGATATCCTTCATACTCTCACCACGTACACGCAGTAGGAAATCTGCACATGGGTTAAATAGGTTTGGATCCACTTGATAATGGCTTTCAATGTGCTCATTAGCCAAAATAGGTGAACCTGCGGCAACTTGACCAATTAATGGTAAACCAAGTTGCTCGGGTTCATCTTCTTCCACTAAACGAATACCACGGCTAGCGCCTGGCACCATTTCAATTACGCCTTTCTTGGCTAATGCTTTTAAATGCTCTTCTGCAGCGTTTGCACTTTTAAAACCGAGTGTCGATGCGATTTCTGCGCGCGTTGGCGGCATGCCAGTATCTTTAATAAATACTTTAACAAGTTCTAAGATTTGTGCCTGACGTTTTGTTAATGGTCTCATTCACTGGTTTTCCATACAGTACAGATAACTGTGAGTATATACAGTTATTCTTATTTCGCAACTTTTAATTATTTGATAATTAGCACTATGCTTAGTTACAGACGATAATTGCTGCAAATCAAAAATCATCGCAGTAAATTGCTTTATTTTTCCTCTGGCACGACCAGTTATTTAATCTTTTAGAGTTAACTGGTATGCTAGCGCCCCTTTTGTTTTTAGGTTGGTGTTATGAAGTTGGTTGGCTCTATGATTCAGTGGTTTGCAAACGGTATGAACAAGCTTTTAGTACGTTCGAAAATAGTGCCTGAACACCCTTTAGACAACCTCGCAATAGATAAGAACAAGCCGACCGTTTACATCACATTGTTAAATTCTTTTTCTGATTCAGCCGCGTTGCGCAGCACCTGTAAAAAACTCGGCTTACCAGACCCTCAGGTCACTCAGCAAATTGGTGATAAACAAGTTCCAAGGTACATTCCAATTCATCATCGCTCGCCACTGTTTGGTAAAGCCAAAAAAGACAGCCCAGCGCTCGAAATTAGCGAAGAAATATTTGCAGCATTAAAACAATCTGACGTTACCGATTTACAAGTTATTCCGGTCACCATTTTATGGGGACGCAATCCAGGTAAAGAAAAGCCAGGCCTTGGCACTATTTTATCCAGTTCTCTTACACCAAGTTGGTTACGTAAAGTATTTGTCGTGTTACTATCTGGCCGCGACAACTTAATTCGTTTTAGTCGTCCATTAGAACTATCGCAGCTTACCAGTAAGCAACAAAGTGATGATTTACCGCATAAACTCATTCGTGTTGCCCGCGTCCACTTTAAACGTCAGAAGCTCGCTGCGCTTGGCCCTAAACTGCCATCTCGCGATCAGCTGTATCAAGGTCTTTTAGCATCAAGCACTGTCAAAGCCGCAATTGAAGATGAAGCAAAAAGTAAAAACATCTCAATTGTAGAAGCACGACAAAATGCCATAAAACTCGTTGATGAAATTGCTGCCAACTATAACGAATCAATGATCGGTGTTTCTGAGCGCATTCTTACTTGGCTGTGGACCAAGCTATACAACGGTATTGAAGTAAATAACCCGGAACGGATTCAAGAGCTGACCGACAAAGGCCACGAAATCATCTATATGCCGTGCCATCGTAGCCATATGGATTACTTATTACTTACTTACGTTATTTACCATCAAGGTTTTGTACCACCGCATATTGCAGCAGGTATAAATTTAAGTTTTTGGCCTGCAGGCCCAATATTTAGACGCTGTGGCGCCTTTTTCTTACGCCGCTCGTTCAAAGGCAACAAGCTTTATTCCGCAGTGTTCCGTGAATACTTAAGCCAGTTATTTATAAAAGGCTACGCTGTTAAGTTTTATACCGAAGGCGGCCGCAGCCGAACTGGCCGTTTGCTTCCACCTAAAACCGGTATGTTAGCGATGACATTACAATCAATTTTGCGCGGTATCGATCGTCCAATTTCAATCGTGCCTGTATATATTGGTTACGAACATGTAATGGAAGTAAACACTTACCTTGGTGAACTTGCTGGACAAAAAAAGAAAAATGAGTCAGTACTGGGCGTATTCAAAACTCTACGTAAGCTCAAGAATTACGGCAAAGGTAATGTAAACTTTGGCGAACCAATCAACATTAATCAATACCTTACCCAGCACCAGTCAGATTGGCGCGACAGCATTGCTGCAAATGAAAAGCCTAATTGGCTAACGCCAATGGTTGGCAAACTTGCTGATTCAGTTATGGTCAACATCAACAATGCGGCTGCGATCAATGCCGTTACTTTAATGTCATCTATTTTGTTAAACACCGAAAAACAGGCGATGACGCGTAACGAGCTCATTGCTTGTATGACAAACTACCTGAGATTGCTTGAATTAGCGCCGTACAGCAAAGATGTCAGTGTGCCAAACAAAAGCGCAGAAGAGCTGCTTGAACACGCACTCACGTTAGATAAATTTGAAGTGATTACGCAAGGGCGAGTTGAAGTAATCCGTATTCAAGACACGCAAAAAGTATTACTGAACTATTACCGCAATAACGTACTGCATTTATTCGCAGTACCAAGTCTAATTAGCTCAATCTTAATTAGCCAAAAACACATTTCTCGCGACCAGCTAATCAAGCAAGTTAACGCGTTATATCCGCTCTTTAAACAGGAGTGGTTTATGCAACCGTATTGCGAAACGTATCTAAATGACTCACTTGAAGCCTTGAGCGGTATTGGGTTATTAACCGTTGAAAACGATGCGATTTCAGTTAATCCTAGCAGCAAATCTCTAGCTCAGCTTAACTTGTTAGCACGCTTTATCCAGTGCACATTAATTCGCTATGCCAGCGTACTTAAATTAATTCTGGCAAGTGACAGCATTTCGCGCGACCAGCTTGAAACGCAAAGCCAAGATTTTGCACAACAGCTTGCACAACTATTTGGTATCGATACACCAGAATTCTTCGATAAAAAAGTGTTGTCTGGTTTTATTAGCACGCTTAAGCATAACCACATGATTGATGATTGCGAACAAGGCCGCATCACAGGCAACGAGACAACAAAGCAGTTGAGTCAAATTATTCTAAAACAACTTAACCCAAGTATTGCCAGTGCACTTGAAAACTAGCTTTTATCGACAACAAAAATAAAGGCGGTATACACCGCCTTTTTTATCCATATTTTCTAATCACACCTTCTTGAATCGTCGAGGCAATTAACTCACCTTTCTGATTAAAGAACTGCCCTCGAACTAACCCTCGGCCTCCACTGGCTGAAGGGCTATCTACAGCATATAAAATCCATTCATCTAAACGGAATGGACGATGAAAGTACATCGCATGGTCAATGGTGGCAACTTGCATATCCGGTTGTAAAAATGACAAACCGTGCGGTTGTAACGCTGTAGGTAAAAATTCAAAATCAGAAGCATATGCAAGCAAATATTTATGCACTCGCGGGTCATTTGGCATATCGCCATTAGCTTTAAACCATACATAGCGCTCAGCAAGAGTTACTTCAGGCTTAAACGGGTTTTGAAAATTAACCGGTCGCATTTCAATTGGCTTGTCACAAATAATTTTATTGCGAATTTTTTCCGGGATCAGTTCTTTGTGTTCGCGATAAACATCCAGTGACGATGGCAGTTTTTCAGGGCCTGGTACATTAGGCATCGCCGCTTGGTGAGTCACCCCCTCTTCATCCACTTGAAAAGAAGCAGTCATATAAAATATCGGCTTACCAAATTGAATCGCTTTAACTCTGCGCGTGCTAAAACTGCGGCCATCGCGAATGTTCTCTACATCATAAACAATCGGGTGATCAACATCGCCAGGTCTTAAAAAGTATGAGTGCAGCGAGTGCACTTGCCTATCTTCTGCAACGGTTTCTTTTGCAGCAGATAGCGCTTGCCCCATAACTTGACCGCCAAAAACAGCTTTAAAACCAAGATCTTGGCTAGGGCCACGATACAGCCCCTGTTCTATTTTTTCTAACTTCAGCAATGCTAAAAGATCGTTTAGTACCTGACTCATAACACTATTTCGTAATTTCCTAGTATCGCTATAATAGCAAACACCTGCCACTTTAACATTAGCGAGAATAGGTAATGCATTATTGGTTATTTAAAACAGAGCCTGACGAATTTTCTATCGACGATTTAAAAGCAAAAAATGATGAAATTTGGGATGGTATTCGCAACTATCAAGCACGTAACTTTCTACGCGACCAAGTGGCGTTAGGCGATCTCGTATTTATCTATCACTCTAGCTGTAAACAACCCGGCATTGTTGGCATTGCTAAGGTAATTAAAACAGCCTTTGCCGATCCATCTCAATTCGATGCGCAATCAAAATACTTTGATGCTAAAGCAACACCCGATAACCCAAGATGGATAAGTGTTACATTAGAATTCGTTGAAAAGTTACGTATTATTCCACTCACCAAGCTTAAAGCCGATCAGCAATTGGCAGATATGCATTTAGTGCAAAAAGGTAGCCGACTATCAATTCAACCGGTGAGAGAATCTGAGTGGCAATATATACTCGATAAATACACTAGCAATTCACTTAAATAGCCACGTAAAAGAGTAGCCAAAGAGTTTATTTAAAGAGTGAATTGATTACCAGAGTGACGTTCGGCATGTTTCTCGCTGTTGCAATCATCAAATTGCACCACGATTTACAAGTATACTAAGTAAGCAGATCGGACTAGACAGTATTCTTTTTAATGGTTTAGTATAAGTTGTCTAATTTTTAATTGCGAAAGATTATGTCTGCTTTAACAAATAAGCCTACAGCGGAGAGAAGGCAAGGAGAAGGTGATTTAAATGCCTTTTGGAGCAACTTAAGTTTTGCCCAAAAAGTCGAATTAAATAAATTAAATCGCTATGGTTATCAACTTGCTTTTGCGCGAAAACTAGAAGAAAACTACCTAGCATTCGCAAGATGTGATACTAGCTATGCAACGATCGACTATCTTGGTGAAGTCGATATGGAGCCACATTTTCGCATTCGCTAAAAAGGCAACCTAGGTTGCCTTTTTATTAATTGCTTAATGCACTATTACATCGATTGCCAATCGACTTCGTCACTGAGCACTCGCTCAACAGACATATAATGCAAAATGTCGCCCTGTTTTATTTCCATTTCTAGCGGCGGATTCAAGTCTAATCCCTCACCGATACGGTTATGCGCTACACCTAAAATGGTCGCATCAAACTGCTTTTTAAAGTGGAAAAATAACACTTCAAATTTAACATTTTGCTTAATTTCACCGACTTCCAAACTAAACTGAGTATCACCATGTAACGTTGAAAGCAGCTCTTCTTGAATACGACTTGAACCTGGATCTTGCATCGAGCGTACCAAAATTTCTACCGACTTCGAGCTCGTAGATTCCACGTTTTTACAGTGTTCTCGCAACATCTCACTTTTACTTTCATCAAGAAAGTACGCGCTGATATGACAAGATGAATGCACTAAGCGACTGATTTTCAGCGCTGTAGTAAACGTATGATCATCATCGTTGCCATCAACGATTACTTTATCAGCACCATCTATTGCCACACGCTTAAGTTCATCAACATCAGTGAAACTTGAAAGGCGAACAAAATCCACGTGTGGGTTATCTGAAAACGGATGCGTCATCTGCTCGTCAACGGCCAATAAAATTCGTCGCTCAAGGCGCTTGTTATCAGCCAAAATATAATTAATCATCTTACGTGTGCGCGAAGGATGATAACCAAAAATTAGAATATGTTCGCTTTGTCCTGAATAATCTTTATCGCCCGTCATAGATGCCTTGATTAACCCCGTAATACTTTGTCCAACTTTACCTAACACCACACCAAACAGTGCTAATCCAATAGGAATTTGCACCAAGGCTACAAATAGTTTTCCCCAATCGGAGCTGGGACTTAAATCACCATACCCAACCGTCGAAGTGGTCACTATGTAGTAATAAATAAATTGATTTATCCCTAATAACTCTGTTTCTTTCGCTGCAAATAAACACACCCAAGTTAAGAGCATATGTGCTGCCAGCAGAGAAACAACCGACGTCCAACTTACATAGTGAATATGGCGTCGAATAGCTACTAGAATTTTCTTTATAACTAAGTTCATGATAACTATTATTTATTTTACTAATGATACGCACTGTAGCGCCATCTAATAAGTGGAGCAAGCAGTACGTGAAATTATCTCAGTTTAGATTGCAGTAAAAAAACAGCAAATTGATAGGCAAAATAATGAAACCCGTTCTAGACTTAATTTGAACTGTTAAGTTCGACAAAGGCAAACTCAGCGAAAGCTGATGACGCAAAGCTATCGGTCTAAGGGAGCACTCCTATGATTGCGAAGCTGCCACGATAACAGGTCGGGGGCTATGTAGGCTGCTTCGAAACCATCTCACGAATATAAGAATCATGGGACTTTGGAGCAGCCTTTATTTTAGCAATTCACCCTTACGCTTTTTTCGCCGTTTCGATGTATGCGTCAATCTGTGCTTCGAGTAAATTCAGAGGAAGTGAACCGTTTTTCAAAATTTGAAAGTGGAACTCTCTAATATCAAACTCAGCTCCTAACGCTTGCTCTGTCTTTTTACGTAAGCGCTTAATAGTTAACTCACCAATTTTGTATGATAACGCTTGGCCAGGCCACGAAATATAACGATCTGTTTCAGTTTTAATATTGTGTAGCGACAGCGCAGAGTTATCCTGCATAAAGGTCATTGCGCGCTCACGACTCCAACCAAACATATGCATACCTGTGTCGACAACTAAACGTGCCGCACGCCACATTTCATAGGTTAAACGGCCAAAATCACTGTAGGCATCTTGGTAAAAACCCATTTCTTTGCCGAGGTATTCAGAGTATAAGCCCCACCCCTCGCCAAATGCTGAAATATAGTGACTACGACGATAACCCGGCACATTTTCTAGTTCTTTATTGAGTGATATTTGTAAATGGTGACCCGGCACAGCTTCGTGCAATGTTAATGCTTCTAACACATAAAGCGGACGCTTATCTAAGCCATATGTATTTACCCAATAATACCCGGGCGCAGTGTCTTTATTCGCACCGACATAACGACCCGTTGTATATTTAGGCGCGATTGAGTCTGGTACTGGCGCTACACCATACGGTGTGCGAGGTAGCAGTTTAAAAAACTTAGGTAACTGCGCATCTGCTTTTTTCGCTATAAACGACGCTTCTTTTAATAGTTGCTCAGCCGATTTAGCGTAAAACTGCGGATCAGTTCGTAAAAATTGCACAAATTCAGCAAAACTGCCGGTAAAACCAGTTTTCGCAATTACTTGCTGCATTTCATCTCGAATCCGCTTCACCTCAGCTAAACCCAACTGGTGTACCTGCTCGGCGGTCATATCAGTTGTGGTGTAATGCTTAACACGATTTTGATAAAACTCACTGCCATTCGGCGTGGTTGAAATACCAATTTCGGCACGTGCATTCGGCGCATATTCGGTTTCAAAGAACGATAAATAGCTTTGGTACGATGGAATCACGCTGTTGCTTATAATCGATTGCGCTTGCGTTTTAAGTTTTGCAAAATCAGCGTCAGAAATGTGCTCTGGCTTGTTTTTAAATGGCTTATAGAACTCCGACTGTTCTGGGCTTTTTACAATAAACGCATTAATTGAGTCCTCATAACCTAACAGCACTGGTTTTGGCTGAGTTAGCCCTATCGCAATCCCCTTTTTCATCCACGCTATATTCTGCTCAAAATAACGCGGTACACCTGCAAGACGTTTTAAGTAAAGCTGATAATCTTCAACGGTTTTAAAGCTGCTGCGCGACACCATAAATGACAATGCAGAGTGAAAACCAAACTCAGAGGTTAACGGCATGTAGTGTGCATTAAAGTCATACTCATCTACCGAGTTTTGCACTTGAGAAAATATAATCGCGTGGTTAATCCGGTTTTGCTCATCCAACGCGCTCACATCAACAGCGTTTAATCGCGCTAAAAACGCAACATTCTTGGCATGATTATTAGCTAGAAACTCAGGTGATAAATCTGGTAAAAAATAACCGTTAACACCTTCTTTTTGTTGATACGGGTCAACACTTTTACGATATGCCACAATGTCATTCGCAACACTTTCAAAGACACTCACGCTCTGCGCTTGCACACTCGTTGAAGTAGCTGCGGTGATATCTTGAGTAGATTGGCAACCTACCAATAAAGTACTAGATAATGTTAACGCAACTAGGGATAAATTGAACGGTTTCATAAATAATAACCAAAATAGAAAATTGACCCAGCATACGCAAATTCAATTTTTAATCTCAACTTATTTGCGACCAAGTAAGTAAATAATTGCAAAAAATCATAAATTACTTAATTCAAAAACACTTAAACCCAATAAAATCAAAACAGTAAATACAGCAATCATACATTTTTTTCATATTTCACTGAAATCACATCGTGTCACCGGTTAAATTTAAGCTAAATAAAAGGGAGTTTTTTTAATAATTAATAGACTTTTCCTATTCCCAAAAGATAAAAATTGTTTTCTAATTACTTTGGACTTCAATGGATGAAGGTTGCTAGTAATTTAGGGTGAATATTTAAGCAGTAATTAACCACTGAGGTTGGGGTTTTATGAAGTACCATGATTCCATGGCACAGGCGCAGCAAAAAATGACGGAGGTTTGCTGGTTTTTAGAAAGGTATAACTTACCACCAATTCCGATCAACTATCATACGATCTATAGCTATATCTCAAAATCTCATGATGCGCTGTGCGAAGAAATTGAAGCACTGCTTGCTGCCGACGAAAAATTAGATAGTTACACCCTAGAAAACCTATTTAATCGCTACTTATCTGAACACGATTCAAGCCAAAAGAAGCTTGTTAAAGGTGTGTCAGAAACAATTGATATTATGGATAATTCAGTTGACCAGAGCAGTGATAGCGTAAACAAGTATATTGCCACATTAGATAGCAGTTTAGTTGCCATTGACGATGCAGATATCAGTGAAGCAAAACAGCTTATTGCTGACCTAATTGATGCGAGCTATGAACTAAAAGGTTCGCAACAACACGTGCATGAATCATTATTACAAGCTAGACAAGAGCTTAAAAATTGCCAGCAGCAACTGCAACAAATTGAAAAGCATCGCCATGTTGACCCACTAACCGGCCTATATAAAGAAACCTACATGGTGGATAAAGCTGCGGTTTGGGTAGAGCAAGGTAAATCCTTGTGTGCTATAGCCATTGATATTGATGACTTTAATGACTTTAATGAGAAGTATGGTCAAGCGGTAGGCGATGTTGTCATTGGTAAAGTCGCCAAAAAAATTCGTTCGTACGTGCAAGACAGTGGTCTGCCCGTGCGTACTAAAGGCAAAGAGTTTATGATTTTACTGCCTGACGTTAGCGTACAAACAGCAAAAGAAATTGCAGAACGCATGCGCTCTGGTGTAGAAAAGCTAAAATTTATAAGCTCTCGCAGTGGTAAGCGCTTACCAACACTAACCGTTTCGTTAGGTATTAGCGAGATGAAAGAAAAAGAGCAAGATCTTAAGCAGCTAACTGCAGGCGCCAGACACTCTGTCGCAAGAGCCAAACTTCAAGGTAAAAATAACGTATTTTTTAATACGCATTAGGTTTTATGGCGATAAGGCTATTTAACCTAAAATCGGCGTAAAATTTAATACAATTGTTACCCAATCGCGTGAGGTAGTGCGAGCTTAAAGCCCTGAAAGCCATCGCTACCTAACTGCTGCGCCCATTTGACCTGTTCTTCAGATTCAAGCTGCTCGCATACCACAACAACACCCAAACTGTGCGCTAATTTAATAATATTCTCAAGAAAGTACCAAGAATCTTGTTTTTGTTCTAACTCACGAATAAAGCTACCATCGAGCTTAACAATATCAACTGGCCACTTCCGCAATGCGAATAATGTATTGTCTCCGGTACCAAAGTGGTCAATCGCTACTTTAGAACCCAATTTATGTAACTTAGAAATAACCTGCGGCGCGAGCTGACTTTGCGACAACATTTGTTCATCGAACTCCCAAATTATAGAAGCAAAAAAGTCTGCAAACTGATGCGCCTGTCCAATCAACCAAGTATAGAAGGTATCGTCTAAGATACTGTGGACCGACACATTAATACTCACAGGCAAATCCAGCTGCCCTTTTACATACCAACTTCTAATCAAATTAAAAATACGCTTATCGAGTTCGCCACTTGCTGAAAATTGCTCGGCTTTTGATTGCAGTAATAAAGTAGGGATCACTTCGTCCTGGTGGGTGATTTTCGTGAGCACTTCTGAAAACATTAAACTAACTTGGTCTGACATCATTACGCTATGTTGCGATAAGCCCAGTGTTGATTCACTAATCGCCATTAAAACACGCTCACGTGTCGCTAGCATATCTGATACTTTTTTAATATGTTGAGACGGTTCATATAGATGATATTTTCTGCGTTCTTTCGCAGCAATTAAAACGGCTTCATCTGCCGCTTTCATAACCTTCGACATTGCCTCACCGCTTTGCCACAACACAGCGCCTACTAATACTTCTTTCTTTTGCTGGTATTGCCCTTGCAAACGAGCCAAGTGCGACGCCATGTCACTCAAAACTTTAACTAGCTCATCTCGCGTAACATGCTGTAACACACACGCAAATTCATTGTCGTTTAAGCGAAAAATTCGTGCATTAACACCTTGCTTTGAATGTGTTTGCAAGGTGTATATCACATCTTCTAAAAAGGACCGCGCTACCGAAAACCCCTCTTTACGACGAACCGTTTCCCACTCACTTAAGCGCACTAATATTAGTGCTCCGCTTTGGTTTTTCTCATCACTTAGCAATTGATCAAATTGCGCGCAAAACAAACGGCGATTACCAAGTTGCGTAAGTTCATCTCTGTATAACGCGTTTTTAGCATGTCCCAAGCGCTGAGTTAGCTCGTTGACTAGCTCTTTTACTTGATTTGTCATGCGATTGTGGCTCGACATTAACGCGTTCATTTCAGCCACACTTTGTATCTCAGGTGCCTCGGTAAACTCTTTATTTGCAAGTTTATTGGTGTGTTGATGCAAAGCATCGATCGGGGCTTTAAGCGCGCGAATTGCAATATGTAAAATAAACCAAGCAAAACAGATGAAAAAAGCAAATACCGCACACACATCTTTAAATGAGTCATAGATATAGTTATTCGCGGGCGAAGACTGTAGCTGCAATTGCACCATGTACTCTTGCTCTGCAAGTGCGAAACTTTGTTGAAATAATGGACTAGAAACAGACAGGTAATTTGCAAGCCACTTTGGCATAGTCGAGGGCTGTGTAACACGCTTTTCAATTAAAGTTTTATCAAGGTGCTGCACTCTAATATAAGCATATTGATGTAAACGGCTAAACTGCGAAACATGCTCCGTCAATAACTGGTGATTAGCATTTGCAGACTGCGAAATACTTTGCACTAACGTTAACCCCAACAATTCAGTTTGCTCAGCGAGCTGATGCTTCATAAATGCCTTGCTATTGCTCACGGTAAAACTGGTAATCACAATAAAAAGTGAGACCATAATGAAAGCAACAATCACATTAAAATAGGTTTTCAGGGTCATCGATTGTTTTGACTAATTTTTATTCCATTATTCCAGTTTAGTGTGAGATCAATAAAAGTGCCCAATTTAAGCACTAAGGCACGCTGATGATTGTCATTTGTTATTCCATTCGAGTAAACTATGGGCGTTAATAATCATAGGATTGAAAATGAAACCACACGACGAGCAAACTGACTTTGGTTACAAATCTGTTGCACGAGAAGAAAAGCAGGGCCTAGTCGCCGATGTATTCCATTCTGTTGCAACTAAATATGATGTAATGAACGATTTAATGTCGTTTGGTATTCACCGTTTATGGAAACGCCACACAATTGCTTGCTCGGGCGCCCGCGCTGGCCAAACAATTCTTGACTTAGCCGGTGGCACAGGTGATTTAACGGCACGTTTTAGCGATATCGTTGGCCCTGAGGGGCAAGTAGTATTAGGCGATATTAACGACTCAATGCTTAAAGTCGGTCGCGAAAAACTACGTAATTTAGGTAAAGTAGGTAACATTGAATACGTACAAATGAACGCCGAAGCGTTACCATTCCCAGACAACACCTTTGACCTTATTACAATTGCGTTTGGCCTTCGCAACGTAACCGATAAAGGTAAAGCTCTGGCGTCAATGCAGCGTGTATTAAAGCCAGGTGGTCGTTTACTGGTGTTAGAGTTTTCAAAACCTATTCACCAACCACTGAGTAAAGCCTACGATTTCTACTCGTTTAACCTGTTACCGAATATGGGCAAGTTAGTTGCGAATGACGCTGAATCATATCGTTATTTAGCGGAATCAATTCGCATGCACCCAGATCAAGAAACGCTCAAGCAAATGATGGAAGATGTGGGTTTTGAAATGACTAGCTACGAAAACCTAACTGGTGGCATTGTGGCACTTCATAAAGGGTTTAAATTCTAAGCTTATGGTGTCGAGCCTAATTTCTGCCGCAATAGAACAACTGCTTAATCAACTAATCAAGCTTGATGGGCAGTTTGTCTCTGGGTTACATGCAGCTACGCGAAAACAGCTTACCATTGATGTTACCGATATTTCGTTGTTTATTACGCTGTTATTTGATGGTCAACGCTTTCATGCTTTACCAAAAGGCGATAGCCAAAGCGACTGCCTCATTCGCGCAGATTTAAGTACCTTGCTTGAACTCAAGCAACCAGAAAAAGTAACCCAACTAATTCGCAGCGGTAAACTCGACCTTGAAGGTGATTTAAATCTTGCCCAACAATATAGCAAGGCATTTAACGCGCTGAACATCGACTGGGCTGATAATTTGTCATCGTATTTAGGTGATGGCCCGGCATACACGCTAGTTAATGGCATTAAACACGCGGTTAGTAACGCAAAAAAACAAAGTGCGGTATCACAGACAACGTTTACCAGCTTACTGCAAGACGAGTTAAAAGTGTCTATTCACCCACTGGAAGCGCAATTATTTAAACAGCAGTGTCGCTCATTACAGCAAGGCTTAGCGCAATTAGAGCAGCGCGTAGATAAGCTTTGTAACGCAATTTAAGGGCTCAATTAGTGCATTTTTCACGTGCTTATAAAATTATTAAAACCTTTCTTAACTATGGTTTAGATGAACTAATTCCGGCACACCTGTTTCCTTGGTATGGCAAACTCGCGCGCAGTTGTTTTTTTTGGCTTGGCAATAAACATAAAGATAAAAGTGTCGGTCAGCGTTTGCGTTTAGCCCTTGAGTCATTGGGGCCTGTATGGGTTAAATTTGGCCAAATGCTATCAACTCGCCGTGATCTATTACCCCCTGATATCGCGAAAGAACTTAGTTTATTACAAGATAATGTCGCACCATTTGACGGCAACAAAGCTAAGCAGCTAATTGAACAAGCACTAGAACTCGATGATATTCATCAGCTATTTGAACAGTTTGAACAAACACCGCTAGCTTCCGCATCTATTGCACAAGTTCATACTGCACAACTAAAACACGCAGGCGAGCTACACGAAGTTGTGATTAAAGTTATTCGTCCTGACATTGAAGACGCTATTTACTCTGATCTCAAGCTAATGGCACAACTGGCCAAATTAGTTAGTCAATTTATGCCAGATGGCAAACGGTTACGCCCTGTCGAAGTCATTAACGAGTATCGCAAAACCCTGTTAGATGAACTCGACTTACAGCGTGAAGGTGCTAATGCAATTCAGCTTAAACGTAATTTTGAAGATTCAGATAGTCTTTATATTCCGTACGTTTATAGCGATTTAAGCCGCAAAAACGTGCTTGTTATGGAACGCATATATGGCATTCCGGTATCAGATCTTGAAGCACTAGAAGCACAAAACACCAACCTACAGCTGCTTGCCGAACGCGGTGTTGAAGTCTTCTTTACTCAGGTATTCCGCGACAGCTTTTTTCATGCTGATATGCACCCTGGTAATATTTTTGTATCGCGAGAGCACCCTGAAAACCCAATGTATATTGGTATAGACTGCGGTATCGTCGGTACGCTCAATAAAGAAGATAAACGCTATCTAGCGGAAAACTTTATTGCATTCTTTAACCGCGACTATCGCAAAGTTGCAGAGCTTCATGTTGATTCAGGTTGGGTGCCAGCCGATACAAGTGTTGAAGAGTTTGAGTTTGCAATTCGCACAGTATGCGAACCTATATTCCAAAAACCACTAGCCGAAATATCATTTGGCCAAGTGCTGGTAAACCTGTTTAATACCGCTAGACGCTTTAATATGGAAGTACAGCCGCAGCTTGTGTTACTGCAAAAAACCTTACTTTATATTGAAGGGCTGGGCCGTCAGCTTTATCCGCAACTTGATCTTTGGAAAACCGCTAAACCATTCTTAGAAGAATGGGTAAAACAGCAAATTGGCCCGAAAGCGGTATTATCACAAATTAAAGAAAATCTGCCATTTTGGGGTGAAAAACTGCCTGAAATGCCAGATTTACTCTACAAAGCACTTAAACAACACTCTAATTCGAGTGCAAACGTCACAATACAACAATCTAATCGTGCTATAGTCTGGGCAATATTTGCCATGACATTCACATTAACTGGCACAGTATTTTTTGTTACTAACTTCATTATTCCTGCTGCTGCACTGTTTACGGCTGCAACAGTGAGCGCTTGGCGAGCTTTGCGACATTCAAGCAATCATTAGGTATAATTTAACCATCTACTGATTTGGAGAACATATTATGGGTATTGGTGGTATTAGCATTTGGCAGCTACTTATTATCTTGGCAATTATCGTATTACTGTTTGGTACTAAAAAACTGCGCGGTATTGGTAGTGATTTGGGTGGCGCTGTTAAAGGGTTTAAAAAAGCAGTTTCAGATGAAGACAAACAATCTGACGCAATTCAAAACAAAAGCGAAAGCGATAAAGTTACCGACAGCGAAAAAAAGCACGATAAGGTTTAAATAATGGGCTTTTGGGAGCTATTTGTTGTTTTAGTTGTAGGCCTAATTGTACTCGGCCCTGAACGCTTACCTACTGCGGTACGCTCAGTAGCGCGCTGGATAAAAACGGTCAAACAAATGGCAACAAATGTACAAGCTGAAATTAATGAAGAACTGCGCGTTCATGAATTGCACCAAAACTTAAAGAAAGCAGAACAACAAGGTATGGATAACCTGTCGCCAGAGCTAAAACGCTCGGTTACTGAACTTTCAGAAGCGGCGCAATCGGTAACTCACAGTTACAAAAATACCGAAAAAAATACAGAGCAAGCGCAGAACAGCAATAATGACCAACAACCAAAGTAACGCTGAACCAGCGCCAACCTTTATTAGTCACCTAGTAGAATTACGCAACCGACTAATGCGAGCACTCGCATCCATTTTGTTAATATTTTTAGCATTGGTTTATTTTGCTAATGATATTTATGAATTCGTTGCGACACCGCTTATTTCGCACTTACCCGAAAATGCGAGCATGATTGCAACCGATGTTACGGCGCCGTTTTTTGCGCCATTCAAACTCACATTATTCGCTGCGTTGTTTTTAGCCTTCCCGTTTATTTTGCATCAAATTTGGGGGTTTATTGCGCCCGGCTTGTATCAAAATGAAAAGCGCGCGCTAATTCCAGTTCTGGCAGCCTCAGTAATTTTATTTTATGGCGGCATTGCCTTTTGTTATTACCTTGTAATGCCAATTGTACTGGGATTCTTCACTGGCATTGGTCCTGAAGTAATGACCATTACACCCGATATCAGCAGTTATTTAAGCTTTGTCTTAAAGCTATTCTTCGCGTTTGGTATTGCGTTTGAAATTCCTGTCGCAATTATGCTGCTGTGTTGGAGCGGCGCGACAACTAAAGAAAAACTAAAAGAAAAGCGACCTTATGTTGTCGTTGGCGCATTTGTTATTGCGATGTTCTTAACGCCACCAGATGTTTTATCACAAACATTGTTGGCTATTCCCATGCTAGCCCTTTTTGAGTTAGGCTTATTGCTAGCAGGATTTTATCAAAAGAACACAGACCCTGAAGAGGCTAAAAACTAAAATGAAAAAGTTATCTATTGTTTTATTCTCACTACTTACTTTGCCGCTAAGTGCGCAAGAAATTAATACACAGGCATTAAAAGCATGTAGTTTTATCGAAAATGATTTTCAGCGCTTGCAGTGTTATGACCAAGTTGTTGCAGGAAAAGAGCTTACAGCAGCAAAAGCGAACAACAATAAAAAAGCTAAGCCTGACTCAAAACGTACATCAACTAACAACGAAAACCAGGCCAAACCGAAAAAAGACAACTTTGGCCTTGAACACAAAAAGCTTGATAAAGAAACAGATGAAATTACTTCGGTTGTGGTTAGCGTTAAGAAAAAACCACATGGCGAACTTATGGTGACGTTAGAGAATGGTCATGTTTGGCATCAAACAGGTACAGAATACTTCTCAGTTAAAGAAGGCGAGACTGTTATCATTTCTCGAGGTCTTTTTAATTCATTTACGATGAAAGTTGAGGGTAGAAACAGAGGCATTAAAGTAAAACGTAAATAGTCGTATGCGTTACTTTGATATCGGTGTAAACCTCAGCAGCGAGCAATTTGCCAAAGACAGAGCAGATGTAATTCGCCGTGCCCAATCGGCAGGCATTGAGGATATGCTACTAATTGGTTCAAACATTCATGATAGCCGCCAAGCTATTGCGCTCGCCCACACCTTTAATCTAACAGCCAGTGCGGGCATTCACCCGCATGATGCGAAAACAGCACAAGGCAATTATTGCGAAACCATCGCGTCACTGGCAAGTGATAACGCCGTAGTTGCAATTGGTGAGTGCGGCCTCGATTATAATCGAGACTTTTCACCACGCGACAAACAGCGCGAAGTATTTGCCGCGCAAGTAGCACTGGCAAATAAACTTAATAAACCGCTTTATATGCATCAGCGTGACGCGCACCAAGACTTTTTAGCAATAGTAAAAGAAGCTAAAGTGCCTGGCGTTGTGCATTGTTTTACTGACAGTGAGCAAGCTCTAGAGGCTTACTTAGAACTCGGTTTTTATATTGGCATCACGGGTTGGCTATGCGATGAACGCCGCGGAGATACGTTGCGTCAATTATTGCCACAAATTCCGCTCGACAAGCTGTTGTTTGAAACCGATGCACCGTATTTGTTACCACGCAATATTAAACCTAAGCCAAAATCTCGCCGCTGTGAACCAATGCATATTACACATGTTGTTGTCCAAGCCGCTGAGTTGTATGAGTTACCTGTAGAAGAAGTCGCTGATGCAGCATTTAACAATGCGCATAAACTCTTTGCTTTGGAAGTGAATGCATGCGACTGATCTTGTTTATTTGCCTGTTATTCTCATGTGCACTGCAAGCAAATACCTTAAATACTAAATTAAACGGATACACGCAGTTAGTATTTGACTACAGCCTAGTACCAAGTGACTCTCCTGAGAAAATCCCAGTAAATACCTGGCAACGTGTTGAATCAGGGCAAGTCAATCTTGGCTTGGGTAATTCACCTGTTTGGCTGAAATTTAAGATAAATAATAATACACAGATACAGCAAGAGCTCTTTTTGTTTAACGCATTTGTTCATATCGATAAGCTCACGTTATATCAAAAAGGCAACAACTTAGCGCAAACCCAGCTTACACTTGGTGATAGCATGCCGATTAAAACGCGCTATTTAAAAGATGCTGATCAGATATTTAAACTCAGCCTGTCACCAAATACACACTATGAATATTATATAAAAGCTGAAACAGCAGGTGTAATGAAGCTTAACTTATCGCTTTGGCAGCACGATAAGTACATTGAGAAGAAAGCCAAGTTCAACCTCATTATGGGGCTGATATTAGGAGTGATGTTTGCATCATCGCTGATTTTATCTGTGCTGTTTTTAATTACTAAAAAGCAAAGCTTTGCTCTTGCGGCAGTGTTTAATATTTGCGTTTGGTTTTTATTTGCGTGGTTACTCGGCTATGTTTATCGCTATATTTCTGACCAAAGCTTTTGGTTAATTCATACCATTGTTCCGGCGTTAACAATCTTTGTACTCGTCCCACTAAACATTCTTACCGAACGAATTTTAGGGCTACATAGCCTCGCTAAGCCACACGTTGCCTGTTTGCGCATTACGCTAGGGATCAGCTTAGCTTTAGTAGTTATAACACCTTTTTTAAGCTACACCATCGCGCTTACTGTAGCGGTTATTTTTGCGCTTATTCATGTACTTATTTTGTTACTGGTAACCGGCATTCGCGCGCAGAAAAAAGACACCAAGGCACAATTACTTGTAGTGTGCATTTTACCGCTGCTAATCACCCTTTTGTATAAAGGCGCATTGCTCTTTTCTTACAGCATCTACTTTAGCCAACTTATGGTAGTGTTTGGTGTAAGTTATCTGATTAGCTGTATAGCCCTAACCCTGATTGCAATTAGCCAATATATTCAACAGCGCGATATTAAAGTCAGTCAGCAACAAAAACGCCTTGCAGAAGCGGAAGCTAACGAAGCCATTCAGAGTGAAACAATTCGCTTACAAGAATTACACCAAGAAGAATTGGAAAGTAAAATACAACAGCGCACCTTTGAGCTAGAAGTGACCCTTAGAGAACTACAAGAAAAGAACCTTGAGCTCGAAGAACTAAATACACTTGATGCATTAACTGGGCTGCGTAATCGCCGTCATTTTGATAAGAAAATCACCATGGAGTTTCGTCGCTCTCGTCGTGAGCAAACACCTTTGGCTGTAGTGATGTTGGATATCGACCATTTCAAACCAATCAATGACGAATATGGTCATTTAGCGGGTGATGAAGCGATTAAGTATGTTGCAGCGAGTATCAAAGGGGCATTGCGTCGTCCATCGGATATCGCATGTCGCTATGGCGGTGAAGAGTTTGCCCTAATTTTACCAAATACCGATAGCCAAGGTGCTAAGTTAGTATCTGAAACCATTCGTCAAAATATTGCAAAACATGCGATAAAAACCAGCTCTGGTGATGTAAAACTGACTATTAGCGCCGGCATATTTAGCAAGACTGCGGATACAAGCTTAGATCCAAATCAATATACCGACTGGGCAGATAAGGCACTCTATAGCGCCAAGCAGCAAGGTCGTAATCGTGTTTTTATTGCCGATTCAACCCAGTCACCCAAAGACCCCGAGGAGTTATAATGGCCCAATCAGGTTTAGATTTATTCCCATATTCACGCATGCGTCGTATGCGTAAAGACCCTTTTTCACGCAAATTAATGCAAGAAAACGTACTTACAACGGCCGATTTAATTTATCCAGTATTTGTATTAGAGGGTAAAAGTCGTCGTGAAAAAATTGATTCTATGCCAGGAATTGAACGCCTTTCGATAGATTTACTTATTGAAGAGGCAAAAGAACTTGCGGCACTTGGTGTACCTGCGATCGCAATCTTTCCAGTGACACCAGCAGATAAAAAATCACTTGAAGCAGAAGAAGCGTACAACCCTGAAGGTCTTGCACAGCGTACCGTTAAAGCACTCAAGCAAGCAGTGCCAGAAATGGGCGTCATTACTGATGTTGCACTCGACCCATTTACGGTACACGGTCAAGACGGCATTATTGATGAAGACGGTTACGTACTTAACGACATCACAACAGACATTCTAGTTAAGCAAGCACTATCTCACTCCGAGGCTGGAGCAGATGTTGTTGCCCCATCAGACATGATGGACGGCCGCATTGGTGCGATTCGTGAAGCATTAGAAGATGCCGGTTTTATCAACACGCGCATTATGGCTTATTCGGCAAAATATGCTTCGAGCTACTATGGTCCATTTAGAGATGCCGTCGGTTCTGCCGGTAATTTAAAAGGTGCTGACAAAAAGACCTATCAAATGGATCCTGCCAATTCAGACGAGGCGCTACGCGAAGTCGCATTAGATCTGCAAGAAGGTGCAGACATGGTGATGGTAAAACCTGGCATGCCTTACCTTGACGTGGTACGCCGCGTAAAAGATGAATTTGGCGTACCAACCTTTGCATACCAAGTAAGCGGTGAATACGCAATGCACATGGCGGCAATCGAAAATGGTTGGTTAGCCGAGAAACCAATCGTTATGGAGTCATTACTTGCTTTTAAACGCGCTGGCGCCGATGGTATTTTGACTTACTTCGCTAAAAAAGCTGCGATTTGGTTAAACGAGAAAGACTGAAATAAAACATGAAAAAAGAGCGCCAGCGCTCTTTTTTCATTCTAATGCAGTAATAGAATTGCACCATAGCAGAGTATCGCAAGTACAAGGCCTGCGCCTGCGCGCTGCAAGTAAACCAATTTCATTTCTCGCTTAATCCAATAAAAATACATAAACTGCAAAAAACAGGTTGCCGTTGCGCCAAAACAGGCAAATAGGCATAAATAAATCACTTGCAACATCACTGTCTCAGCTCAAAATAAAAATTTATATCTAATAACTATAATGGCTAATCGACACTAAACACAACGTTTTTAATTAAACCCCTTGTTTTTGCTTGCTTAAACCAAAATCAAAGTCGATATATAACTAAAAAGAATATAGCTAGATTTAAAGTTATTTTTTTCTTTCCATGCTCTTCTCTATGCTCCATGCTAAATCTTTGCCTGTAATGCAATCAGCCTGATAACACAGCGCAAAATTATCGCTTTCTTAGGGGACAACTCGTGGACTATTTTCCAATTTTTACCAAGCTTGAAAATAAGCCTGTATTAATTGTTGGTGGTGGTGATGTAGCGCATCGCAAATGCCAAGCTATGCTGCAAGCTAACGCCAGCATTACCCTTGTTGCACCCGAATTTTGCGCTGAATTAATCGCACTTAACAATGCCAATAAAGTAATTCTCATTCAGGATTACTTTTCAGAACAACATATTACCAACCAGAGCTTAGTGATTGCGGCGACAGATCTTGAATCCGTTAACAAAGCTGTATTTGATGCCGCAGAAGCAAAGAATATTTTCGTAAATGTGGTTGATGACCAACCTAAGTGCAGCTTTATTTTTCCATCAATTGTCGATCGCAGCCCTATTACGATTGCGATTTCGAGCGCAGGCAAAGCGCCGGTGCTTGCGCGTCGCTTACGTGAAAAGCTTGAAACCATAATTCCACAACATATCGGCCCATTGGCGCAGCTTGCAGGTAACTTTCGCGATAAAGTGAAAAGCCAACTAGATAGTTTTAGCAAACGTCGCATGTTTTGGGAAAAAGCATTTACTTCAGATGCCGTAGCACAAGTAGCTAAAGGTGATCTTGCTGCTGCAGAACAAACCTTTGAAAACATCTTAGCTGGTGACAACCAGTTAAGCGGCGAAGTGTTTGTGGTTGGTGCGGGCCCTGGTGATCCTGAGCTTTTAACGATTAAAGCACTGCAAGCAATGCAAACTGCAGATGTTATCGTATACGACTATTTAGTGTCTGACGAAATTATGGCACTGGTGCGTAAAGACGCAGAGCTGGTGTGTGTTGGTAAACGCTTAGGTAATCACAGCGTGCCGCAAGATGAAATCAACCAAATCTTGGTTGAGCTTGCTAAGCAAGGTAAAAAAGTATGCCGTTTAAAAGGCGGTGACCCGTTTATCTATGGTCGCGGCGGTGAAGAAGTACAAGAGCTGGCAAAGCACCATATTGCGTTTCAAATTGTACCAGGCATTACTGCCGCAGCAGGCTGCTCGGCATATGCGGGTATTCCGCTAACGCACCGCGATCATGCACAGGCAATTCAATTTGTCACAGGCCATTGTAAAAAAGATGGTCAAGAACTTGATTGGCAATCTCTGGCAAAAGCAAATCAAACTCTCGCTGTTTACATGGGTGTGATAAAATCGCCGCATATTCAAGCAAAATTGCTTGAATATGGGCGCGCACCCGAGACACCTGTTGCAATTATTGAAAATGGCACACGTAAAGAACAACGTGTTGTAACAGGTGAACTCAATGACTTGGCTGATTTAATCGCAAGAGAGCAAATTAAGTCACCAGCATTATTAATTATTGGTGAAGTTGCCAACCTAAGCAAAGAGCTTGCTTGGTTTGGTAATTCACAACAGCCACATTTGTCGAGCAGCCAGCTGCTCACCAATGCGGCATAAAGAATTTAGAATTAACTTTACGTTTTAGGACAAAATCATGGCATTAACCCATCTTCAGCAACTCGAAGCTGAAAGTATTCAAATTATCCGCGAGGTTGCGGCTGAGTTTGAAAACCCTGTGATGCTTTACTCAATTGGTAAAGACTCATCGGTGTTATTGCACTTAGCGCGCAAGGCTTTTTACCCAGGCAAAATTCCTTTTCCACTGCTGCATGTAGATACTGATTGGAAATTTCGCGAAATGATCGAGTTTCGTGACCGCTTAGCAAAAGAATACGATTTTGAACTAATTGTGCATAAAAACCCTGAAGGGATTGCTATGGGTGTTGGCCCATTTACCCATGGTTCATCTAAGCATACTGACATTATGAAGACTCAAGGCTTAAAGCAAGCGCTTGATAAGTATGGCTTTGATGCGGCATTTGGTGGTGCACGTCGTGATGAAGAAAAATCACGTGCAAAAGAGCGTGTATATTCGTTCCGTGATAAGAACCACCGCTGGGACCCGAAGAACCAACGTCCAGAGCTGTGGAGCAACTATAACGGCCAAGTAAACCCTGGTGAAAGCATTCGTGTATTCCCACTATCAAACTGGACTGAGCTTGATATTTGGCAGTATATCTATCAAGAAAACATCGAAATTGTGCCACTTTACTTATCGGACAAGCGCCCTGTTGTTGAACGCGATGGTTTACTTATCATGGTTGATGACGAACGCATGCCATTACGTGAAGGCGAAGAGCCAGAACTACGCTCTGTACGTTTCCGTACCTTAGGCTGTTACCCACTAACAGGTGCTGTTGAGTCTGAAGCAAATACCTTAACCGGCATCATTGAAGAAATGTTGTTATCAACATCATCTGAACGAGAGGGCCGTGCAATTGACCACGATTCGTCTGGTTCTATGGAAAAGAAAAAACGTGAGGGCTATTTCTAATGTCGACAGCAAATGAAGTAAGAGAATTAGGTATTGAGCAGTACCTATCACGTCAACAAGACAAAAGCTTATTACGTTTATTAACCTGCGGTAGCGTTGATGACGGTAAATCAACACTAATTGGCCGTTTGTTACACGATAGCCATCAAATTTATGAAGATCAGCTAGCAGCACTTCATAAAGATAACGAAAAAGTAGGTAATGCGGGTGAAGAACTAGACCTTGCACTGCTCGTCGATGGCCTGCAAGCAGAGCGCGAGCAAGGTATCACAATTGACGTTGCTTACCGTTATTTCTCAACCAATAAGCGCAAGTTTATTATTGCTGATACACCGGGACACGAACAGTACACGCGCAACATGGTAACAGGTGCATCTACGGCTGATTTAGCAATTATTCTGGTAGACGCCCGTTACGGTGTGCAAGTGCAAACTAAGCGTCATAGCTTTATTTGTGACTCATTAGGCATCAAGCAGTTTGTGGTTGCGATCAACAAAATGGATATCGTGGATTTTGATGAAGCCGTTTACAACAAAATTCAGCAAGACTATTTAGCGTTTGCTGAGCAACTTAATGTTGAAGACATTCGTTTTATTCCAATGTCTGCCTTAAAAGGTGATAACGTAGTTACACGCTCCGAAAAAACACCTTATTACACCGGCGCACCATTACTTGAGTTACTTGAAGACTCGCCTGCGGCAGCGGCTAATACCGAGTTTGAAGCGCGTTTACCAGTACAACTAGTTACACGCCCCAACCTCAATTTCCGAGGCTTCCAAGGCACTTTAGTAGCCGGTGCATTAACAGTAGGCGCAGCAGTTAAAGCACTACCTTCAGGTAAAGCTTCAACGGTAAAAGAAATCGTAACCTTTGATGGCAATTTAGAGCGCGCGGAAGCTGGACAAGCTATCACTTTAACACTTAACGATGAAATTGATATCAGTCGTGGTGATGTAATTGTACCAGCAAATAGTACGGCTAAAATTTCAAACCGTCTGCAAGCAAAATTAGTATGGATGCACGAAGCACCGTTAGTGTTAGGCAAAGAATACAATGTTAAGTTGGCAACCAAGAAAACAACTGCGAAAGTAGTTGCGATTGACCACACTATCGACGTAAACACCCTAGCACACGGTCAGGCAGACACCTTACAGCTGAACGAAATCGCGATTGTTACTATTGAAATCGATGAGCAAGTGCTCGCTGATGCCTATGTAGCAAACCGTGAAACAGGCTCATTTATCTTAATCGATCGTCTGTCAAACTTAACCGTTGCGGCTGGCATGATTGAACAAGTACTTGACAGTGCCGATGCACAACAAGCACCATCTAACTTCAGTGCCTTTGAAGTAGAGTTTAATGCGCTTGTGCGTAAACACTTCCCTCACTGGCAAGCAATTGATATTTCAAAGCTATAAGTATGTATCAACAAGTCAGCCTTAGTCTTATTATGATTGTTTTAGTCGCGTGTCTATTTGGCACGCGACTAAAGCCTGCGTGGGCTTTTGCTGGCGCGATTAGTGTAAGTTATTTAGCCGGTCTTATTGATTTAGAAGGCGTGCTTATTAACTTCACTAATCCTTCCTTAATCACACTCATATTGTTGATTTTGATAAGTATTGGCATCGAAAAAACGGCATTTGTTCGTAAACTGTCAACTTCCTTAGCAAAAGGAAGCTTATCAAAATCAGTAACAAAACTAGGTTTATCAACTGCCTTTTTATCTTCATTCACTAATAACACTGCTGTAGTTGCAAGCCTCATCTCTGCGGTGAAAGAAAATAAAACGCATGCACCATCCAAGTTGTTATTACCTTTGTCGTATACCGCGATTCTCGGGGGCACACTCACTTTAATTGGCACATCGACCAATCTCATTGTCAATGGTTTTGCTGTGGACGCTGGCATGGCACCGCTTGGCTTTTTTGACTTCACCTTGGTTGGTCTGGCGGTTTTAAGTGCCGGATTAATTGCAATTTTGCTGCTATTAAAGTTTTTACCCAATTATCAAGAAGCCGACGATGAAGTCACGCCGTTTTACCTCGAAGGCAAAGTAAAGGCGAGTTCTAAATTAATTGGCAAAACGGTTGAAGAGAACGGTTTACGTGAATTAAAAGATATTTTCTTAGCCGAGATTATACGTGGTGAAAAGCGTATTGCCGCAGTAACACCAAAACAAGTAATTAAAGCTGGCGATATTTTATTATTTTCTGGCGATTTAAAATCAGTGCCTTTATTAAAACAATTTGATGGTTTAGAGGTTATCCACGATAAACACGAAATGGCTGTTGAACACTTTGTTGAAGTAGTTATCAGTCACAGTAGTTCATTAGTAGGTCAAACGCTCAAAGATGCGAATTTTCGTAAAGAATTTAAAGCTGCGGTAGTCGCGATCCGTCGCGGCCATAGTCGGTTAGAAGGTAGCTTTGCCAATATTCAATTACAAGCTGGCGACAGCCTTATTTTAGCGCCGAGCAGCGATTTCCAATCAAACAAAAAACTTAAGCGCGAATTTGTTTATATCTCAGGCCTCGACTTGCAGAGTCACCTTGATGAAAAACAGTCTCACTGTGTATTCGCGGGTTTTATTGCAGTAATTGGCCTGAGTATTTTTGATGTTGTGCCACTTGTTAAAGGTTTAATCGTTTTACTAATTGCCTTTATGTTATGGGGTGTCGTCTCAGTCAGCGAGGTAAAGCGTCGATTTCCTCTGGAACTGTTTGTCATAGTTGGTAGCGCAATTGGCCTTGCTAAATTGATGATCGATACCGGTGTGGCAACGCAAATCTCGGAGTTTGTGTTAAGTCTAGTTGGTCAGTTTGGTCCCTACACCGCACTTGTGGTTATTTTCTTTTTGACCTTACTTTGTACAGAATTAATTACTAATAACGCGGCAGCTGCACTCTCATTCCCTATCGCCTATTCATTAGCGATTGGCTTTGGCGTCAGCCCTCTACCCTTTATTATGGCGGTAGCATTTGGTGCATCTGCCAGCTTTATTTCGCCATTTGGCTATCAAACCAACCTGATGGTGTATAGCGCAGGCAATTACCAGATAAAAGATTACATCAAAGTGGGTGTGCCCATGTCGTTAGTATATTCAATTACTGCGTTGATCTTTATACCTATTGTTTTTCCATTTTAATTAACGGATTGTAGAACCCATTATGAGTGACGAAAATATCGTTTGGCACAACTACCATGTTGAAAAATCAGCTCGCGTAGCGCAAAAAGGCCATAAGCCATGCATTTTATGGTTCACAGGTCTTTCAGGCTCAGGCAAAAGCACCGTTGCTAACGCCCTTGAAACGGCACTTCATGAAATGGGAGTACACACATATTTGCTCGATGGCGACAATGTGCGTCATGGTCTTTGTGGTGATTTAGGATTTAGCGATGAAGATCGCCAAGAAAACATTCGCCGCGTGGGTGAAGTTGCTAAGTTAATGGTCGATGCAGGGCTTGTAGTACTGAGTGCGTTTATCTCACCATTTCAGGCCGAACGCAAAATGGTACGTGAGCTAGTAGATGACGGTGAGTTTATTGAAGTATTCCTAGATACCCCGTTAGCAGTGTGTGAAACGCGTGATCCGAAAGGTCTATACAAAAAAGCGCGTGCAGGTGAGATTAAAAACTTCACCGGTATCGATTCAACCTATGAAGCATCACAATCACCTGAAATATCACTGGATACAGGCGCAAATACAGTTGCTGATTCAGTTAACCAAATCATTGCTGCTTTGAAGCAACGCCAAATCATCTAAGTTACTTTTTCTCGACTTGTTGTAGCAAGTCGAGAAACTTCTTCTCTACAAAGTCTTTTTCTTTTACTAGATGTGTTAATCGCTCTTCTGCTTGCAGTAATTTTTGCTGTAATTTTTTCGCTTCACCTGCATCAGTATTATCCGCACCTTGCGCCATTAATTGCTGAATAACTTGATCTTGCTCGGCCATTTGCTTTTTGTATTGCTGTAGCGCTCTTTTTAAATTGTTGTTTTCGTCACTACTAGAAGTTGTGGAGGCGTTTGATGTTAATTGCACATATTCTCGTTCTAACTGTTCAAACTGCTCGCTAATTTTTTTGTTTTCCTTGGTTAAACGCTCAACTGTGTCGTATTGAGAGTAAAGTTTTTCACGGGTAATTCTGAGTTTTTTCACACTGGAGTCTAAATCACCTTTCAGCTTATGAATTAATTTATGGGCTTTTTTTAAACGCGCATTCAAATCATCCATAGACGCCTTTTCTTCTTTGCTTATATGATCAGACGTGGAAGCTTTGATATTGGCAAGTTGACTCTCAAGCCCTTGTTGCACTCGAATTAACGCATCGAGTGTATCACGGTTTTCTGCGCTGTAATTAAGCGCCATCTCGATTGAATCTTGATATTCTGCGATCAATTTATCGTCAATATGCGAGCCATTGCCACCCGCTTGATAGGCGAATTTTCTAAACTCTCGAAGGATCAACCATAAAATAACAAACCAACCCAAAAGAATAAGCAAACCTAGGTCGAGTGCTAATATTTCCAAAACTTTGAATGAGGTTAAACCTGGGATATTCATAACTTCTCCAGTAAGACAGTGAGTTAAGTATAGTCTTGATTATTTTTTGCGACTATACTGAATAAATTATCTACAACTACAGATGTTAATTTTGAGAATACTTGTTGTAGACGATAGCAAAGCGACCCTTGAAATTGTAAGACGCTCGCTTGAAGGTTTTGGTTATCGTCACCTTTCAATAAAAAAAACAAATAATCCGATTGATGCCCTTTCCATCATTGGGCAGTGGCAACCTCATATTTTACTGACTGATTGGAATATGCCCGAGCTCAGCGGAATTGCTTTAATTAAGGCGATTCGTAAAAAGCAGCTAAAAACGCAAATCGGTATGATCACTACCATCGACGATGCAAAGCAACTCGAACAAGCGCAAAAGGCGGGGGCTGACTTTGTACTCAGCAAACCATTTGATGACCAGGAGCTTTACGAAAAACTATTGCCTTTGGTGCAAGGCGCGGAGCAAAGCGAAATTATACTCGACGAGATAGAAGAGCTCTCAGAGGGATTGGCACTGCCTAATCTAGCTCAACTCGAAAAAAGCTTAGTAAAGCTCACCTCAAACGAGCTAACAATTAACACTATCAAAGCACAAGTATTTGATGAATCTAAGCTGCCCTGTATTATGGCGGTGTTTGAAGACTGTGAAACACAAAAAATACGTTCCGTGACATTACTCGATATTTATGCCGCGTGTACCTTGGCAAAAAGCAACCCAAACGTAACAAATGGACATATTCAACGCGTTATTAAAACCAAACGCCCAAGTAAGTATGTGATGGAAACCAGTCAACAGATACTGCAAAAGGTCGCTGTGGCATTTCTTGATCACCAAAGCCGAAAAAGTTTACGCTTAAAAAATACTAACTTTATCGACCAATCCTTTCCCAAATTAGAAAATCTCTACAAGACGCCCGCTAATAGGCGGCTTGATATCTCGATACAAATTCCCCCTTTGGCTCAGGGGCGAGTCACTATCATAGGCTTCTAAACCGCTAGAAAAACAAAAAGGGCGCCGTAAGGCGCCCTTCTACATATCGAATCAGCGGATTAGAACATCCAAGATGTTGGATTCTCGATTGGCTCGTTTTTGTCCAGCGCTTTAAGCCCTTTAACACAACGTACAATTAGCCAAACAAGGTAAAATAGAATGATTGCGAAACCGATTACAACAACAGAAAGAATTGTTCCAATCACAACATACAATAAACCAATCCAGAACGTACGGATTTGATACTGATAATGTGTTTGTAGCCATTCTGGTGCATCTTTTTTATTAACATATGCCATGATCACGCCGATCAAACCTGTAATACCTAAAATAATGCTCGCTAGGTAAAGTACATAGTTAATCTTAGCGCCATTTTTTGCCGACGCATCTTGCTTTTCGTTAGTTTCAACTACCTGGTCAGTCACCTTTTATCTCCTTATGATGAACTTATTTGTTGCCAGAATGCTTAATTTACAAGCATCTGAAATTATTGCAATAAGAGAATCACTGGGCGGAGCTGTTAAGATAAAAAACTATCTGAAAAACAGTAAACTATAAATATACTGCTTACTTGTATTGATATACAGACCGACTCATAATTTAGATTTATTGCAACAACTAAAAACAACACAACAACCTGCCTCAGTCTTAACTTAAATCAAGCTTGCCTTGTAAGTGCTCACATCAGAAAAATTTATTTATCAAATCAACAGCGCGTATTAACCCAAATGGTCTTTTTTATGCTTGTTCTCGCTATACATGTGTAACAAATTGTTTGTTATGACTCAGCACTAAAAAATTAACCTTTTTGCTCCTTTTTACATTTTTAACTAAATAACCTAAGACAGTCGGATTGATTTAAATGGCGAACGGAATTTAATTGCAAAATAAGCAATAATATTAATGTGAATACCTGTGTTTTACTATGCAACTTGTTAATCGAACACTTTTTAAACAGAAAATTCCTACATACTTGGTTACAGCGCATCATAATTTTCAAACACTCTTATGAAAATTTTAAGTTACCTTTTCAGTGCACTTTACCCAACGCCACATTAAAGGACACGAAAATGAAAACACTATTAATTACAGCAGGAATCGCACTACTCTCATTAACTAGCGCACCATCTTCAGCACATAACAAGCAAGTAGTTACAACAGACTCTTCTGCAGACTCAAGCCTTTGCGCTGCAATTATTAAAGATAAACCAGTGGTTATTACAAAACGCTTAAAGCAAGCGAGATTACGTAAACATCAAGCTAAAGAGGTGCTATTTTGTAATGGTCTTTCGCTTTCTGAATTTGCACAAAAGCACAATTCATACAAAGCAATTGCGCACTTAAGACTTGAGCCAAGCCAAGAACAACTTGCAAACAACAATATTGTAAAATAAATGTTAAAAAGCTTCTTGCTTTTGTAAAGCAACATAACTAATCTTAGTTATGACATCCCAATCCAATAACTAAAAGGCGAGCAATTAATGTTTGCCTTTTGCTTTTTTAGCCACCGTTAAGATAGCATAGCTAAATACAGCTTACAGAAGTCTTGATATGCTTGATTTAAATACCCTTTACATTGTTAGTGGCGTTGTTCTATTACTCTCGTGGTTTATTAGTTTTCAAGTTTGGCGAGAAAATAAAAGCGTCGATGGGGCGTTTACTAATCTGCTTTTACCGAGCTTAATGTTACTGGCTCTGTTTAGTTACTCTCTTTATTTATATCGCGTTATCGATATTAAAGCGGGTATTGCAAGTTTAATCATTCTTAGTTGCTCGATATTAAGTATTCATTGCCTACAGCGTTTTTTTGCGATTAACAGTATCGCGATAAAACTATTTAACCTGGTGACTGTCTGCTGCATCATCATGTTTTCTTGGTATACCTATGGCGAATCAAATGCACACAATCGGTTACTAATATTTAACCTTCAGCGGTTTCTTGAAGGCGTTATGATCCTTTGGATTATGTTCACAATGGATACGTCAAATCACCGCTTCTCTAAACATATCTATTTATGCCACGCGCTTATTTTCATAACCGTATACCCAATTCGTACTTACTATCTTATGCCGCTAGGCACACCCGAATTATTTAAACATGAATGGTTTGCGATAGGTGCTATGGTTACGGGCATTGTCAGCCCATTACTTTACGCACTAGGTATGGCCTATTTATGCAGTGAACGAAAAGCTCTTCACTTTTCAGTCCTAAAAGATAAAGCCCAGCAAGATGCGGAGCTACGTGGTTTATTCTTAAGTACCATGAGCCATGAAATAAGAACCCCACTTAACGGCATTATGGGTAGTGCTCAATTAATTTTAAACCAATCACCTAGCGCCAAAGTGAAACCTTATTGCGAAGCAATCATCAATTCATCAGAATCACTCAACTTACTAATTGGCAAAGTACTTGATTACGCACGTTTAGAACAAAATGCTGAAACAGGAACAGAGGAAGACATAGAGCTAACACCTTGGTTAGAAAATTTATGTTTATTATATCGCCCTCTCGCCCAACAAAAACGCATAGATTTCAAACTCAACAATAACTTACCGAAAAAAGCGTGCTATTACTTTGACCAACAAAGCGTGCGCCAAGTACTGATTAATTTACTCGGTAACGCGATTAAATTTACCGACACAGGCCAAGTTACACTGTCGGTTGAAGTTCTTTCTAAAGCGCCTCTAGAGCATATAGTAAGATTTACCGTAACAGATTCAGGCCCAGGCATTGCAGCATCAGAAATTGAACAATTAAAAGAACCTTATGTACAAAGTGATGCTGGAAAAATCAAAGGTGGAACTGGCTTAGGATTAGCAATAAGTGAGCGATTACTTAATAAAATGCAGAGCGAGCTCAATATTGAAAGTGCACTCGATTTAGGTAGCCGTTTTAGTTTTGATATTCGCTTTAGTCTTGGTGAGCTAAGCCTTGTTGAACAAACCAAAGAAAAAGCCGATACACTAACTGGGTTATCTGTATTACTAGTTGAAGATCTTCCGTTAAATCAAAAGCTCGCAATTGAGTTTATGGCGATGGATCAACACCAAGTCACACTGGCAAGTTCCGGCGAAGAAGCAATTCAAATACTACAACAACAAGCATTTGACCTAGTGTTACTCGATATGAATTTACCTGATTTCTCAGGTCAGGAGGTTGTAAAGAAACTAAACGACATTGACCATATCAATTCTCACACGCCAATTTTAGCGTTTACCGCTAGCTTAAGCCCGGACGAGGTAAAAGAGTATTTAACGCTCGGCATCAAAGATATTGTCGGCAAGCCAATTAAACTCGAAAAGCTGCGCCAAGCCATTTTTAACTCGCAACAACAGTCTTTTTCGCAAACCAGCCAGAATGTCGAAGACATATTATTTGATGCAAGCGCAGCACAAAGCCTGAGTGCATCTTTTGCACAAGAAGAGTTTAACGCCATTTACGATGAATTTATTATGTCGCTACGCGACAAACTGGCACGCTGCGAAACCGGTTTTGAAAAGCAAACTGATGAAACAATTCGCACCTTACATCGCTTAGCAAGTACAGCATTGCAACTAGGCTTTAACCGTTTCGGATTGGCACTAAAACAAAGTGAACGAGACTTACTAAATAACAAGTTAGTATTTGATAACGAGTATCTAAAACAGCTTTGGCAACAAAGCCTAACAAGTTATTTAAAATATGCACGTGAGCAACTATAAACAGTAAAATCATTTAAGTTCAAAGAGTTAAAATTACTTAAATATAAAATAGATATAAAAACGAGCAATAAAGAGTTGCGTGTTCGTCACGGCTTCGCCACGCTAGGCATCGACTAATAACCATATAAGAAAATGTTATGACTCAATCTTGGTTTGCTGTTTCTGCACTTATCAGCATCGCCTTTTCAGGCGCACTCAGTGCGTCCACGCTATACAACGATGGCCCTTATCTGTTTTATAACAATAATAAAGTTGAACGCATTGATATCGTTGCCAATAAAAAAACGGTGTCAGAGTACAATGGCCCACTCACAATAACGCCAATCTTCAACGCAAATCACATCGACAACTTTCAGGGCGTCGAAAAGATTGCGGCAATCAGTGATATCCATGGGCAGTTTGATATTTTCAAAACCTTATTAGTGAATAACAAGGTTATCGATCAATCTCTAAATTGGTCTTTCGGTAAAGGGCATTTGGTGATTACCGGTGATATTTTTGACCGTGGCGACACAGTTACTGAAGCACTGTGGTTAGTTTATAAATTAGAACAACAGGCATTAGCGGCGGGCGGAAAGCTTCATTACCTGCTAGGTAATCACGAATACATGGTACTACGTGATGATCAACGATATTTGCACCCGAAATATGTGCATTCAGTATCGCACTTTAATAACGACTTACGTCAGCAATACAGTAACAACAGCGTATTAGGCCGCTGGCTGCGCAGCAAGTCGACGATCATTAATATCAATGGTTTTATTTTTCTACACGGCGGCATTCACCAAGACTTCTTAGACCTTAAACTGAGCTTAGAGCAAGCTAATAGTGAGTTTCGTAAAACTATTGGTTTAGGCAAAAAAGCGTTAAAAGAAAACCCAACGTGGCTAACACTACATGGCAGTAACGGCCCTATTTGGTACCGCGGCTACTTTAGAGATGACACGCTCAACGCTACACAAGTCGATGCCGTTTTATCACAACTTAATGCTAAAAAGGTTATTGTAGGTCATACCTCAATGCCAACCATTGAAACACGCTTTGACAGCAAAATCATCGCGATTGATAGCTCAATCAAGCGAGGAGAAAAAGGCGAAATATTACTTTGGCAAAATGGCGAATTCAAACGTGGTTTAATGTCGGGCGAGCAAAAGCCATTGCAATAAGCTTGCGCGAATCTATAAATATGGCAAGATGTTAAGTCATCCCAAGCCTTAAGGCTTTTTATTTGAGTTCAGGTATTTACAAACATACTCAAGTGTTAAGAGTGGCAAAATGAATTTAGCGAACACCAACAAAACAAAAAAATGGCTCACACTATCCAGCACTTTGTTGCTAGCGCTAAATTCATCATTTTTAACAGCCAGTGAGGACAATGACTTATTTAGCCTCTCATTAGAACAACTGCTCAATGTCGAGGTCTCTTCTGCGTCTCTAACAAAAGAGACACTGAGTGAGGCGCCTGTTCCGGTCACCGTAATTACCGCAAATATGATTTCGCAATCAGGTGCTCGCAACATTAAAGATTTGCTCGTCACCTATGTACCAAACATCACCCATGTTGAAGATCAAAATGAACCTAACATTGCAGCTCGCGGGGTATTTACGTCTTCACAACAAAAAATATTATTCTTGATTGATGGCCACAGGCTAAACAGCCGAAGCTACTCAATGGCATCACCCGACTACGCCATTAGCCTCGACAAAATAAAACAAATAGAAGTGCTAAGAGGGCCGTCGAGTTCAATTTATGGCAATGTGGCACTCACAGCCACCGTTAATATCATTTTAAAATCAGCTACAGAGCTCGAAAACTCCAAACTAGCTGTAACTGTCGGGAATCAAGGGCATAAACAAGCCAGTGTAACCTATGATAAACAAGGTGATAGCTGGGATTTACTGGCATGGGCACAAGTGTTTTCTGCAGAAGGTGAAACACACGCAATCTCCCCACAAGACAATTACTCACCCAACCCGATTGTTGATGCAGAAGCGAACCTAGGAGCTTATCAAGACATCAATACATATGATATTGGCGCTAAACTTAACTACCAAGATTGGCGCATTTTCGCCAACACTAGACGCTCACATTATGTTGAACCCTTTACAACGGGCGGCCTTAGTGGCGAAGGTTATGTGTATGACAAAATCCGTAAATACCAAGGTACGGGACCAGGCTTTAGTTACACCGCATCACACTTCAATGTAAATCACAGCGATACTTTATTTGATTGGCAGTGGCATCAAGAGCTTTATTTTGATCAAAATGAAGTAGATACGGTTGTGGTAACACAGCCAACAACCAATAATGCCCTTCGCGTTTATTGGCAGGAACGCTCTTCAGGGCTACTAACTCACCTCAGTAAACGTATTGGTAAATGGGATTATTTGGTCGGTTTACAGCTAGATCATATGAAAGTAACCGATTCTGATTTCAAAGCATCGCTAAATGGTGAAGATTACCTTCCGGCTGATCAGCAAACACCACTGTTAAAAGAAAGCAGCGAATCGATTTATTCAGTATTTGCACAAGTTAAATACAGATTGTCAGAACGTTGGCTGGCAAACGCAGGTGCAAGGTACGATCAAAAAAATCGGATTGGCAGCGATAATATTGACGATTTTAGCCCACGTTTGGCGATTATTTACCAAGGGGAAAACGGCTATAATTTTAAAGCGTCTTATGCCACTTCGTTTGTCGACGCAACCTATTGGAACCGCTTTAGTACATTAAGCTCATTTCGTGGCGCGCAAACACTTAAACCCGAAAAGCTCGCCTCATTACAACTAACACCTAGCATAAAGCTACCTGAACATCAGTTTTATGGCGCCGTTAATGTATTTTACAATCAGCTCGATGACTTTATCTTTCGCGATAATTACGCTGGTGCAAATGAGCCTAATTATTCTAATGCCGGTGACTTAACCACTTGGGGTGTAGAGTTAGAATCTCGTATTACCAAGCGTAATATTACATGGCATGCCACTTTGGGTTATCAAGCGGTTATTGACTCTGAACGCTTTGCCACGAGCGGTGATGATATTAATAATGTACCTAGCATCACGGCAAACTTAGTTACCAGCTGGCCAATTTTTGAAGATGCAAATGCAAGCCTCACTGTGCGCTACATTGGTGAGCAAACATCACCCATTCATATTATTTCGAATGGCCAAGAAATTAGCGATCCTTATCCAAATCAAGGTGCTAATTTTAATGCGCCTAATTATAAAGTCGATGACGTTATATTACTCAACGCAGCCCTTGATTATCAGTTAAGTAACAGCTTAAACCTAGCATTAACTGCGCATAACTTACTGGATGCCGAGTATCAGCAAGGGGGCACAACATTACACCCATACCCACAGGCAGGACGCAATGTTCGGGCAACATTGAGTTATGAGTTTTAGCTCACCAAAATTTAGATGATAGCCATTAGCCACCATCAGATACACTGCCCGACGCCGCAATAGCTGCTGTTGTCGCTGCCGTGGTTGCTGCAATAGCTGCATTACCCGCAACCGTTCCGCTTACAGACGCTGCGTGATTACCGACATCGATAATACATGTGCCGTAACCCAAGCCTTTTAGCGAATTAGTCCATATCTGTTCGCCTGTAGCTTTATCTAAACAAAATAAATGGCCAGAGGAAGATGCGTACACCTTGGTATTATCGCTACTTACTACAGTGATTACTCCTGATTTTAACTTTTTACGCCAAAGCTCACTGCCATCGTCTTTATTAATTGCAACAACATTTCCATTAATACCCAAAATAAGATAATTCATAAACCCTCCTTTTAGTGTCAATACCAGCTTGCGCGATTTCATTGAAAAAGCAAAGACCATTCAACACTGCCATTCCCCACTCATCATTAAATCTGTTATTTCATGTTAAAAAACGTTAGATTGAAGCCTGTTAAACAGGAGATGCAATTATGGAACAGTTTGATATTACGATAATAATTGGCTTAGCCGTCGTATTTATTATTTTAGCCCTAGGGGTAAAAATGGTGCCGCAAGGCTACACCTATACGGTAGAGCGTTTTGGTAAATACACCCGAACTTTACCGCCAGGCCTACAGTTAATTATCCCATTGGTAGATACCATTGGCCGTAAACAAAATATGATGGAACAAGTACTTGATGTACCACCACAAGTAGTCATTTCATCAGACAACGCACAAGTTACTACCGATGCAGTATGTTTCTATCAAGTACTTGACCCAGTTAAAGCATCGTATGAAGTAAATGACTTAGAACGCGCTATGCGTAACCTAGTAATGACCAACATCCGTGCAGTACTTGGTTCGATGGAGCTTGATGAAATGCTTTCGAACCGCGATCGGATTAATGGTTCACTGCTGGTAAAGGTAGATGAAGCAACCGATCCTTGGGGTGTAAAAGTAACCCGAATCGAAATCAAAGATATAGCACCACCAATGGACTTAGTGGATGCCATGGCTCGTCAGATGAAAGCCGAACGTGAAAAGCGTGCCAATATTTTAGAAGCTGAAGGTGAGCGTGAAGCAGCAATTAAGGTTGCCGAAGGTCAAAAACAAGCTGAAATTTTAAAAGCCGAAGGTCAATTAGAAGCAGCTAAACGCGAAGCTGAAGCACGTGAACGTTTAGCGGCAGCAGAAGCCGAAGCAACTCGCTTAGTGTCTGATTCAATTCAAAATGGTGACTCGCGTGCAATTAATTATTTCATCGCACAAAAGTACATGGAATCACTAGGTAAATTAGCCGAATCAGATAACAACAAGGTAATGATGATCCCACTAGAAGCAAGCAATATGCTCGGCTCGATTGCTGGTGTTGCTGAAATTGCAAAAGAAGCGTTTGGCAAGAAATAAACATTACAAACATGTATACTTAACAACAGCACAGCTTGCCGCTGTGCTGTGTTTTAGGAGCAGTTATGATTTCGGAACTATTAAATAATTTAGAACCATGGCACTGGTTATCACTCGGCTTATTGCTGCTTGGTGCCGAAGCATTAGGTGCATCTGGTTTTTTACTCGGTACGGCCATTGCTGCTTTTTTGCTTGCGATTATTAACGCGTTATTTGCAGAACTAAGCTGGCAAACACAAATTGTTTTGTTTGCACTGTCTGCGCTTGGCTTTTCTATCGCATACTGGAAATACTTTAAAGAATTTAACAACCGTTCTGACCACGGCCCACTGAATCAACGCGCAGCCAGCCTGATAGGCCGCGAACTGGTAGTTGAGCACGACTTAAGCGGTGGACATGGCCGTATTCAAATAGGCGATACGTTTTGGAAAGTGACATTTGAAGGTCAGATAAATAAAGGCAGCCGTATCAAGGTTGTCGATGCTGATAGCATGTGCCTGCAAATTACTACAATTAACTAAACTAACCTGCACTCGGGATAAATTACATTTCGTGAACAAAATACGATTGGCAAAATTTATTGCCGATGCTGGCGTGTGTTCAAGACGCCAAGCTTCTCGCTTAATTGACGATAAATGCGTGCTCGTCAATGGTCGCCCAGCAAATCATATTGACCATGTTGATGCCAGTGATGTTATTGAGGTCAACGGTCAGCAGATTAAACCGGTTACAACAAAGTCCTATTACGCGATCTATAAGCCGATTGGCGTTGACTGCAAGCTTATTGAGAGCGATCCCACTAGCCTAGTGCATTTACTGCCAAAACAAATCAGGCTGTTTCCAATCGGACGCTTAGATAAAGATTCTCACGGCTTATTACTGCTTACAAATGACGGAGAGCTGTGCCAACAACTCAATCATCCTGACTTTGATAAAGAAAAAGAGTATATCGTCACCACGAGTAAACCTATTACCGATGAGTTTTGTCAGCAAATGATGAGTGGCGTGCCTGTAAAAGGCGTTATTACCCGCCGCTGTGAAGTTGAGCAAATCAGCGAAACGCAATTTCGTATTATATTAACGCAAGGGCTAAACCGTCAGATCCGCCGCATGACAAAATATTGTGGTAATTATGTGATTGATTTAAAGAGAGTAAGAATAGCAAGTTTATCTCTTGCCGAGCTTAATCTTACACCCGGCAAGTACTGTGAAATAGCAAAAGCCCAAATTACTTCCTGAATCGAACATACATATAAAGACTTGCTATCAAACCACCCGGTAGTAACGCTTTTTCCATACCATTCATCGCTAGATAAGCCATAGTGCCAATAAAAAATACTGTCGTTACAATTACGTCTAAGTATTCCCAAGAAAGCTCTAAAAATTTATTGGTATTCATAACAATTCCTTGCTGTTGTGCTAAACCAAATCAGGGGTTGATTCAAACATTAATAAAAAAGAGTAAGCTTTATATAAGCTGGGTGTAGCTTAGATTTTTTGACCGAAAAAACTTTGATCTAGAATAAAAAAATAGACGAGCTAAGAAAAAATAAGCCGCAAAACTTGCGGCAAATCAACAATAGCATTGTGTGGAAAATATGTAGCAATGAGCGAGCTACAAAACAGAGTATAAAACAGTTATAAAAACCTGCCTGCGACATAATGTCGCACTTTTAATGAATTTTTTTCACATCCATGGCAATTCACCGACCTAGCCTAGCAATACCTGTTAATATGCTATTTTGTTGATTAAGGTACTTATTAATGCTTTGGGTCTTCTTTACTGTGTTAGCAGCATTTATGCAAACGTTTCGCAATGGCCTGCAAAGTAAGTTAAGTAAAGATGTCAGCACGCTCGGTGTAACCTCAGCGCGTTTTTTATTTGCCACTCCGATAGCGCTTACCTACCTTGTTTTGCTCTATCAATTTGAGCCAATCGCCTACCCCGAGTTTAACCGTCAGTTCATAAGTTATGTTGCCATTGCTGCAGGCATGCAAATCCTTGCGACAGCACTTATGGTGGTTTTATTTAAACAACAAAATTTCGCAATTGGTGCTGGGCTGGCAAAAAGTGAGGCGCTTGTTGCCGCTATTTTAGGTGCATTATTTTTTGGTAGTGCACTTACACCGCTCGGTTGGTTTGGCGTGTTGATTGGCGCTTTGGCAGTATTTGTTTTAAGTGGATTAAAGTTCAATCAAGGCTTTCAATTAAAAACCGTGCTGATTGGTTTGGGCTGCGGCAGCGCATTTGCTTTAACCTCTCTTTCAGTACGTGAAGCCAGTATTGCCCTTGATTTACCATTCCCACACAGTGCTGCATGGGTATTACTCTGGGTATTAACACTGCAAAGTATCATTTTAATTGCGCACATTGCGATAAAAGAAAGGCATACATTTAGCAAATTAAAACAGCACTTGCCCACCACATTCGCCATTAGTGTAACGAGTTGTATTGGTTCAATCGGCTGGTTTAGTGCAATGAGTTTACAGTACGTCGCGTATGTTAAAACGCTGGGGCAAATAGAAGTACTGTTTACTATTTTACTTGCGATATTTTGGCTAAAACAAAAACCAAGCAAAAATGAGTTGCTCGGTTTAATACTCATTGCACTCGCTGCTATTTTAGTAATGTGGCAATAGCAAGTTAGAGGGCAGCTAAATCAATAAGCTAAATAACCAATTTTTCGCCAGCAGATAAACCCGAGATAATAATCACCAGATTATTATCAAGCTGCTGACCTAAACGCACAAATCGCTCGCTTACTTGATTGTTTTCCAATACCGACACTTTTGATAACTGACCAAATTGCTGAATATATCGCTTATCAATTGCGATAACATCGCGTGTGGCCTTATCAATACCCACCTTGGCATACATCCCAGGCATCAAACCCGAACCATCAAGATTATCACCCGCTAAATCGAGTTTAACTTCAAAGCTGCGAGCTGCGCTGTCAGCAAGCGGCACAATTTCACTGATCCGCGCAGTTCTTACTTGCTGCAATGCCGATAGTTCCACTTGCAACGCTTGACCTAAGGCTAGGGTTACCGCTTGGCTTTCAGGAATATAACTACTAATTTGAATACTGCTCGGATTGTAAAGCGCTACAACGGCTTGCCCCGGATTCACTAAATCCCCCGGTTCAACCATACGATCAACCACTTTACCTGCTATCGGTGCTATGATCTTGCTGTAAGCTAGCGTTACATTAGCTTGATCACGCTGCTGCTCGTAACTTAGTTTGGTTGCTCGTAATTGATCAAATGTAGACTGCACAGAATCCAGATCATTAACAGAGATCAACCCCTGCTCACGAAGCGCCTTATTACGTTTTAGTTGTAAAGACGCTTGCGTTAACTGAGCCGAAACGGCTTCAACCTGCGCTTCAATTTGACGCACTTGCGCTTTGAGATCTTGGTTGTCTAACTCAGCAATCACATCACCTGCTTGCACCATATCGCCAGCACGAACATTTACTGAGGTCACATTTGCTAAAATACGACTCGCTACTTGTGTGTTTTGCTTTGCAATAAGGTTGGCTGGCAACCAAAGCCTATCGGTATAAGCGTAGGGTTCAATAGTGATAGTTTGCACATTTTGTAATTGAGGCGATGCTGTACTCGGCGCAATTTTGTCGCTGAAACCACCCGCCATCATAATGATCATTGCCACTAACGCGAGAATCGCAACAACCGGAATTAATAACGTTTTTTTTGTCATGATTTATTGCTCCTGAGCGTCTTGCGCACTGTTTTTTGTGTCGTCGAAAACCAGATAGTAAACGGCGGGCACAATGATCAAACTGAATAAGGTAGAGGAAATAATGCCAAAGATAATCGCGAGCGCTAAACCACTAAATACGGGGTCAAGAATAATCACTAAATTACCAAGTAATGTGGTACCAGCGGTGAGCAATACTGGGCGCATGCGCACACTGCCTGCCATTAATAGCGCTTCTTTTATCGCAGCACCTTGTGCACGTGCAGCACTTATAAATTCAACCAAAATAAGTGAATTGCGAACCACAATACCGGCCAACGCTATCATGCCAATCATCGCAGTTGCGGTAAACAAAACAGGTTCAGGGCTCGCTGCAATCTCTCGCTCACCAAACTGATTCATTAACCAAAAGCCCGGCATAATACCAATTACAGTCAGCGGAATAGCCGACATAATAATACCCGACAACGCATAAGAACCGGTTTGTAAGCGTAAAATAAAGAAGATCCCCGTGAGCGCAAAAGCAAACGCGATACCCATATCTCTAAATACGCGCGCGGTTATTCTTAGCTCGCCTTCACCACTCCACGTAAGCCAGGTGCCTTGTGGAATTGACCATAACTCACCACCACCGTTATTAAGATAATGACGTTCTTGCCAAGCAACATGGCTTGTTTGCTGATCGTTAAGTTGTTCACGTTGATCAGCATTAATATCTGCGACTACTTCCGCAGGCGCGCGGCCATTTAACTCGGCGGTGACATAAATCACTGACTGTAAGTCTTTACGATAAATAGGCTGAGTAACGTTCAACGTTTGGTACTGGCCTAATTCACTTAAGGCAACTAATGGTTGCGGCGCAGCTTCTAAACCAAGCCCTAAATCGGTTTGCGCAATGCCCTCTCGGCCACGAATATACAGACCATCAAGCTCACTAGCTTGGTTGCGCGTTTGATAAGGTATGCGTAATTTTATTGCCAGCGGCTCAGCTTCATATTGATTGGCGATACTGCCAGCCTCTACGCCGAATCCTGCAATCATTAATGTGCGTTTAATATCTTCCGTTGCGATACCAGAAAGTGCGGCTTTTTCTTTATCTACCACAAAACGATTAATCTGTTGCTTTGCCTGCATTGTGGTATCAACCTCCACTACATGTGGCTCACTTGCCAAACGCACCGCGATATTGCGTGCCGCTAATTGTTGCTGTTCGAGTGCAACAAATGGGTCACGGTATACCTCGGCAACTAACGTTGATAACACCGGTGGGCCAGGTGGTACTTCAACAACTTTTACATTCACGCCATCTTTATTAAATGGCGCAAGTAATTCTCGTAAGCGTAAGACGACACCATGAGATTGATGTTCTCGTTCACTTTTATCTACCAGCAATACGCGTATTTCCGCGAGATTTTCTCTCGTACGCATATAGTATTGGCGAACCATGCCGTTGAAGTCGATTGCACTGGGCTCACCGACATAAACGGCAACCGCTTTAACTTCCGCAACACGCTTAACTTGTTGGGCAATTTCGCCAGAGAGCGCTGCACTTTGCTCTAGACTGGCTGACTCAGGTAAGTCGATAAGTATTTGCACTTCATTTTTATTATCGAAAGGCAACAATTTGAGCGGCACAGTGCGAAAAACAGGTAGTAATGCACTGGCAATGAAAAGCCCCAGCGTTAGCCATAACGCTGTTTTAGCACGCGATTTCGACGCTAGAATTGGCGTTAAAATTTTATGGTATAGGTCGCCACTATTACTGCTTTCTTGTTGTTTAGTAGAATCTTTAAGTAATTTACTTGCTAACCAAGGAGTGACGAATAACGCAACCAAAGTAGACACAATCACACTAACTGGCACATTAAACGCCATCGGTGCCATATAAGGCCCCATCATGCCGGTAATAAAGGCCATTGGCACAAACGCCAAAACAATGGTTACGGTAGACATAATTAGAGCTGGGCGAATTTCGCTCATAGCGGCCACTATCTGACTCGTTTTACCGTCGCCTTTTAGCATAAAACGTTTAATGTTATCGATGCCGGTAATTGGGTCATCTACCAGTAAACCCAGTGATAAAATCAGCGCAAATAAGGTGACTCGGTTAATGGTGTAACCAAAGGCCATGTCCAAAATAAGTGTTAAGCCATAACAAATCGGCACAGCTAAACCAACAACAATGGCAGGTCGCCAACCTAAAAAGACACCGATAAATACCACCACGGTAAATACTGCGAATGCTAATGACGAAACAAGGTTATTAACTTTTTCATTTGCCGTTTCGCCATAGTTTCTCAGTACTGCAACATTGACATGTTTGGGTATCAGCTGCCCTTTTAACGCATTAATACTTTCTAGTACTTTGTTGGCAAGGTTAACAGCATTGCTGCCTGCTTGTTTCGCAATACTAATCGTCACCATAGGGTGATCGGCTGAATTGGCACTTGCCTCGCTATACCACTGATAACTTGTTGCTTCGCTTGGTCCATCTTGAATTGTTGCAACATCCGATAAATACACGGGCTTACCATTTATTACGTTAACTACTAAATGATTTAATTCATCGCTTTGTCTAAATACATCACCCACCTCAAGCACTACAGATTCACTATTCGATACCTGCACACCAACCGCTGCTAATTGGTTTGACACATTAATCGCGTTATAAACATCCATTACGGTTGTATTAAATGCAGCAAGATTAGTGGTATTTAAGTAAACTTGCATGCTGCGCTGGCGACCACCAATAACCTTTACTTCAGAGGTATCGTCTATCGCTTGTAAGTGAGTTGAAACTTCTTGTGCAATGCGGCGTAATTCATAATCATCATAAAGTTGCGGCTGCTCACTCCATAAGCCGAGCATCATAATAGCTACATCATCAACTTCAATTGGCTTTACTTGCCAATTCGCCACTATATTCGGCATAGAATTTTGATTGGCATACAATTTATTGTAAGTGTTTAAAATCGCTTTTTCGCGGTCTTCGCCTACATAAAAGCGTAACGTAACGGTTGTTCCACCGGTTTGTGTTACTGAGTAAACATGTTCAACACCTGGCACTTGCGCCAACAGTTTTTCAAGGGGAATAGTTACTTGTCGTTCCACTTGATTGGCATTGATATTTGGCACCGATACCAGAATATCCAACATAGGTACCACTATCTGTGGTTCTTCTTCTCGCGCGGTGAATTTAAGCGCTAACACGCCACTTAACAAAGCGAAAATAAAAATCACCAGTGGAACACGCCCTTGCAGTGAACTTGCTACTAAACGATCAATCGGGTGTGATGTACTCATGACACCGTCCTTGCTATTCAGGCTGACAAAACATATCGTAAAGCGCGCTTAACATGGCGCTCACTCGCGGATCGACGATACGATAATAAATAGTCTGCGCTTCACGACGCGTCTCTACTAAGCCCGAGTTACGTAAACTCGCTAAATGCTGTGACAATGCAGATTGCGCCAATGGTACAGCTTGGTTCAACTCGCTAACACTTAGCTCACCTTGATTTAATGTACACAAGATCATTAAACGATTTTTGTTTGCCATCAATTTTAAAAACTGCTCGGCTTCTGCTGCATTTTCAAGCATTTTGTCCATATCTAAATTCATAGGCGTCAATTCTTTATTCTCAAATTTGAGCAAAGTATAAGCTGTTATATTAGAAAAGTCTAATATTAAAATTTACTAATTTAGGTTTTTCTAATATATTTAAATGCAACTCCACTTTTAAGTAGGTTATTCGAATGAAAGTAAATGATGCACTACGATTAATTGCCGGTGTGATGCTGATAGTGTCACTGTTACTAACGCACTTTGTGCACCCCAACTGGATCTTTTTCACGCTATTTATCGCTGTTAATTTATTACAGTCAGCGTTTACTAAGTGGTGCCCAATGATGACGATACTTCGTAAATTTGGCTTGGAGGATTGACCGTGCTGAAAACTATTCCAGATCTTATTAAACTTGCATCTGAACATGTAGTAAAAATGGATGCTGCACAAGCAAAAAGTGAAATTGCCAAGAACAATGGCTTACTTATTGATGTGCGTGAACCCGCTGAGCACGCAATTAAAAATGCAGTAGGTGCTATTAATATTCCCCGTGGCGTGCTCGAAATGAAGTTGGTTGAAATTGAAAAAGACGCAGAACGCCCAATTTACTTGCATTGTGCAACGGGCGGACGTGCTACTTTAGCGGCAGAACAACTGCAACGTATTGGTTATAACAAGGTAACAGTGATCAGCTGCAAAGCTGAAAATGTATGTGATACCTTTTGCTAAAGCACAAAAAAGGCTTCCGATTGGAAGCCTTAATTTAGCTGATAAGGTACGGCTTTAATTACGCTTGGTTAGGTACAATTTGTACTTCAACACGGCGGTTTTTGGCTTTACCAGAAGCGGTTTCATTGCTCGCAACTGGACGCATTTCACCGTAGCCAACAACAGATAAACGCGCTTGCATAATTGACTGGTTAACTAAGTATTGCTGCACACTGCGTGCTCGACGCTCTGATAACGTTTGGTTATAGCTTTCGCTACCGCTGCTATCAGTATGCCCTTCAATGCTCAAAAACGTTTTATCATAATGGCTCAATACATTCGCAATTGAGTTTAAGGTGTCGTGAAATTGCGGCGTAATGGTTGATTGATTGCTCGCAAAAGTGATATTTGATGGCATCACTAAGCGTAAGTTATCGCCTTCCCTGACTACTTCAACACCTGAACCTGAAAGCTGCTCACGCATTTCTGCTTCTTGACGATCCATGTAATCACCAATCGCGGCACCTGCAATAGCACCTACAGCAGCACCAATCACCGCGCGTTTATTTTTGTGGTTAGAGGTAGATTTACCGATTACTGCACCAGTTACAGCACCTATCATCGCACCTTTTTCCGCATTGGTTGTAGCACAACCTGACGCTGCAACAGCCGCAGCCAAAATAGAAACACTCAGTAATTTACGTGACGAGAAGTAAGTCATTGTCTCTCTCTTTATCTTTGGAGTTTTATAAAAATGTAGTGTGGTATGTCTGAATAAACGCTGAATTGCGAAGTTATTTCACATCAACTGGTGGTAAGTCATACAGATCAACGATTTGTGACAACTCTCCACTTTTTGCTAATTCCTGTAGGGCAACTTGCACTTGCTCGATCAACTTCTGCTTTTCTGAACGCTTTGAAGCCACTGCGTAACCGAGAATCGGCTCATCATGGCGGTAGGTTAGTTTTTTAAGCCTGTGTGAAGGCTGGTTTAAGACACTCAACGAATGGTCAGCGGTTTGCTCAACAGCAATAACCACATCTAAACGACCTTTCAAAAGTAAATCCATCGCTACTTTTTCACTTTGCACCGCGATTTTCATTAACTTTTGGTCATTGTCAAAACGAGCAAAATGCGCAGCACCGCGCACAATACCAATACGCTTTCCGTAAAGGTCACCAAATGTATTAACCACTGTTTTGCTTTCGGTTTGTGCATAAAATACAAATGGTGAGTTCAATACCATGTAGGCCGGTTCAAGAAATGCCATATCACGTTGACGTTCTAGCGTTTTGATAAACGCCCCACCAATATCGGCTTGGCCTGATTTAATTAACTGAACACAGCGCGAAATAGGACATGGAATAAGCTGTAAAGATACATTAAGCTGCTTAGAAATGCGCATCATAATGTCGATTAATAAACCTCGGGGGCGGGTTTCACCTTGGGTGTAACTGTATGGAGGTGCATGGTCAACAGCAACCACCAAACGACTGCTAGCAGAGCTTGGCGCTGCCATTAGAAGCGAAACAAAGATGATAAAAGGTGCTACGTATTTTATTTTCACAATTCTGCCTTAACTACAGAGTGGCAAAAAATCCTTGTTCTGCGGTTGCATACCTAGAGTCTATTGTAATTTAAGCAATTATATTGCGCTACACACTGCCCAATAAAACCAAATAAAACAACAAATTTTAATAGACCTTCGTGATTCTAGCCAAAAAGCCACCCCAAAAAAACCCTAGGCTACAATATTTAAACAAATGTAAATACTTATTAATCTATCAGTAGTACAACGGTATAGCTGTATTTGGCGCGGATTAAAACAAAACTTAGCGCTCAGTTCAGCAACTATTATTAATTATGGCATAGCCCTATAAGCAATCAATTATTGCCATTTATTTTAAAAAGCTATATTTTGCAAACAGTTTTTCCCTCACATTAGGTGACACTTGCATTGGCTGACAAAACATAAAGTAGTTATAGGTATAAACTTACTGCTGTTTTCACTTATTCTTCTTGTCAGTTTTATCTGGGAGTTTGGCCCATTGCGTGTTGAGGGTGTTGATTCTGAACGCCTTACTCACTACACCATACACATTATTTTGCTACCACTGCTGATTATCTATCTGCCACTAAAACTTATTAGGCAAAGATCAAACAGTGGCAAAAAAGCCTATTTTGCGGGTTTAATTTTATGCGTATTAGCAGGTCTTGCCAGCGCGACTTACACGCATACAGCTTCTGTGCCTGGTAGCTTTTTATTTAAAATAGAAGGTGGCACAAAGCAAGTAACCGACCCCGATTATGATCATACGGGCGAAAATAACTCTTATATGACCTTCACTATTAGCACCAGTATTAAGGGGTACGACAAACCACTTGCTCCGGCATATTTTTACGTTGAAGCGTTTCTACACAGCATTTTTTACTGCTTTTACATGCTGTGTTATCTGCAAGCTTACGGCATTATGCATAAGCACAAATTAAAAGAAAAACTAAAGCAGCAACAACTCGATGTGCTGCAATATCAACTTAACCCACACTTTTTATTTAATTCATTAAATAGCATTCGCGGGATGCTGTACGAGGACGTTAGCGAAGCTAAAAAGCTGTTACTAGAGTTCCGCCAGCTGTTTAAGCACCATTTCGATAATAAACAACACTGTATTGCTCTTAAACAAGAGCTGTTGCTTTGTCGCCATTACTTAAAGCTTGAAAAAGTGCGCTTTGAAGAGCGCCTCAATGTCGACTTAAAGGTGCCTAGCGAATGTGAAATTATGCTTGTGCCAAGTATGAGTATATTTACCTTGATCGAAAATGCGATTAAACATGGCATCGGGCAAATTCCTTCAGGCGGTACCATCGCCATTTCGGTTGCCAAGCAAGATAAAAAACTGTCAATCACCGTAAGTAATCCAATTAATAAAACCGCACGTCAAGCTGATGGCACTCGCACTGGGTTAGCTAATCTTGAAGCGCGCTTAGCATTACTTTATCGTGATAATTTCACAATTAATTCAGAACGCAGTGATGACCAGTTCAGCGTTGAATTACAGATCCCGTTGAAAAAGGACAAGGCAGGTGAATAAGTCGTACGATTATTACGTTGCACAAGGCATTATCACGGTATTAATCTTGTTTTTCCCGTTAGTTGCAGTGACTTTTTTTGCGCCAGAAAAACTATTTAAATATGCTCACGAATGGTTGCTGTATACCCTTTTATTGGTATCTGTTTGGCACTTTGTTACCCGCAGCTTTATCAAGCGCATGCTGCAGAAGCAGCGGTTTTATCGTGCGTTAGTGGTATTGAGTGCAGTAATTATTACGGTCGCTATTTTATATTTGCCAAGCACTTTGCTTAGTTATATTTGGTATATCGAGGCCAGTGACAGACAGCAGTTAGTAAAATTACTCACCAAATTTAACCTATTTTTAAGCCTTGTTTGGACTATTGGTTATGTCAGTGCACAGGCCATTCGAGAAAAAGCCAGTATCGAAAAACGCATTAAAAGCCATTCACTTAAAATGCTATCGCAGCAAGTTCAACCCGCATTTCTCTATCAATGTTTAGACAACATAGAAGCGTTAATGGATAAAGATGCCGATAAGGCAAGCGAGTCTATTACCGATTTAGCTGAGCTGCTGCGTTACAAACTACAAGCCGGAAAACAAGATCTAGTTGAATTACAACAAGAGCTAAGTGCATTATCATATATGCAACGGCTAGCGAATGCAGGCGATTTAACGGTAAAGGTCGCGCCAGAATTAGCACAGCAATCGGTCACTGTGCCGCCATTGTTAGTCTACAACTTGCTGTATATGCTAAATTTGAAAGTATCTCAACCGCTGCACGTAAACGTTACATTTGAACAGCAAAATTGTGTTGTGAGCGTTACAGGCTTTAGTTATCAACCACGCCTTATTATTTCGCGAATTAAAAGCCACTACATTGAATTTTTTGCCAGCCAACAAGCGAGCATTCAATATCACAATAAGGTATTAAGCCTGATTATTAGCCTGTAAGCTGGCCTGTAACGTGCTGATAAGGGCGTAAACCAAACATGTTTAAACTTGCTAGCAAGTGATCCATAATATCGGCTTGTAAGTGCTCATATGGGATCCAGCGCTTATCTGCACTAAAACAATAAAGCTCTACCGGTAAACCTTCTGCGCTCGGCGCAAGCTCGCGTACCATTAAAGTTAAATTATGATTAAGCGCCTCATGCTGGCGCAAATACTCTTCTGCATAAGCGCGGAATAACTTCACATTACTCTGTGCTTTTGCGTTATCTAACTCTTCATTGCTGAGCACTTGGGTGATAAATTCATTACTTTTCAGGGTTTCTAAGAAGTCACTATCGATAAGACGAATACTATTAAGGTCAAGGTGAATTGCACGCTTAATGCGTCTGCCGCCAGACTCTTGCATGCCGCGCCAGTTTTTAAATGACTGAGAAATAAGAGCATAGGTTGGCACAGTAGTAATGGTTTTATCCCAGTTACGTACTTTAACCGTATTTAACCCTAACTCTTCAATTTCACCGTCAGCTCCGTATTGGTCAAACTGGATCCAATCGCCATCTTTTACTAGTCGGTTTGCGGCAATTTGAATGCTCGCAACAAACCCCAAAATAGTATCTTTAAATACCAATAATAGCACCGCCGCTAGCGCACCAAAGCCCGATAGAATATAAGCCGGAGATTCGTCAATTAACACACTAATGATGAGAATAGACGTTACGATAAAGGTAATAAGCTTAGCTACTTGGATAATGCCCAAGATTGGCACTTCTTTCGCAAAACTCAGCTGATTATATGCAGCCCCTGCAATGCTAATAACCGAGCTAAAAATAAAGCCACTGTAGATAATGGCAATAATTTGGCCAATTGAGCGGTAAAACACCTCGCCTTCATCACCAGGTAAGTAAAAATAACGAAAGCCAGATACAAACACCACACTACATATAAACCCCGCTAGGCGCCTATTAAGTTTGCTAAATAGCGGCTTAAGTTGACCTAATCGATGTGGCGAAATATAAACGGTTAGTTTTTCAAAGCCCGGTAATACCAAGCAGCGTGCAACATAATAAATAATGACTAGCAGCAATACGCCAGAGCAAATAGAAAGCACTTGTGGCAGCCAATCTAAATGTGGAAATGCCTCTTTAACCCAAAGGGATATTAGCTTTTCTACCTTGCTCATATAAATCCTTTTTAACTCGAATGCGCTGGTTTAATCGTTGGTAACTGCTCGTTTTCTTGCATTAAACTAATTTGCAGATCTTTATCTTGCCAAATTACATTTAGTTTTTGTTGAAACTCAACCCTAAACTCTCGGTCATGCTGATAATTACCAATTAGCTCTGCAGAGATGGGTTGTACTTTTATATCGACATGTATTTTAGTGAGCTTGCCAAACAGCATATCTTTACAAATTGTCTCGGATGTTCCGTGATACACAATACTGGTATTTAACAAGCCATCCATTTTTTCACCAAGTACTTCAAGGGCAAAGGCAATGCCCCCAGCTTTAGGTTTAAGTAAATATTTAAATGGACTGCGCTGCTTTTTGTGTTTCGCTTCGGTGTAGCGTGAGCCTTCAACAAAATTAATAATGGTTGTAGGGTTTAATCTAAAATGACGACAAGCGCGTTTAGTACGCTCTACATCCATGCCTTTAAGTTTTGGGTTTTTAGCCACTTTAGCTTTGCTTACGCGCTTCATAAACGGCATGTCCATGGCCCATGCGCCAGCACCAACAAAAGGCACCCATTTTAATTCATCTTTTAAAAAGAACTTAGGTGCAGGTAAACGCCCTAAGCCACTCAATACCATAATATCAAGCCAGCTTTGGTGGTTTGCGATAAGCAAATACCACGCTTTCTCGTCGAGCTCACCTTCAATGTCAACTTGCCAGTTGTCACACGCCAACCACACGCCTAAATAGTTGCCCTTGCACCAGGCCGCGTAAGCAATGTGTAAAATATCTCGGATAATTTGTAGTGGTAATACAATTTTAAGTAAACCAATAACAAAAATAACACCGCCCCACAGTACGACGTTACCGACTAAAATGGTAAAAATAATCGGTGCTAACAGCACTCCTGGCAGGAATCTCGATAACATTAGAACTCCTCAGTTTGCTGTTGTTTTAGCTCAACAAGCTGCTGATCTTTACCTTGCCAAAGCGCATTTAATTCGTTTTGAAATTGCACCCGAAACTCTGAGTCACTCGAGTAATTACCTACCCAGCTTGCTGAAACAGGCTTTACCTCAATGTGCACACGAATCTCTGGCACTTTACCCGCTAAGTAATCAAAGAAGCTTGGTGTGCCGTTTGGATAGCAAATAGTCACATCAACAAGTTTATTAAGTTGTTCGCCCATTGCTTCCATTACAAACGCAACACCACCCGCTTTAGGTTTTAGCAAGTTATCAAACTGGCTTTTTTGGCGTGTATGCTTATCTTTTGTAAAGCGCGTACCTTCTACAAAATTCACAATGCTTACAGGAACATGCTTGAACTTTGCACACGCTTTTTTGGTCGTTTCCATATCTTTGGTGCGCAGTGATGGGTTCTTTTTTAGCTGACTTTTACTCGCGCGCTTCATAAATGGAAAATCAAGCGCCCACCAAGCTAAACCCAAAAATGGCACGTAAATAAGCTCTTTTTTCAAAAAAAAGTTTAAAAATGGAATTTTCTTATGCAGAACGCGCTGCATCACTAAAATATCAACCCAAGATTGATGGTTGGCAACCACTAGGTACCAATCTTTATAGGTAAAATCGTGATCGCCCGTTACCACCATTTTAGTTGGCGTGAAAATGTATTGAATAATACTGTTAGTACCAACCCAACGACTCGCGCACCACTTAGCAACGGCACTCCACATTGCTTGCCATGGCTTGATCGGTAAAAGTTTTAATACCCCAGAAATAAAAATTGGCACAAACCAAAATAAGGTATTAACGGTATAAAACAGTAGTGAAATAACGGCTCTTATATAATACAACATCACGCAACTTATCGAATTTACTGGATGAACAAGCTAAAAAAGGCCATATTTTAGCCTTTTTTCACTCAGCAATAAATAGCCTAACCAACAGGTCAGTCTTCGAAGTAAGTGTAACCACTTAAGCCTGCGGCCAATTCATCGAAATACGCTTGCTGGGTGTCGCTTGATAAATTGCTCGCAGCAAGGCGACTTTGATAGTTCGCTTTTAATGCGCCCTCATTGTAATGCACGTATTTCAGTACATCTTCAACGCTATCGCCTTTCAGCGCATTAGTGGTAGTAAAGCCGTCTTCGGTTAGCTCGATATGCACTGAATCTGTATCACCAAATAAGTTATGTAGGTCACCTAAAATCTCTTGGTACGCGCCAACCATAAACATTGCTAGGTGATACTGTTCACCCGGACGGTAAGGCGGAATCGGTAAACTTGCTTCAACACCTGCACCATCAACGTATTCACGAATTTGACCATCCGAATCACAAGTAATATCTTGAATAATTGCACGCTGTGAACATGACTCATCGAGGCGCTCAATTGGCATAACCGGGAACAGCTGCTCAATACCCCATACATCTGGCAATGATTGGAATAAAGAGAAGTTAACAAAGAGTTTATCTGCTAACTTTTCATTTAAATCATCAATTACTTCTCGGTGTGAACGGGCGCTGGCATTAAGCTGGCCTCGTACTGCACGCAAAATATCAAAATACAAGGTTTCAATCTGTGACCAATCGGTCATCGATAATAAACCGTGTACATATTGTTCATGCGCTTCACTGAACAAGTGCATTGCATCGTGATAAATTTCAAGCGCTAGGCGCGGTGTTAAACGCTGTTTGGCTTGCCACATTTCTTGTAATACTTGCGGCGAATTATCTGAAAGTACAATATCGCTGTGTAACTTTGGCGCTTCTTCAACATCGATCACATCGGTAATCAATACTGCGTGGTGCGCCGTAAGTGCGCGCCCTGATTCAGTAATAATATCTGGCTGCGGTAAGTTAAGTGCTTCGCAGGTATCGGCAAAGGTATTCACTACGTTACGTGCATATTCGGCAACCGTGTAGTTCATTGAACATGAATTACGCGAGCCTGAACCTTCATAATCCACACCTAGGCCACCACCCACGTCAATGGTTTTTAGAGCTACGCCCATTTGGCACAACTCTGCGTAATGGCGCGCACATTCTTTTAAGGCGCGATGAATATCACGAATATTGGCAATTTGAGAGCCAATATGAAAATGCACTAAATTTAATAAATGCCCTTTGCCCGCTTTGTTTAAGCGTTCGATTGCACTTAGTACCTGACTAGCAGTTAAGCCAAACTTCCCTTTTTCACCACCGGTATTTTGCCACTTGCCTTTGCCTACTGAATTTAAGCGAATGCGAATACCAATTCCCGGCTCGATACCTAACTTTTCAATTTCTTGCAGCAGTACATCAAGCTCCGAAAGTTTCTCAACCACAATATTTACATCGTGTCCCATTGCTTGGCCAATACACGCTAAACGTAAAAATTCACTGTCTTTGTAGCCATTACATACAATGCGAATAGGCTTATCCGCTACACCCAAAATAGCCATTAGTTCAGGTTTAGAACCTGCCTCTAACCCTACTTTATTACTTTGGTGGGCGAGTAACTTTTTAACTACAGATGATTGCTGATTCACTTTAATCGGGTAGACACAGGTGTAATTACCTTGGTAATTACGATTACTTTTAGCATCAGAAAATGCATTAACTAGCGTATCAACACGCGATTGCAAAATATCGGTAAAACGCACAAGCACAGGTAACGTTAACCCCTGCTCTTTAAATTGCTCTGTTAAGGTTGCCAGCGAAACACCCTGTTTGCTGTGATCTTTATCTGGAAATGCTACCACTTCACCTTGCTCATTAATATCAAAGTAGCCTTCACTCCAATGAGCGATATTGTATGTTTCACGTGCGTTAGTTATAGCCAATGTAAGGTCTTCATAAAGTCAGATAGTTAGCGATATTTTAATTTGCTTTTTACACACTAGCCATAAAAATTAATTTGTTCGGCTATAATTTTATTTTCTAATTGAGTAACACGCATTTCGCTGGCAAAATTGCCGCAATTTTTAAACACATAAATGGTAAGTGAAAACTACTATGTCTAATTTAGATGCTAATACTTGGTTCACTGAAATAAGTGATCGTGATGGCAGTGCTTTTTCACTGCGCATTAATAAAAAACTAGAGTCAAAACAATCGCCTTTTCAACTTGTTGAAATGTACGAAACAACAGACTTTGGTAATTTAATGATTATTGATGGCTGTACTATGGTAAGTACACGCGAGAACTTTTTCTATCATGAAATGATGAGCCATCCTGCGCTGTTTTCACACCCTGCACCAAAAAATGTTGTGATCATTGGCGGTGGTGATTGCGGCACATTACGTGAAGTACTAAAACACCCGGACATCGAAACCGTTCATCAAATTGATATTGATGAAGTAGTAACTGAAATGTCGTTAAAGTACTTCCCTGAATTATGTGAATCAAACGATGACCCACGCGCATCGGTAATGTTTGATGATGGCATTAAATTTATGGCTGAAGCAGCGCCAGAATCAATTGATGTCATTATTGTTGATGGCACCGATCCAGTAGGCCCAGGCGAGGGGTTATTTAACCATGCATTTTATACTAGCTGTTTAAAAGCATTGCGTACTGGCGGCATTTTGATTCAACAAAGCGAATCACCATTAATGCACCAACAATTACTGCGTGAAACCCGCGCAGCAATGTTAGACGTTGGTTTTGCCGATTTACAAACACTGCCATTCCCGCAACCAATTTATCCATCGGGTTTATGGTCAGCAACGATGGCGCGCAAAGGCGAAAACTTCACAGCGTTTAGAGTACAAGATGTTGAAAATGCAGCATTTGACACTGAATACTACAACGTAGGTATTCATCAAGGCGCACTAGCAACACCCAACTTCTTAAAGCGTGCATTAGCTAAGTAAGCGTTACAGAGGCGATAACTTCATTCGTGTTCGCCTCTATCTTTTATTAAAACCGATACAATTCCCTGTTACTTCTGCAGTTATTGTTTACAATACATACACGGCTTCACTAGCGAAATTCGTAATGAAATATTTATTCCTGCTCTGTCTCGTCTTGCCTTTAAAAATGCTTGCACACGTTAAGTTTGACCAATCTTATCAACAAGCTCCTCAAAGCCAAGGAGTTGCCCAACTAGCATCGCAAAACAATGCAAGTAACCTTAAAATTAAAGAATTATTAGATGATGACGCTCCGTTTACAGGGCTTTATCTTAGAGTTGAAGGCAAAAAAAGCTTAGACAGTGATTATTTCGATAAAAGAGTTGGGATAGACTTCGAAATTTTTGAAAACGGTTACTACGAATCTTATCGAGAAAACTTAAAAAAGCGCCAAGAAAGTCAGCTAGAGAACTTACAACAGCAAAACAATATTCAACTTAAAGCCCTCGATGCAACATTTCATCGCCTAAATTTGATGAAAAACCTAGTTAATCGTAAGTTACAACGAAAACAAACGGCACTTCTATACGCTTTAAAAGAAAACAACAAACGTCAGCTTGAACAATCCTTAATTACAAAATCGCAATTCTCTGAGATTGAACTCGCATTAAAGCAATCTATTTTATTAGAGCAATATACACAGAAGGCCGCTATCGAAAAAATACCTGAAGACTGGTTAATATGGCTCAATAATATTGAAAATCTAGAACTAAAAGCTTCCTCTAAACTCATCGAGATGGCGCTAGAACGTTCAGTAGATGCAAAGATACAAGACCTAATGATCGCGCGCTCAGATAATCACCCTGGTTATCTTGATAACCTTAAAGTAAAAGTATTTTACGAACAACGAGACGACAGCAGACTCAATGTAGATAAAGAATCAGTGATAGGTTTACAAGCTCGCATACCTATCGATTTTAATACCTCTCGCGACGAACTCGTAACACTGAAAAAAAATAGCTATCGCCTGCAGAAACGAGTGATTACAGAACGTTTAATGCAAAAAGTTGATAGCTTAAAAAACCAGTTTTTCTATCAGCAAAGTAAATTACAACATTTACTAAACCAGCACCAAGCGCTTGAAGTTCAAAGGCTAGAAGCTGTGCAGCAGCTCCAGGTTGATTTAACGGGGTTACGTTATACACCTGAAAATACACTCAACCGCTTAGCGCTTGAAAAAGTAAAGTCACAACAAGCAATACTTTTAGCACGTCTGGATAATTTAGCGCTGCTTAAACACATACAAAGTACTGTAGGATCATCACAATTAGATCAACTTTTGCAATAACGGTTCATCTCTTTTATTGATCTACTTTGTTGCCAGGCCCATCAGGTGGCGCCCAATGCGCATCGTTAGGCGTGCGATACACCGCTGGCCAAGGATGCTGCTCAGGAAGCGTAAAATAAACCTTAGAGACACGATTATGGTGGCTGTAACCACCATGGAAGTTAATATCAACCGCTGTGTTCAAATTGCTTATCTGGTTATAACTAGCGCCCCACTGAAAAACAATGTGGCGAATTCCAGATACGGTGAAGCTAGTCAACTGACAATGGTGCGAGCGCGCCAAGCGCACATAAGCGCGGCCGCCAACGCCTTTATTCCACGCATTTTTAATGCGTGCATTATCAACAACACACGCCAAACTATCATCTATTTTTAACGGATGATTGCCAGCATCAAACAAATTGATGCTTTCCATCGTGATGCGGTCTGTCCACTTTAAGCTAACTAAGTTTACGAGATGATTGTTATGTACGTTTTCGTACTTATAAGCCACATCTGTGATATTTTGCTGCGGTACGTTGTAGCGCACTGTTAAGCCTGAGAGATGAGTATTAGACACCATATCTAACGGATAAATTTGAATTTTACTGCTATCCAATAACACCTCGTCCAGCGGATAGGCTAAAGTCACAGTATTACCCTCAATACTCTCTATTCGATTAATTTGCCGCCTTAGTTTCGGGTATTTTTTTGCCCACTTAATACTATTAATCTGATGGAGAAATTGCACATCATTCTCCATGGTAAATAATAGGCCTTGCCCAATCTTTAAGCGCCCGACGCTTTCGCTATTAAAGCTTAAACGCGCTAAATTTTTTATCGACTTCAGTGAATCTAACTGACGACCACCAACAATATTAATCACGCTACGCTCTTTTTCGTCGGCTGAAAATTCAGCTACTAACTGACTGTTATTTCCTGAAATTGTGATATTAGATTGTGTAATCAGTAACGGCTTAGCAAGGTTAATCGTGCCGCTTGGCAACACTAATGTTTGTCCCTGCTGCAATTGCAAAATAGCATTTTGTAATGCATCCGTGTCATCGCGATGATCATTCGCGGTAACACCAAAATCACTTGCTTGCAGTACATTTGACGGAACTTGTGAGGTAAGCGCCCAAGCTTGAGGCAAACTAATTAATTTATAAGCATACGCCATAAATGCAAAAAACACGGTAAAGGAAAGTAGGTACAAAAATGTTGGTAAGTAAGGCGCAAACCAATGCTTTATCATCACGCGGTTGTGATCCGCCTTTTGCACTTCGCTCCCTTTGGACCATGATTGCTCGCCCAAATGGTAAAACGCTTTAATTTTAATAAATGCGCCAACCCACTGGTTATAAAGCATTAGTGGAATAGTAAGCAGGCTTACAGGGTGACCACGATAGGCGATAACCATCATCTGAGTCGTTCTTACGATTAATACCCAAGCGAGGTAAAACGGTAAGTAAAAAATACTTTTACTAATCGCAAGGCAAATCGCCCCAACCAACCCCACCAGTGAGGTCCACATCGACAAACGCTGATCGAGTACCGCAAACCAAATAAATACCCCAATTTTTTTCCAACCCAGTTGCAGCGTGCGATTGTTATTTCTTAACGTATTACCATACCAGCGAAACGGTAAGTTAACGCTCAAATTAAGAAACGAAGCGTCACGGCTCTCGAGTGAGTAAACCAGTACATCGGGTAAATACAGCATATTCCAGCCGTCTTTCAATAACATAAACCAACTGGTTTTATCATCCCCCATTAAAAATCGAAACGTGCCATGCGCCCAGTGGCTGACCACATCATTTTCCATTTTTCCGATGAACTCTTCCGTACAAATCGCTTTGGTACGAAACATCGAAAACCGCCCAGTCAGCGTCAATACCTTATTAGATAGCGCGTGCGATTGAAATAGCACATGGCGTTGGCCAAACTTCAAGTTAAACCAGTCTTTATACCATTTAGACTGAGTATTAATGTAGGCTAATTCGTTGGTCGTAAGCGCGCCCAAATCATTGAAACAGCTGAAAAATGGTAAAGTGTTACGCAAAGTCTCAGCTTCAAGGTAACTATCGCCATCCATAAAAATAGTGACGCTATTAGCTTCTTCATTATAACGCCTAGTTACGGCACGTAAGGCATGCCCCATTGCAATGCGTTTGCCTTCACTTTGCCTTTGGAAAACAAGCTCGGCTTTAGTGTGAGCTGGGTGAGCCTGAAAGGTTTGCGCTATTATCGCATCGTCTTCATCTGAGCCTGTTGCAACAATTAATGTCGCAGTACATGGCACATCAGACAAGTTTGAAAGAATAGATTGAAACGTCTCAATTGATACCCATGCTTCTTCTTTGTATGAGGGAATAACAAAAAAGATATGCTCAGGAAATTTATCTTGCTCAGATAATTGGTCTACTTGCCTTTTTAGCTTGGGATAATAGTAGTGACCATAAATAAATGCGCGTACATAATTGATGAGTTGCCAGCCATATCGCCACATGGCAAACGCACCCACCACAATAATTGCCTCGCCTTTAATCTCAGCAATATGCGGCAATAACAGCGCGATTAAAACAAATGCGATTGATAGATAAAATAATGCAGGCCATACAAGTGAAATCAGTCCTTCTCTACGCCCATAACGCTGTAACATTAAAACATCTCAAAAGTATCAACCCAAACTTTTGCCCGGGTAAATGGTGGTAACGAAACAGCGCTGTCAAAAGACAATTTCACAATGCCTTGGTTTGTATTTTTAGGGTAAAAATCTGCTAGGTCCATGGGGATAGACTGACGCCCGAAAGATACTATATGAGCGTTAAGTTCGGTCTTTGTTTTTGGGATATACACCCTAGCACTTTGCCCTAATTTAAGAGATAACATTTGCTCATTAGGTACAACAATTATTAAAAATGGCGTTTGTTTGGTTTCAACAATTGCAACCACATCATTTTCAGTTACATTAGCTCCGGTGTTGAAAGGCGTATTTACTAAACGACCTGCGACAAGGCTAGTAACAGGTCTTTTGTGTTGCATTTCTAATAAACTAAGCTCTTGCTGTGCGATCAACAATTGCTCAGTAATGCGCTGAGACGAAAGCAAGTTGCTTTTTGATAACGCTTGCTCGGTCTCTAATTTAACACGCTCAATCCTTTGCTGTTCTTTTCGTAAGCTGACTAATGATTGTAACCAGCGATTTTCAATATAATCATAGTCTTTTTGGGTAAGCACATTGTCTTTCAATAATAAGCGCGCTCGTTCTAGGCTTGCTAAGTGCCTGCTTTCTTGTTGCTTTAGCGGCGCGAGCAGCCCTTGCTCTATCGCTATCGACTCAGGTGCTTCATTTAAAAGTGCTTGTTTACTACTTTTTAAAACAGTGATTTTGTTATTTAGTTTTGCCAATTCAGTAGTAATATCAGGATCAATAATGGTTGCAATAACATCATTTTCTTCGACCGATGCCCCTTCTTTTAGATACATCGACTCTAATACACCTGACTTACTAGCTTTTACAACATAGGTATTACCGAGCACGACCCCTGTGCTCTTGACTTCATACTTTATTTTGTAAAAAAGAGATAACCCCAATACCAATAAGAAGAGCACCGCAAACGACAAAACTAGCTTACTACGAAAGCTAAATTGACGCGTAAGTGCAAGAGTATTAGCGTCGCTGAGGTTGAGCGCTGTATTTATTGGACTTGAGACGACCGGAGCCGTAGCGATTGCTACTAGATCTTCAACATTTTCCAACTTTCCTTCAATAACTTGCTCTATGTAGTGACGCAATAAACGCTTGTGTTTATGGCTTAAGTTATCAAACGCAAAGCCAATGTTACCATTAACCGTATTTTTGCAAATGAGCGTCACACTGATCGCCAGTGTCGAGTCAGTAATTGGAAAAATTATTCTTGCTGGAATTTTTTGGTCAACTTCTAATTCAAGTGGACATTCTAGAATTCCAATTCCATCTACAGACCAATCTTTACTTTCGTATACGTGTTTATCTATCTCCACTAGTAATGGAACAGAGATACGATGTGCTTTACGTTTGGAATTTTTTTCTGAAACAATATGAGCCAAAATGGACCCTCAGCAAGAGTTACATCAACACGCTAATTTTAACACACAACTACCGACTGAAATGATCTTCAATCAAAAATATTAAAAGTAGAACAGCAAACTCAAAAAAATGAATACGTTTGCAAGCGCTGGTGTGATTTTTCGCAAGCTTTTACTCTTGATGCTCCCACATTGACAACAAGTGAAACAAGATGAAAAAAGCGCTTTTACTGCTTATGCTTGCGCCGTGCCTGCAAGCAAAAACTGTTACTGTAAGTTCGCCGAATCAGCAAATTAAAGTAGTTGTATCCGATGAGCAAGAACTACCGAGCTACCAAGTAATTTTCAACGATCAAACACTGATTAGTCCATCCAGTCTTGGTTTTGATTTTCGCCAGCACCCAAGTCTTGGCCATAACGCAAAAATCAGCAATTCGGCTATTTCCTCACATAATGAAACATGGCAACAACCTTGGGGGGAGCGCCAGTCAGTTCAAGATAATCACAACAAACTCGCGTTAACCTTTTCACAAGCTGACACCACGTTTAACATCACATTTAAAGTATTTGATGATGGCATTGGTTTTCGATACGAACTACCCACTAAACAAGGCTATCTTGGTGCAGAAATCAGCAAAGAACTGACACAGTTTAACCTTACCGAGTCACACGCGACACAATCTTGGTGGATCCCTGCACGTGAATGGAATCGCTATGAATATGTTTACAACAAAACACCACTTAATTTAGCGCGTCATGTTCATACACCAATAACCCTTAAGCGCGACGACAATATTCACCTTAGCATTCATGAAGCCGCGCTCGTTGATTTTGCTGCGATGACGTTAAAGCAAGGCCGCGATGGACAATTTAGTGCCGACTTAACTCCTTGGAGCGATGGCACATTAGTCAAAACAAACGATGGATTTACCACACCATGGCGTACTATTCAGATCAGCGACTCGGCAGTTGGCCTTGCTAATTCAGACTTAATTTTAAACCTCAATGAGCCAAATAAATTAGGGAATGTTGATTGGGTCGAGCCAAGCAAATACGTAGGTATTTGGTGGGGCATGCATATTGGCGAAAATACTTGGGGCAGCGGTGATAAACACGGAGCCACAACCCAGCTAACCAAAGAATACATCGATTTCGCTGCCGAAAATGACTTTAAAGGTGTATTGGTTGAAGGTTGGAATATTGGCTGGGATGGAGACTGGTTCCACAATGGAGATGTATTTAATTTTACCCAAGCATATCCTGACTTTAACTTTGCCGAGCTAGCAGCTTATGGCAAAGCCAAAGGCGTGGCAATTGTTGGTCATCATGAAACATCTGGCAATGTAAGTAACTATGCAAACCAAATGCAAGATGCCTTTGCACTTTACCAAACACACGGTGTTAGCCAAGTTAAAACCGGCTACGTTGCCGATGGCGGCAATATCAAACGAATCGACGAAAAAGGCCAAGTAAAGCGCGAGTGGCATGACGGCCAATTTATGGTAAATGAATACTTAGCCAACGTAACACTTGCTGCCAAACATAAAATTAGCATCAATACCCATGAACCTATTAAAGACACAGGTTTACGCCGTACTTATCCAAATTGGATTTCTCGTGAAGGCGCACGCGGACAAGAATACAATGCGTGGGGTACGCCGCCTAATCCGCCAAGTCATGTACCTACCTTAGCGTTCACCCGCATGCTGTCTGGGCCAATGGATTTTACGCCAGGTATTTTTGATTTATCGTTTAATGGTTTGGGCAGCGACACTAATCGACCGCAAACCACGCTAGCGAAACAGTTAGCCTTATATGTAGTGCTCTACAGCCCGATTCAAATGGCAGCCGATTTACCGCGTAATTACCGCGCAAAACCAGAAGCATTCCAGTTTATCAAAGATGTACCGACAGACTGGAATCAAAGTAGCGCAATTGCTGGCGAAGTAGGTGAATACATTGTATTTGCACGACAAGATAAGCATTCTGATGATTGGTACTTAGGTGCAGTAACTGATGAAAATGCACGCAGCGAAAAAATTAAACTTAACTTTCTCGAACCAAATCGCAAATACATTGCCCAAGTGTATAGCGATGGCGAAAACGCTAATTGGGTCGACAAACCATACGAAATGGCGATCTACAACAAAACCGTAACGCAAAATGACGAACTTGTCCTGAAAATGGCGGCGGGCGGTGGCGTAGCAATTCGCTTTAAAGCGCTTTAATACTTGCTCATGCCAAATGGCATACCAAAGCCCTAACAAATGTTAGGGCTTTTCTTTTGCCTAATTTTAACTAAGCTTAAGTGATCGCAAAGTAAGTTGTGTGTTTTTAATACACACTTACTCAATAATAATAAGACGAAAGAGAGACCGAATGAAAAAACTATTTGTTATAGCCATCTGTTTGTTGCTGCAAACATTCGCTAACCAAGCTCAAGCATTAGACGAAAAACTGAAAATTTTTGAGCCTTATTTAGGCACATGGGAGTCTACTTTTAGTAATGGCGCCGTTGATGTAAGCCACTGGGAAAGCGCACTAAATGGCACAACATTACGCACCCTACACTCAATTAATGACGGTGCATACGGTGGTGAGTCGCTAATTTTTTGGGATAACAAAAAGCAAAAACTGGTGTTTTTCTACTTCACTACGGCGGGATTTTATACTCAAGGCGAACTAGAAATAACGGCAGAAAATGAGTTTATCGCATATGAGAATGTCACGGGCAATAAAGATGGCATTACCAAAGTAAAATCTTCAAGCCGCTTAAGCGACGGTAAAATAGTGGTAAGCACTAGCTACTTCAAACAAGGTGAGTGGACTAAACCTGAATCTCGCAGTTATAGCCGCAGTACAAAAACAGTAAAATTCAAATAAATTAGACATAAAAAAGCCGACTTTGCAAAAAGCGAAGTCGGCCAAATAACCTAAGGGAAATAGTTCGTTCAGCAGCGAAGTATTTGAAATTAGTATACGGCCAGTAAGTTTCACTTTTATTACAAAGAGGGTAACCAGAATATAAAATTTTATGCTTTTTTTAGAAAAACCACTGCACAAAAAGCCCCCAACCCTGTAACCAGTTCAGAAACAAAAAAATTATTCAATATTTTTAAATACAATAAAACTATATAAATCAAAAGATTAAAACCACCCCACCAAAAACCTTTAAAAATAATGAGAATTATTCTCAAAAAGGTATTGACAGTTTTTTAGATCTAATTGATAATCAATCTCAACAAGGAAGCAGTACACGCACTCACTCTTCTTTGTGTTTCTCGACCCTAGTAGCTTTTTAGGCTACGGCTGCTAGCAGCAGCGCTTCGCGCCCCTGAAGCTAAGTTGCTAGTAGCCAATTTATACGAATTACTTGCTACATTGCTCATATCGGTGACGGTAGATATGAAACCAAAAGGCCTCATAACGAGGCCTTTTTTATTTTTATTAGATGCAGTTTATTTGTTACAACATTAATGAGAATTATTATCAAAAAGTATTTGACAGCCATTAAGATCTAATTGATAATCAATCTCAACAAAGAAGCATAACTCGCACTCACACTTCTTTGTGTTTCTCGACCTTAGTAGCTTTTTATACTTAATTAACAAGCTACGGCTGCTAGCAGCAGCGCTTCACGCCCCTGAAGTTAAGTTGCTAGTAGCCAATTTATACGAATTACTTGCTACATTGCTCATATCGGTGACGGTAGATATGAAACCAAAAGGCCTCACAACGAGGTCTTTTTTATTTGTATCCCAACTGTTCAATAATGAAATCAGCCTCAATTAAACTGCCCGCTTCACGCAATTTACTTATGGCAAATGCACGATAGCCAGCGCTATTCATAACACTTTCAAAGTCGGCAACAAACTTTTCACCAACATCTGATTTTGCACACGCTAAATAACCTTTTACTGCTTGCTGGGCTTCCGTTAACGCATAAATAAAATAGTCTTTACCAATATTGGCATCGGGCTGACGGCTTTTGAATACCGATGAATATTCAATAATGCCATCGAGTTTGCCCTGTTTGAGCATCACTTCTAAACGTTCAGCTTTATAACTTCCAGCGCCAACATACAACAGCTCAGAATTTTGCGTAATTAACTCATCGAGCTTTTCGCCATAGTTGCGTCCTTTTACAACGCCAATATTAAGACCAAACGATAATGCCGTTGTTAATGATAGCGACGGATACGTACCAATATCACGGTTTAAAATAAGGCGATTAGGTGCATAAGCAATTAACGGTTGGCTTGCAAATACGGCAAGTTTTGCTCTTTTGGGTGTGTAGGTTTTGTTATAAACACAGGTGTTACTTTGTTTTTCAATTAATCGCCACTCTCGTTCGCGACTAGTTTGCTGAAATGTAACTTGGTAGTCATTTTTAAGCTCATCGGTAACGTAATAAACTAGCTGTGATACAAGATCTGCTTTGCGAATGCCCGCTTCTGGCAATAAATCTGTCGCAAAATAAATTTCTTGTTTTGCTGAGCAAGCAAAGCTAACTAAAAAAAGAATTGGCAAACAATTAGATAGGTAACGCACTACGTATTCACTACAGTTAAACACTATTTTAACTGTAGTGAATAATTACTCTAAATCCAAGCTTAACGGCGATTTTTACGGGCGCGAGCACGACGTTGTTTTTTCTCTTCTTCACGTGCCTGCTTTTTAGCTTCGGCTTTGGCGCGTAATTCAGCTACCATAACCTCTTCTTCTTCACGCATCTCTGGCGTTTCCATCGAAATACGGCCAATTACGGCATCGCGCAGTTCATTGATCAGAATTTCAGACATTTTGTGAGTATCAACTTGGTTGCCTGAACGAATGCAGCCACGTTTACGCCCTGCTTGTTCAATAAACTCCCAGTCTTGTTCTGGTAATTCATCCATTTTATAACGTGATTTTAATAACGCTGGATAGGCCGACAATAAATACTCAGCAGTGTAACTCGCCACTTCTTCATAGTTAATCGCGGTATCACGAATCGCACCGGTTGCCGCTAAACGGTAACCTGAATTTTCGTTTTCAACTTTTGGCCATAACATTCCTGGCGTGTCGTACAACATAATGCCATCTTCTAAACGGATCTTTTGCTGCGCCTTAGTTACCGCTGGTTCATTACCTGTTTTAGCCACAATGCGGCCAGCTAATGTATTGATAAGTGTTGATTTTCCAACATTTGGAATGCCCATAATCATGGCTTTAATTTGCTTATCTGCGCCTACTTTGTGGGGTACTAACTTTTTGCAGAGGTCGTTGATTAAATGCACTTCGCTCGATTTATTGTTATCAAGCGGTAAGGTTTTAACACCCGCTTCACGCTCAAGATACGTCATCCACGCTTTGGTCATTTCAGGGTCGGCAAGGTCAGCTTTATTTAAGATTTTAATCACGGGTTTATCACCACGCAGGTCGCCAACCATAGGGTTTTCACTACTGTAAGGAATACGCGCATCCAGCACTTCAATAATCACGTCCATTTGCGGCATGATTTCTTTTATCTCATTGCGCGCCTTATTCATATGACCAGGAAACCACTGAATCGCCATTTATTTTCTCCAAAGCATGAAAGTACGCGTATTTTAACTATATTCAGTTACAATAGCAGTAACCTTTCTTACATTAATAGAAATTATGGCGTTAAAGTCACAAGTACATAAGCTATCGCTTAACCTAAGCGACATGGATAGACACCACTACGGTGATTACAGTCTAACAATTGCTCAACACCCATCAGAAAACGACCACCGTTTAATGATCCGCATTTTAGCATTTGCATTAAATGCTTCAGATACGTTGAGCTTTACTAAAGGATTGTGCGCTGACGATGAGCCTGAAATTTGGCAAAAGTCATTAAGCGACGAAATCGAAACTTGGATCGATCTTGGTTTACCTGACGAAAAACGCCTGAAAAAAGCCTGCAACCAGTCAAAACAAGCCATTTTATATACCTATGGCGACGGCGACCAGAAAGTGTGGCTTGAAAAGCACCAAGGTAAGTTTTTCCAGCACACCAACTTACGCGTGTTTAGCCTTCCATTTGAGCAGTCTCAACAACTTATTCCATTAGCAGCAAGACATATGCAGTTGTCTGTTACTGTGCAAGATGGTCAAGTTTGGGTCAGCAACGATACCGATTCAATTCTTATCGAGCCGATCACCATTTTATAAGTGAAAGTAGTATGGCGATAAAAAAAGTAGTTATTTTACACGGCCTGTATATGTCGGGGTTTGTTATGCTGCCGCTCAGTAAACGCATCACAAAACTTGGCTTTGATACCCTGAATTTAAGTTATCAAAGCTTATCGCCAAATACTGCAACTATTTTTCAGCAAATCGATAGCTTTATTGACGGTGAAAATACCGCGTTTGTTTGCCACTCTATGGGGGGGTTAATTGCGCGCGCCTACCTTGAAGCAAATAGCCAACACGCAGCAAGTGTAAAAAAAGTCATCACATTAGGTACCCCTCACAAAGGCGCCACACTTGCCAAACACATGAAAGATAAGGGCTTTGACTTATTTTTAAAAAATAGTGTTGAGTTTCTTTTATCTGAAAACCACGATTGGCCATTTAGCGCCAAGCTTTACAGCATTGCAGGTGATCTGCCACTTGGTTTAATGCCGCTCATTAAGAAAAACAGTGAATCTGACGGCACTGTATTGCTTGATGAAACTAAACTCAAAGGTATGGCAGAGCACAAAGTCTTTCATTTAAGTCACACCAGCCTCATTTATTCCCGCAAAGTAATGGATTACATTGAGTCCATTTTGTCATCACAAAAACAGAATACAGCAATCGACTTTAAGTGATTTATTCAATTAAAAACTTGTCTGATAATAAACCCATCGAAACAAATTAAACATATTAAATACATTGAATATGAGGTGGGTTATGAAAAACGTTTCAATTATTGGATTAGACAAAGCGATTACAAACAACTTAGTTGCTGAACTAAATACCTTACTTAGCAGTTACCAAATTCAGTACATGAATGCCCGTGGTTTTCACTGGAATATTAAAGGCGAAAACTTCTTCGAGTTGCACGCAAAATTTGAAGAAATCTACAACGATTTACTGTTGAAAGTCGATGAAATCGCTGAGCGAATTTTAACGTTAGGTGGTGAACCGCTACACGGTTTTTCAGACTACCTTGCCAACAGCAAGATCACTGAAGCAAAGAACATTAGCGCGGGGCGCGAAGCAATTAGTAACCTACTAACTGGCTTTAGCGAGTTAATTGCAACACAGCGCTCATTGCTAACATTAGCCGGTGACGCCGAGGATGAAGGTACCGCCTCACTAATGAGTGATTATATTAAAGAGCAAGAGAAACTAGTTTGGATGTTAAACGCTTACTTAAACTAAGTTAAATTGTTTTCGAATTAGTACGAAAAAAGGCAGCTAACGCTGCCTTTGTCGCAAGTAAAGTAAAACTAATTGGGACAAGTTTAATGACCTGAATCTTCGTCATGAGATGCAGCATACTTATACGCTGCAAATGCAATGATAAATAGTAGCAAAGGTACAGGCGCTGCAATAATGCCAAACGAACTTGAGTTAGCAATGCTTGCACCAGCTAAGTGACCCACAACAGTAACAACTAATGCCAATACTGCTATAACCGTAACGATAATTTCTGATTTTTGCACATTTCTCATAACGAAATTCCTTCTTAAACTATCCAACTTATCGGTGATAAATCGGTTTCTGGAATTAAGTATGCGCCCGTTTTGAGATTGAGAATTGACTTAAATCAAGTTTATTTCCTAACCAATTACCAGCCGATGCGAAACTTGATTTAGCTCAAAAATTCAACCGAATCAGAAATAATTGGCAGTAAATATGCTTAAAAAAAGAGGCCGAAGCCTCTTTTTAATTTTAGCGTTCTGAAATCGCCCACCCTAACATTTGTTTAAAGCTTGGCTCTTTACCATACATCACCATGCCCATTTTAAATAAGCGTCCAGCCACACCACGCATATAAATGCACAATGCCAGCGTCAGTACCAGTGACAAAATAGGTTGCCAAATTGCCACATCAACTAACGCCATTTTAACAGGCATTACAGCAAACGCCGTAAGTGGGAAGTAACTTAAAAACGTCATAACCCAACCACTGGGACTATCCATTAATACAAACGCTAAAATCATTGGTACAAGCGGGATCATCATAAACGACGACTTGCCACTGTGGTTTGGATCATCAATCGCAGCTGCAATTGCCGCCATAAATGCCGTTGAAAAATAAAGCCCTAGCAATGCAAACGCCAATACCCAAGGCAACAAGTACCAATCAATAAACGACAAGTCGAGTGCTTGCCCTTGAATAATCACCTGCAAAAATGCAACGCCCAATAATACTGAAATAACAGTACTTAACATGGCTTTTAATGCCAGTAACACTTGCCCTAGAATTTTACCGTCGACCCAAGTTTGTGCACTCATTGTGGCGTAGAGTTGTTCTGTTACACGCTGCTGCTTTTCACCCGTAATCGAGACAAACACCTGTGCAAACGACATAAAAATACCAACCGATAACAACACTAAAACACCTATTGCTGTAGCGCTTGAATGACTTTCTTCACTTTTGATATTTTGGTCTAAATACACAGCTGAAACTGAAATTGGGTTATTAATCAATGCTAATTGCTGCGCCGAAAGCGAAAGTTTATCACTGACTTTTTCGACATAGTGCTGTTTTAGCGCATTTTGCAAAGTCTGTTGCCACGCCATTTTGCCTTTGCTAATAAACTCAATGTTTACAGGGCTTACGGCTTCATCAATGAGTAACACAGCATCAAATTCTTGCGCCTCAAGGGCAGAGGTAAGCTTTTCTTTATCGTCTTGTGTTTGCGTAAACACATAACCGTCCAAGGTCATGTCAAAAGCACTATTAGCCGAAACTGCAATACGATAATCAATGCTAGTAAAACTTGACGCACTTTGCCAAAAAAACACGACCACAGCGATAACCAGCATAATTAACTTGCTAATAAGCTCCTGCTTCCATTTGAAAAAGTGCATAAATTCCCATTTAGCAACTTGTGTTACTTGGTTATTCATCACTACTCTCCTCAGTTAACGCATGCTTTTGGTGCGATTCAATTGCTTTTAAGTACATTTGGTGTAAATCCATGGTACGGCTTGATAAATGCTCTACTTGACCTAACTTAGGCAGAATTGCTAACGCATCATTTAGCTGTGCTTTATCATTTAACGTAACAATCAAGGTATTCGCTTTATTTAGGCGGTAGTTAATGTCGCCAAAATGCGTTTGCAGCGCTTCGGCATTTAATTCACCGCTAAAGCTCACTTCAAGTTCTAACGCACCACCAATTTGTTCTCTAATCGCACTAAGTGAACCATATAAAACAGCTTCGCCTTTGTTCATTAACATCATTCTGTCAGCCATTTTTTCTACCATCGCCATTTGGTGGGCACTTAAAATAACCGTCATTCCCTGTTGCTTTAACTCTGCTAAAAACAATACAACTTTTTCTTGGTTAATCGGGTCAAGTCCAGAGAATGGCTCATCCAAAATAACAATTTCAGGGCTGTGTAAAATTGCGGTGATCAGCTGAACTTTTTGCTGGTTGCCTTTTGAAAGTGATTTAAGTGGTTCATTTTCGCGGCCTAGTAAATCAAATCGCTTTAGCCAGTAATCAATATTTTGTTTTGCTTGTTGTTTACTTACACCATGCAGCGCAGCAAAGTAATGAAGGTTTTGCAGTAAGGTTTTTTCGCCATAGAGTCCGCGGTCTTCTGGCAAGTAGCCCAGCTTATTCGCTGGAATTTCACTAAAGTAGCTACCATCTAATTGAATTGATATTTTCCCGCTATCAGGTTTTGTAAAACCTACTAACATACGTACGAGCGATGATTTACCTGCGCCGTTAGGCCCTAATAAGGCAAAAATTTCGCCTTTATTTACCGCAAAGCTTAACTGATTAACCGCTTTAGTTGAGGCGTACTGCTTACTTACCTCTTCCACACGGATCATTGCCTGTGTCATTGTTTTTCCCGCTTTTTCTTATTGTTTGCAATATTTTACGGGTAAACAAAGGGATAAACAGATCGCTCGTCATTTTATATTGCCACTTATCATTAAAATACAGATGATTCGTTGCTGGTAATTTGATGATAAGCTTGGCATCATTAGCCCTCGATATTTCGTGGGCTGTGATATATGGACAATCTTAAAAACTTGCTAGCAGACTCAGAGCTATTGCTAAATGCGGTTGGTGAAGGCATTTATGGCTTTGATTTAGAAGGAAAAGCTGTATTTATAAACCCTGCAGCAGAACGCATGACAGGCTGGCAAGCCGGCGAGCTACTCGGCGAAAAAATTCATCAGTATCACCATCATAGCCACGCCGATGGCAGCCCATACCCAGCGCATGAATGTAATATTTATGCCACCATGCAAGACGGCCAAGAGCGCAGTATTAGCCACGAAGTATTTTGGCGCAAAGATGGCTCAAGCTTTCCAGTAGAATACACTTCGACTCCCGTTTATAAAAATGGCGAAATAGTTGGTGCTGTTGCTATCTTCCGCGATGTAACTAAGCAGCAAGAAAGTGATCGCGCACTGCGTGAAGCGCTAGCCCAAGTGCAAGCCTTATCTGAACAATTACAAGCAGAAAATACTTATCTTCAAAGTGAGATCGACGAAAACTGGAGCGACTCTGGCTTAGTAGGACAAAGCCCGCGATTTAAGCAGTTGCTTGAGCAAGTAAGTTTAGTCAGTAAAACCGACAGCACTGTTCTGATCTTAGGTGAAAACGGCACAGGTAAAGAGCTGATAGCCCGTAATATTCATCGCTTAAGCAAACGCTGCCACAATACTTTGGTTAAAGTAAATTGCGCGGCTTTTACACCTAGTTTGTTAGAAAGTGAGCTGTTCGGTCATGAAAAAGGTGCATTTACTGGCGCTACCGAAAGACGTAAAGGGCGCTTTGAACTGGCAGACAAAGGCACCTTATTTTTAGACGAAGTTGGCGAGCTGAGCCTTGAAGCACAGAGCAAATTGCTGCGTGTACTGCAAGAACAAGAATTTGAACGCGTTGGTGGTAACCAAACGATTAAGGTTGATATTCGCGTTATCGCAGCAACGAACAAAGACCTATTAAAAATGGTTCAGCAAGGCGAGTTTCGCATGGATTTATATTATCGCCTGAACGTGTTTCCCCTTACTATGCCAGCCCTCAGAGAGCGCTTAGATGATTTACCTTTGCTTTGTCATAATATTATTTCGGAGCTTGCTCGCAAATTGAGTAAACCAATCAAAGGCATCAGCAAGGCCAGTTTAAAGCGCCTTGCAACCTATCATTGGCCTGGCAATATTCGTGAACTGCAAAACGTACTCGAACGCGAAGTCATCTTAAGTCAGAGTTCGCTGATTCAAATCAAGCAAGATTTTCAAGCCAATTTAGATGCCAGTAACTTTGCACAACTTACGCTAGCAGAAATGGAACGCTCTTACATAGAGCAAGTGCTTGAACAATGCTCAGGTAAGATAGGCGGGAGCAATGGCGCAGCCAAACTACTCGACCTACCTGAAAGCACCTTGCGCTCAAAAATGAAAAAGCTCGGTATTACACGAATATAAAATGACGTTTTTAGCTGTTTTTATCATAAAAAGAACAGCTAAAATCCACGATATATCGCGGACACGCTAAATAACGCGGCTTAGATAAAAACTAAAAACAATAATTAATCTTATATTTCATAAGGTTACAATAACTTCTTTTTGGCATAGTATTTGTTAAGCACTAGATAAGCGCAATGCTCTATCTACTGTCGAGAAATATTATGAAGTTTGATATCAAAGAAGAAGATCTGATCATTAAGCCCTACAAAACTGAGGGGCCAATTTACGTCAGGTCACAAAAAGGTAAATACCAAAAGTTACGCCGCTATATTGGCTGGGCATTGATGTTGGCATTTATCTTAATCCCTTTTATTCCTTACCAAGGTCAGCAAGCCATATTACTCGATATCGGCGCGCAGCAGTTTCGCTTTTTTAATACCACCTTATTCCCGCAAGATTTCACCTTGCTAGCATGGATATTTATGGCGGGTGCATTTGCACTATTTTTTGTTACCACCTGGCTCGGTCGAGTTTGGTGTGGTTACACCTGCCCGCAAACGGTATGGATGATGATGTTTATTTGGGTTGAAGAAAAAGTGGAAGGCAACCGCAATAAGCGCATTAAGCTTGATAAATCATCCATGTCATTTGAAAAATTTCGCAAAAAAGGCCTCAAGCATTTAGCTTGGCTGAGTATTTCATTTTTAACTGCTACCACCTTTCTTAGCTACTTTGTTCCTGTTAAAGAGTTATATAGCAATTTAGTAACCTTAGATTGGTCTGGCTTGATTTGGTTTTGGGTAGGTCTATTTGCCGTGTGTACTTACGGTAACGCAGGTTTCTTAAGAGAGAAAATGTGTATTTACATGTGCCCGTATTCTCGCTTTCAAGCAGTAATGTTCGACAAAGATACGTATGTCGTTGCCTACGATGAAAAACGTGGTGAATCACGCGGTCGCCGCAAACGTAAAGATGATCCGAAACAACTTGGTTTAGGTGATTGTGTTGACTGTAACCTATGCGTTGAAGTGTGTCCTGCCGGTATTGATATTCGTAACGGCATGCAATACGAGTGCATTAACTGTGGCGCATGTATTGATGCTTGTGACGAAACCATGGAAAAGTTTAATTACCAAAAAGGTTTAATTAGTTACACCAGTGAACACCAACTAGCTGGCCAAAAGACCGATAAATTCCGTTTAAAGCTCGTAGGTTATGGATTTTTTACTGGCTTAGTAATCATCACTATGCTGATTTGGATGAATTTACGCGTACCTATTGAAACCAGTATTCTACGTGACCGAAATGCGCTTTATCGCGTGAATTACGAAGGGTTAACTGAGAACACCTACACGCTAAGAATTACCAATAAAACGCAAAATACCCTGAATTACACGCTAACACTGCTCGAAGACTCACGTTTTGTACTAAGCGCACCACAAAACATTGTTATTCCAGCTGGTGAAATGAGCCAGTTCCCAGTCACGATTACGGCTGATGGCTATGATTTAAAACAAAAAGTGACGGATGTTCGCTTTAAAGTTCAAGCTATTGAGCAACCGGATATCCAAATCATTAAACAGTCTAAGTTTTATAAACCCTAAGCTGTAAAATCAATTTATAGCTAAGTTCCCTAGCACGCAAGGCTCAATCTAATTGAGCCTTTTTTCTTTACAATGGCTCAAACGCGATCAATAATCATTATCATTAAGTTGATAGGTTAGGTATTTTAATATGAGCTGGCAATCCACAATGATTAAAGGCAATGAGTGTTTTGATTCACATAATTGGCTAGAGGCGGAACGTTACTATAATCGCGCTATTGAGCTGGTTGATTTGCTATGGCAACAAAAAATTAGCAACTTAGAAGCGATGCAAGCTTGGGTATGCGGTTATCAGAACCTCGCTGCCACCTACGAACAACAAGGCCAGTTAGAACGTGCACTGCAATGTTTATTGCACGCCCATTATCGCGTGTTGCAGCAAGCCAACAATAAAGCAGTCTCTGAGCATGCGCAAAGCCATGCCTTACAAATGTCCTCAGTCACGTTTAAAAGCATTTCGACATTTAAAGGAAAACATGCAAATTACACGCGCTGTATGGATGTGCTCGACCATGTGTGTGCCGCACCCGCAGATATTAAAAACGCAAAATTAAAAACTGCGTTAGTGCACTAGTTAGGAGAATGGTATGTCTAATCTATACATCAAAATCATAGCAATATGTTTATTGCTACCACATAGCCTAATGGCACATACAGGGCATGATCATAGCCCATTGTTTGACCTGTTCATTCACCTAGCATGGATAACACCAACGGTATTACTGTTTGTTTTTGTCAGTTACAAGATAAAAATGCGTAACCTTGCTAAGGAGGAAAGATGAAAAAAGCAGCAAGCTTGAATAGGGCTCTAACTCAGCTCGATAAACTATTTAAATTTGAAGTTGTTACGGCAAATTGCGACGCATCGCTTAAAACAGAGAACACAAAAAATGTTCGGGTTAAGCATAAATAAAGTAACGGGCAGCAGCATGTCGCCCGCGATAATGCCCAATAACTATGTGCTATTACATAGCTTTGGCAGTATGAAACATTTAAAAAAAGGGCAAATAGTTAAAGTCGCACACCCTATTTTTGGCGCGATAATTCAACGCATTGCCTATCAAGATAAAAATGGCCTTTATTGGCTAGCTGGTGACGACCCTAACAGTTTGGCCTGCTGCCAAATAGGACCGATTAGCGCCGAGCAAATCATCGGCGTAATGATTTGCAACCTGCGCTAAGTAGCTACAAGATTACGCATCAATAAATTTCTTTCACAACAAAAGGACTGCAAAACTCAACAGACTCTAATGCCGAGTATTGACCAAGTTTTGCAAGTTAAATTCTAGCGGTTGCTGCGCCGACACAGAAAAACGCGAAAAATCGATTTGTTCAAACTCTTGTTCACGTAATAGTTTGCCAAACGGCGCTCGAGCTGGTGAGTCCGAGGACTCAAAAATTGCGATTTGCTGACTCATAGCGCCCGCGTTTTCTGGGTAAAGGTGATTATCATGCAGCATCAATAATGCTTTTGCGCCTAACGTTACATGCCCACCAAAAGACACATCGGTCGCATATCCTTTATCGTGAACATCCCAATTAATGCCGCCAATAATGACCTTATCTGATTGCTTTAGCTTATTTACCGCTGCAATCGCACCAAACGCCATTGCATCATTTGCCGACCAAATAATGTCAGCGGGATGCTTTGACAATACGCCATAGGTTTTTTTGTAAGCTTTCGACTCCGACCAATTGGCAACCGTTGAGTCTATTAAACTCACATGAGGGTGTTTTTTTAAGGCGCGCTGCAAACCAAAGCGACGCTCCTCTGCCGCCGGTGTATTGTAATCACCAAGCAGTGCATACATAGTAAGCTGCTGTTTTTTAAACTTACCAGCGCGTTTAATTAATGCCTGTGCAAGCTGTTCACCAACCTCTTTATTGTTCGGCGATAAGCACCCTATTACTTTACTCGTGATCGCCTGTGGCAGCGATGCCTGCTGTGAACGGCTAAATTTATTAAGCAGCAAAAACACTTTAATCTCGGTGCCAACAAGCTGCTCTAGCATTTGCGGTAACATTTGCTTTTCGTTTACGAGAATTAAGTAATCGGGCTTTAGCGCTATCGCGTCGCTAACCATTTTTTTCATCAGAATATGATTGCGTTCAGCATGCAATGATACGAGATCGATATTGAGGTCGTTTGCAGCGGCAACCATAAAGTGATTCACGTTTGGCCAAAAGTCGCCAGAATCATTATCTGTGGCATAACCCGGGTTAATAAAAACAACCTTCATATGGGAATTGGCACTAGCAAATACTGACCACATCAGCAGCATTAAAAACAACCAAACACGCACGACACTATTCACTTTCACACAACACCTTACTACATCTAGATGGCTATAAGTATATAACTTAAACAAAAATATAGCTGCATGTTCTCAACTAATCAGAGCAGAACATCAAATCGGTAATGGTTTTTACCGTAAAGTGTTAAACTTACTAAATATAGCAGCCGTTCTATACTAAAACCTTGGTAAATAGAGATGCTTGATTGGATATTTTCACACTTTTCAGTGCCCACCGACAGCCTACTGATTTATGGTAGCTACAACCCTTGGTTGGTAACTCTTTCAATTTTAATTGCTATTTTTGCATCATTCATGGGGTTGCAAGTCGCGTCACAAGTGACAAAAACGCATTCAACAGCAAGACGCCACACCATGCTAGCAATTGGCAGCATTGCGTTAGGCGGAGGTATTTGGAGCATGCACTTTATCGGCATGCTCGCATTCGATCTATGTACACGCGTTGAATACAATGGAGCAATTACCTTTCTTTCGATGCTGCCAGGTATTTTTGCTTCCTGGGTCGCGCTAAATTTTATAAATAGCCACCGCAAAGGCTTTATCCCGCTGCTAATTGGTGGTGTGCTTGTCGGTGCAGGCATCGGCACCATGCATTATACCGGTATGGCAGCGATGGAAATGGCACCTTTGCTCCGCTACGAACCTTGGGTATTTGGTTTATCAATTGTGGTTGCTGTGTCACTGGCTATGTTGTCGTTATGGGTTAATTTTGGTCTTGCGGTTTTTAGCACACAAGGTAAGTCCTTGCCTTACGCCAAAGTGTGGTCGAGCATTATTATGGGCTGCGCTATTACTGGTATGCACTACACCGGCATGGCAGCGGCGCGTTTTGTTAGGCCTCCAGGCCTTGAACTCAGTGAACAAACATCGGAAATTTCAATTTATCTTGCATTGGGTATTTCAATTACCACAGCCGTAATCATTTGCTTAGTGCTGGGCCTTAATATGCTTTATCGCTACAAAGATATCTCAGTCAAAGCAGCCGAGAGCGAGCGCCGTATTCGTGCCATGATGGATACCGCTGTTGATGGTATCGTAAGCATTGATCGTAGTGGCACTGTACTCAGTATCAACCAAGCGACAGAGGAATTACTTGGCTGGTCTACAGATGAAATTATCGGAAAAAATGTTAACGTGCTCGTACCTACACCCTACCACGACAATCACGATGATTACATTTCCCGCTACCTTTCTACTGGGCAAGCAAATATTATTGGAAAAGGGCGGGAGGTTAAAGCCCGCCATAAAAGCGGTGAGCTTGTCGCAATACGTCTTGCAATTGGTCATGTAAAGCTTTCTACCAATGACTTTTTCGTCGCCTTTATCAGTGATATCCGCCCGCGCCTGCGCATGGAAAAAGCGCTAAGAGAAAACGAAGAAAAATTCCGCTCGCTGATCACCAATATTCCAGGCATCGCCTATCGTTGTAAAAATACACCTGAGTGGCCAATGATGTATATCAGTAATGCTGTACAAAGCATTACTGGCTATCACGCAGCCGACTTTTTAATGCCAAATCCCAAACGCAGCTTTTCTGATTTGTTTCATCCTGACGACAAAGAGCGCATTTTTGCCAGTATTCCAGAGCAAGGAGCGTTCAGCTTAGAGTACCGCATAATTAACCGTGATGGAGAAGTTCGCTGGGTGATGGAGCAAGGCACACATGCCAGTAATGAAAGTACGCAAGATTCTTGGTTAGATGGCTTTATTATGGATATTACTGAGCGCAAACAAATGGAGCAAGCGCTGGTGAATGCGAAAGAGAGCGCTGAACAAGCAGCCGCTGCCAGAGCTAGCTTTATGGCCAATATGAGTCATGAGATTCGCACTCCCATGAATGCCATTATTGGCTTTAGCGACATTTTACTGGAAAGCGATTTGCAGCAAGAGCAGCAGCGTCATCTAACAACAATTAATAACTCAGCTAAATCTTTGCTGCATCTACTCAATGATATTTTAGATAGTGCCAAACTCGATAAAGGAAAACTTGAGCTCGAGATTCGAGATTTCTCACTTGTTCAAGAAGTCGATGAAGTTGTTTCCACGCTGTGGTTGCAGGCGCGTAACAAAGGCATTGCACTCAATTTAAATCTCGATCCTAAATTAAAAGCCAGCTACTTGGGTTCGCCAGAACGCATTCGCCAAGTGCTTACGAACTTAGTTAACAATGCCATTAAATTTACCCAGCAAGGTAGTGTCACACTAACCGTAAAGCCAACCAAAGATAACCAAGTGTCCTTTGCTATCGAAGATACGGGTATTGGCATGACAGAATCACAGTTACAACATGTGTTTGATGCGTTTACTCAAGCTGACTCATCGATGAGTCGCCGCTTTGGTGGTACCGGACTTGGTACAACAATAAGCAAACAGTTAGTAGAGTTAATGGGCGGAGAAATTAGTGCCACCAGCACACTCGATAAAGGTTCATTGTTCTATTTCACCTTACCATTGGCGGCGAGTACCACAGCTAACATCAAACCTCTTGCGGCACCGTCTGATGAGGTAAAACTGCCACCGTTAACCATTTTAATCGTCGATGATATTCAGCAAAATATCGAGTTACTATCGGTGCTACTGTCGCGAGAAGGGCATACAGTAATAACCGCACGCGACGGCAAGCAAGCGTTAATTCGTATGGCATCGGATGACGCCATTGACCTTGCAATTATGGATATTCAAATGCCAGTAATGGATGGTTTAACCGCTGCAACCAAAAGACGAGCGACCGAGCAACAACAAAACTTAACTCGACTTCCTATCATTGCCTTTACTGCCAGTGTGTTAGAGGCCGATAAACAAGCCGCCGAGAATGCGGGTATGGATGGTTTTGCCAACAAACCCGTTGATAAAAACGCGCTATTTAATGAAATCAGCCGAGTGCTTGGGTTAAATAACTCAATCACGCACGTAAATGGTAACAATAACCATGATAAATTAATTGATGACAAAAAAGGCATTGCGCTATGGGGCAGCAAAACGGCTTATTATCACGAGCTGTCACGTTTTATTTCAGAGCAACAAAGTGCTGTTGAACTGTTATCAACTCATTATAAACAGCAACAATGGCCCGAATTATTGCAAATCGCACATGGTTTAAAAGGCGTGTGTGGCAACCTTTCTCTTACCCAACTCATGCGTAAAGTTGAACTGCTCGAATCGATTATTTGCAGTCATCCTGAACAAGGTGAGACAATATTGCAGCAAATTGACACCGTCTTCAATCAAGTGAAGCAAAAAGTCTTGGCCGAGCAGAATGAAGCGCTCATTGAACAAGATAACAAGCACATCCAACCACAGTTATTAAACGTATTGCACAGCTTGAAACATCACGCAGAGCATAACGAGATTGATGAGCAGGCACTATCACAATTACTCGCCTTACAAGACGAGCACTACCATAATGAAATTATGGCCATTAGTAATGCAATTAACGACTTTGACTTCGCGCTCGGCTGTGAAGCCATTGAGCATTTATTAAATAAGCTGACATGAGGTATCTCAATGCAAGATAACACACCCCTGATTTTAGTTGTTGATGATGAGCCAGCTAATTTACGAGTACTCAATCAAATACTCAACCAAGACTACCGTATTGCCTTTGCTAAAAGTGGTGAAGAAGCGCTGCGTTTGGCCTGTAGCCAACAACCACAACTTATTTTATTAGATATTATGATGCCTGATATGACAGGGTTTGACGTCTGTCAGCAACTGAAAGCCAATACGCTAACACAGAATATTCCGGTTATTTTTGTCACTGCATTATCAGAAGAAGCCGACGAAACAAAAGGCTTTGAAATTGGCGCTGTTGACTACATCACCAAGCCGGTATCACCTGCCATTGTTAGAGCCAGAGTTGCAACCCACTTATCGCTAGTCAATGCTGAAGAGCTAAGAGAAACGCGGCTGCAAATCATTCAACGCTTAGGTCGCGCATCCGAATTTAAAGACAACGAAACTGGCATGCATGTTATGCGCATGAGCCACTTCGCTAAAATTATTGCGTTAGCCTATGGCTTTTCAGAGCAGCGAGCCGACTTGCTGCTACACACAGCCCCCATGCACGATTTAGGCAAAATCGGCATTCCCGATCACATCATGCTAAAACCCGGCAAACTCTCCGAAGAAGAGTTCGCGATTATGAAAAAACACCCTGAAATAGGTGTTGAAATACTCGGTGATGACGATTCAGAGCTCATCGCGTTAGCAAAAACAGTGGCATTGACCCACCATGAGAAATGGGATGGCAGCGGCTACCCTAAAGGCCTTAAGGGCGAAGAAATTCCAATTGAAGGGCGCATTGTTGCACTGGCAGATGTATTTGATGCATTAACCAGTAAACGTCCCTACAAAGAAGCGTGGAGCATTGAAAAAACTATGGCTTTTTTACACGAGCAAAAAGGTAAGCATTTTGAGCCTAAGTTGGTTGATTTATTTAGCCAGGAGCTCGATAAAATCCTCGCTATTAAAGACAAGTATCAAGACGAATAACGCTACAACATAAAAAAGGCTGAACTTAAGTTCAGCCTTTTCGTTATTTAACCTGAAATCAGATTACGTAAAGCTTATTCTTCAAAATACAACTTTTCGCGTTTTTTCTTACCTACTTCATTCATCGTTGCGGTATCGAATAAACGACCGTTAATCATAGTGTGCGTTACTTTATCAGTATCGCGAATATTTTCTAACGGGTTGCCATCGATCACCATTAAGTCGGCAAGCTTACCTACTTCAAGTGAACCGATGTGTTTATCTAAACCAAAGTGCGTTGCAGGGTCGATAGTTGCAGTGCGGATCACCTCAAGTGGTGCCATGCCACCTTGCGCGAACATCCACATTTCCCAGTGTGCCGCTAAGCCTTCACGTTGACCGTGAGCACCAATGTTTACTAGTACATCTAAGTCTTGTAATTCTTTCGAAACACGGGCGTTATTCACGTGATTATAATGATGATCAGGCGCTTTAACGCGGCGCATAGAGCGCGGTAGAAGCTTGTTCTTAGGTACGTATTTCGACAGAATTGGATGCGACCACACATCTGTTTTATCGTACCAGTAGTTTTCACCCCAAATACCACCATAGGCAACACCTAACGTTGGTGTATAACCTACTTTAGTTTGGCTCCACAGCTGCTTAATATCATCATAAATATTCGCCACTGGTAGTGAGTGCTCAACACCCGTGTGGCCATCCACCACCATGGTTAAGTTATGCTGCAGTAATGAGCCGCCTTCTGGCACTACCATCATGCCTAGTTCACGTGCAGCTTGCACAACTTGTTGACGCTGATTACGACGAGGCTGGTTGTACGATTTAACACTAATCGCACCCACTTTTTGTAGACGCTCAATATGGAATTTCGCATCGTCTAGGCTATCAACATGACTTGTGTAACCAGGCATGTTCGCACCATATAAAATCGTACCAGTTGAGAAAATACGCGGCGCGACAATTTTACCGGCTTTTTGCATTTCGCTGGCTGCGAATACTTCAGTTGTGTCATTTGATGGATCGTGAATTGTCGTTACACCAAATGCCAAGCCTGCTAGGTTTTCCCAGTTTTGCTGAGGAATAATTTCATTTGAACCTTGCGAACCGTGCGCGTGTGCATCAACAAGACCCGGCATAATGGTTTTGCCGTTCATCTCAATAATTAATGCATCACTTGGTACGTTCACATCTGCCACAGAGCCAACCGCTTTAATGTGCTTACCATCCGTTACGATTACGCCATTTTCAATGACTTCATCACCTTTCATGGTAATGATGCGTGCGCCAGTCAGTGCAATTACACCTTTTGGTGCATCCATTTTTTGTTTAAAGCCAATGTTTTGGCCGTTTTCAACTTTAAACGACTTTGACTCATCTTTGGCAATATCAAACACACCGTTTAAGTCAGCATGGTAAAGCTCTGGACCTAGCGACCAGTAAAGCTTATCAGCTGACGTATTCCAGCTAATGTTTTCACCAGCGCGAACGGATAACTGCTCAACCGGGAACTGACTATCTTTCGGACCGATATTAATGGTTTTGCCGCGCTCCACAAATGGCGTCACAAATACTTTAAAACGCTCAGCAAACGCTAAGTACTTGCCATCCGGCGATACACGGAATTCAGTCGCATGTTTTGCTTCGTATAGTTTGCGCTCTTTTTTGCTGGCTAGTTCAACCACAGAAAGCGATGGTTTTGGCCATGCTTGCATTACATAAATACGGTCGTTCTCAGCACCAAATTGCGGTTGAATGCCATGCTTGGTAATAAATTCTTCGTCACCGCCACGGCTGCTTACAGCATAGATACCCGGTTTTACCGAGTAACTTGGATCTAGAATCGCACCGCCTTTAATTTTACGGTACACCACAGTATCGCCATCTGGACTAAAGGTTGGTTCAACGTATTTACCTTTAGTTTCAACAATGTCCTTGCCGCGGCCTGAACGTGCTGACACCACACGAATAGTGCCCTGCTCGTTATCATCCCAAGTTACGTACACTATCTTCTTACCATCGCGAGAAAACGACGGGAAGAACTCAAAGTGGTCGCTTTGTTTAGTTAAGCGTCTTACTTTACCCGACTCTAAATCACGCTTGTAAATATGACCCATAGCTTCAAAAATCGCAGTTTCACCATCTGGCGAAACTTGCACATTGCGTAGCATTTTTACGTCAAATTCTTTGGTATCAAGATTTTGTGCAACACGTAATGCCGTTTGTAGCTTTTTGCTAGTTTCCACTTCAAAAGGAATGTCGCTTACTTTCTTGCTTTCAACATCCAGCTTGTGAAGTTTACCGCCCGCCCAGAAGATCAGCTCTTCATTGTCAGGGGTCCAAGCGATGGTCGTATAAACACCGTGAATTGCCCATGTTTCCTGCATATCACGCTCAAGCGCACCATATAGCTTTGTGTGTTCCCCCGTAGCAAAGTCATATACATAAAGGCTTGATTGGAAATCATCACGTTTTACGTAAGCAAGCTTTTTGCCATCAGGTGATGGTGTTGGGCGAATTGCGCCACCCATGCCTTCAATAATGGTTTCAATTTCACCAGTTTCACGGTCATAGCGTTTAATTTTATAAATGCCCGCAACTGAATCTTTTGAGTAGTGAAACGTTTTACCTGGTGTCGCGTCTTGTGAGAAATAAACATAGCGACCATCAGGTGAAAATGCTGGTTCACCTAAATCTTTTTGGTCATTTGCACGCTTAGTTAGCTGTACACCTTTGCCGCCTGCTTTGTGGTAAAGCCATACTTCACCAGCGCCAAGTGAACGTGTGCCCGTAAAGTGTTTACGCGCAGCGATAAAGTCACCATCAGGGCTCCATACAGGGCTATTTAATAAACGGAATGTTTCGTTGGTTACCGCAACTTGGTTTGAACCATCAATGTTCATTAGCCAAATATTGTCGCCGCCACCTTGGTCTGACGTAAACGCGATTTTTTTGCCATCTGGGCTAAAACGCGGCTGCATTTGCCAAGGAATATCTGACGTTAGCTTAGTTGCTTTACCGCCTGAAATTGGCATTGTGTAAATATCACCAAGTAGATCAAATGCCAGTGTTTTTCCATCTGGGCTTACATCTACGTTCATCCAAGTACCTTGTTGCACTTTGATGTTGGCATCTAAAAATTCACCTTGTGGCGCTTCAACTTGCCACTCTTTTTTCTCTTCTTTTTTCGCTTCTTCTGCGCCTGCCTGTGAGCACAACGCTAAGCTCACTGCCATCGCAAGTGAGGTCTTTAATATTTGCTTCATCTCGGAGTCTTCTAGTTGTCACGTTTATTCTGTAACGAATTGAAACAAAATCGTGATTAATTAGCTAGTTTGCTTGAGTTAAAACCACCTAAAAAATCGATTAAAAATTTAGCAGTTGGCTAAATAGAAATATTTTGCAACAAGTTACAACGCAAAATGCTTAAACAATCAACAGTTTTATGTTTAGCTTGTACCGATAATTTACCTTTAGGGACTAAACATGAAAACCTTACTTAACCTAGCGATTAGTGCAGCAATTGCGACCGCATCTATCACTGTCGCACATGCGACAACGCTACAAGACACAGTAAAAAGCGAATTACGCAGCGATAAAAATAAAGCACGTGATGAATTTCGTAACCCACAACAAACGCTAAATTTCTTTGGTTTAAGCAAAGATATGAATGTGGTAGAAATTTGGCCAGGCGGCGGTTGGTACACCGAAATTATTGCGCCTATGGTAGCTGAAAAAGGTAAATTTGTTGCAGCGCATTTTCCGTCAGGTACAGATATTGGTTACTTCAATAAACATTTACCCAAGTATCAGGCAAAAATTAAAAACACACCGGCACTCAGCAAAACTGAAATCACCGAATTTCACCCTAAATTTAGCCCAGAATTGGCCCCTGCTGGCAGTGCCGACATGGTGCTAACTTTCCGTAACTTACATAATTTTTATATGACTAGCGACGAGATGATGCAATCAACACTTGATGCTGCATTTAAAGCGCTTAAACCTGGCGGTGTGTTAGGTGTCGTTGATCATAAATTACCTGAAAACCTAGACACAGAAGCCTTTCGCCAATCGGGTTACATTAAACAAAGTGTAGTTGAAGCTGCCGCTAAAAAAGCAGGCTTTAAATTAGTTGCCAGTTCGGGCGTGAATGCCAACCCGCTTGATCAAGCACAGTACGAAAAAGGCGTATGGACATTACCACCAACACTTGCACTAGGTGATAAAGACAAAGCTAAGTACCTTGCTATTGGTGAAAGTAACCGTTTCACGCTTAAGTTTGTAAAACCTAAGCTATAAACAGATAAGTAAAACAGGCACAGTGTGCCTGCTTTTTTATATTAGAATTGATAACTTACCGTAATTTTGTAGTTACGTCCTAGTTCACCTGCATCTGTTGCATTACTGGCTGGTGCACGTAAATAGCGTTCGTTGGTAATATTATCCACCCCTACAACAACGCCTACCCCTGAAAGCACACCTTCGCCTTGATAGCTCGCATTTAAATTATAAAGTTGGTATGAATCAGTGCCCCAACCTCGGTCTAAATAGGCTTCTTGCAAGCGTTTTTGCTCAGCATATGCAAGCATCTGCACACCCACATTCAGGCTATCAAGCACTTGATAATTTAGATTAAGCGTGAGTTTATCTGCAGGTGCTTCTGTGTAGGCTTGTTTGTCATTTTCAATGGTACCTAAAAAGAAGTTAGGTACGCCGTACGCATCCATTTCAATTGTGGAATACCCTAAATACGCATCAAATTTACTAAGCGAGTAATGCAGCTCTAATTCAACACCGCTGCTTTCAAGTTTGCCGATATTCTTCGCGCTGTAATCTCGGTGCGTGGCAACCGGCACACCATTGCTAGGGTTAGGGCCAGGTGAACCTAACTGCTTATTGCCATTTTCGTCAACGTAATACATAAACGGTACGTTATCGATAAAGTTTTCGATATCGTTATTGAAATACATAGCTTTAACAGTGAACACATCGGCAAAAGCAACGTTAGACCAATCTAAGCCAAAGCCCACTTCAATATTTTCTGATAGCTCTGGCTTTAAGTCAGGCTGCGGTTCTTGATAGCAAATTTTGCCGCCAATGTGGCAGCGCCACTCATCTTTTTTATACAGTTCTTGTACTGAAGGTGCGCGAAATGCCTCTGCATATTTGGCATAAAAATTAAGGAAATCAGTCGCTTTATAGGTTATACCTAATTCACTAGATAACTCGCCGCTATCGCTATTATCGTAGTCATCAAATGTGTTACTACTGCGATCGAAGACATCATAGCGCAACCCCGCTGTGGTCAGTAATGTATCGTTTAAAAAGCTGGCTTGGTCAATTGCCGCAAATGAGAAATTAGTTGAATCACTTTTACCGTAGAACGTTGAGCTGACACCTTCTTCAAACTCATTTTGTTCAAATTCTTCGTATTCAAAATTGAACTCAAGCGCTAATTTGTGATTAATCACGCCTTCAAATTCAGATAAGTTAGCAATCCTTAAGCCTGTGCGTGTGTTGCTGCCATCGCTTAATTTATCGAACGCTATTTTATTACCACGATTTACAATGTACCCCATGGTTACTTCATCGTAACTTTTCTTTGAGAACACCGCCTGCACATCTAAATCGATAAGCGGTGAGGTTGGCTGATAGGTATAACTACTCATTAATTCAATGTAGTCATTTTTATAGTCTTCAGACAATGTAGGATAACGCAGTGCTAAATCTAAACGCTGCCCATAAGGCTGATTAAGCGATTCGGTTTCACTCCAATCTAATTTGGTTTGTAAACTATGATCTGGTGCAAAATACCACGTGTTTTTAATTGTTGCGTTGGTTCTAGCTGAGTCATTACTGATTTTTTCCAACTTGGCTAACTCGCCAACTTCGTCGCCTTTATCGTCGCTTGGTACAACATCAATATCTGAAAATTCAACATAAGAGGCATGCAAAACCGTGTCTGTTTGCGCAGTTAATGCAAATAAAGAACCGCTAAAACTATTCGAGTCAGACACAGATTGGTGCATTACCTGAGCGCGAGCGCCAAAACCTTCTTCACCATTTAAGTAATCGCTTGCATCTTTAGTGACCAAACGAATACTACCACCTACTGCGCCAGAACCTACGGTTAACGAATCTGCGCCACGCAGTACCTGAACTTGCTTTAATTGGGCTGGATCTATACCTAAGCTATTAATAGTTGCAATATTGCTGCCGCCATCTGATTCTGTTTTGCGTTTCACATTATCAATTGATACAAAAATACGTTCGCCATATAAACCACGAATCGCTGGTTGACCTGAAAGTGGCGTTACACTGCCAGCCATATCAACACCCGGTAACTCTTTCAAAATATTGCTTAGTTCAGCTTCTTGGTTACGCTTAATGTGTTCGTCGTTAACTTGTGAGATTGATGCCGCGGCATCATGCTTTGCTACTGTTAGCTTGTGACCAAATACTGAAATCGTTTCAATATCTTGCTCACCTGCTGATTTTTCATTGTTATTTTGGGATTGTGCATTAAACGCTGTGGTAGATAAGCCTAAAATAATGGCTGTTGAAACTAGCGTACGAGAGAAGTTCATTTACATTTTCCTTAACGATAATTATTCGCACTCGCATTAAGGTTAAAGTATATGCTCTAGGCTTTCAATATCTAAGATTACTAAAAAAACATTTAAAATCAGTATTTAACAAAAGATTAATAAGTATTTAATTAAAAAAGAACTGGTGAAATTAAGACAATAATACGATTTTATACTGAGTTTTATTATTACGCTTACACTGTTTTAACTAATTGCAATGCAGGTTAAAATATCCGCCGTTTTTACAATTCAGTATGATTTAGGTACTCATGTTTAAACGTGAGTTTAATCGGCACAGGGAGTGGGTTTATTTAACGCTAACCATATTGGATTGTTATCGATGTGAAAAAAGGAAATTAATTTAATGGCATTAACCACTGTTATTCTTGCTGCGGGTAAAGGTACTCGTATGCGTTCAAAACTACCAAAAGTCCTACACCCTGTTGCAAATAAACCTATGGTGCAACACGTTATTGATAACGCATTATCGCTTGGCGCTAAAACCACAAATTTAGTGTATGGCCATGGTGGTGAATTACTTCAAGAACACCTAGCACACAACGATGTGAACTGGGTTTTACAAGCAGAACAATTAGGTACTGGTCATGCGGTTGCACAAGCGAAAGAGCATATTGCCAATGACGATACCGTATTAATCCTATACGGTGATGTACCACTTACAAAAAAATCAACATTAGAAGCACTGCTTGAGGTAACACCAAGTAAAGGCCTCGCTATTTTAACCGTCAACTTAGATGATCCGTCGGGCTATGGCCGCATTGAGCGTAAAAATGGCAATATTGTGGGTATTGTTGAGCAAAAAGATGCCAACCCAGACCAACTAAAAATCACTGAAATCAACTCAGGTATTATGGCGGTTAACGGCGGTTTGTTACGTGATTGGCTCGGCCGCTTATCAAATAACAATGCGCAAGGCGAATATTACCTAACAGATATTGTTGCTATGGCGCACGCTGATGGCGTTGAAATTACCTCTGCCCAACCAAGCGATTTAATGGAAGTTGAAGGTGCTAATAATCGCGTGCAGCTAGCTGCATTAGAGCGCGCTTATCAAGCGTGGCAAGCTGAAGATTTAATGCTAAATGGCGCAAGCTTGGCTGATCCTGCGCGTATTGATGTACGCGGTGAAGTCACCACAGGTCAAGACGTACAAATTGATGTTAACGTAGTATTTGAAGGCAAAGTAGTACTTGGTGACGATGTTGTTATTGGCCCGAACTGCGTGCTAAAAGACTGCGAAATTGGCGATGGCGTGGTGATTAAAGCTAACTCTATTGTTGAAGAGGCAAAAGTTGCTGCTAAATGTACACTTGGCCCATTTGCACGCCTTCGTCCAGGTGCCATTATGGAAGAAGACTCGCACATTGGTAACTTTGTCGAAATGAAAAAGACCCGCTTAGGCAAAGGCTCTAAAGCGAATCATTTAACGTACCTTGGCGATACGGAAGTAGGCGAAAAAGTGAATATTGGCGCCGGCACCATTACCTGTAATTACGATGGTGTAAATAAATCTAAAACCATTATAGGCGATAACGCGTTTATTGGCTCAAACAGCTCGCTGGTAGCGCCTGTTGAAATTGGTCAAACAGCCACAATTGGCGCAGGCTCAGTTGTTACAGCTAATGTTGCAGAGCAGCAACTAGCGGTATCACGTGCAAAGCAACGCAACATTGATGGTTGGCAGCGCCCTGTTAAGAAAAGCTAACAGCAACACTATTGAAAAAGCCGCTATTTAGCGGCTTTTTTTGTTTCTACGGATGTGGTTTTTACAATTGGTTTTGATTCAACAATTGCTGGACACACTTCAACTTCTTGCGTATCACCTTTGCCATTACTGATATAACAGTTTTCGAGTATTGAGCAGTAACAAACCTCAGCTTTTACTTTAAAGCGTTTTTTATCAAGAATCTGCCAAAATTTCTCGTTGTACTTGGTTTTTTCAAGCGCTAAAAGACTAATTGAGCCTCCCGGTGGCACAAGTGCGTTTTGCGCAAACGAGGTGGTGATCCAACCAAATTCTCTAAAGAAATTAACCTTCGGGGACTTTTTTTGCAGTTCTTGCAGCGCCGTTTCATAGGCCTTAATGTCAAAACAACATGCAGTGATAAAGTCATAAACATCGTAATACTCTTTACCTTGGTAGGTATACTTCAAATATTTAACAAGAGCAGGCCCTGCGCCAGAGTTTTTTAAGGTAAAGGTAATCTCTTGGCTGCGTTTTTCCATATTCGCATTACCAGAAACAAACTGCATCCAAGGCCAAGTTGCCGCTTTTACCTGCTTTTCTGCCGCATTGGCTTGTAAAAAAGTGGCATAAAATGAGGCTGCTGAAATAATAATGGCGCATAGCGCCAAAAATAGATTCACCTTATCTTGCGAAAAGTGAAGTTTGGATTGCTTTTTTTCCTTCATAGCATCTTGTTGTTTTTATTAACGCTTTACGCACTATAAATAAATCATTAAGCAACTACAACAAAGCCATATTGGCAATTGTTACTAGATGTTCAGCAATAATCTTCAACGAACCACATAACGGCCATAAAATAAGCGCTTGCGATCTGTTAAGTTTCAATTAAAATACTGTATCTTTCGAAACGAAATTTATTAGAAAAATGACGAAACGTAACACCCAACAAAGGCGCCATACTATTTTGCAGCAAGTTAATGAACTTGGTGAGGTCAGTGTAGAACAACTCGCTGAGCAGTTTGCAACGTCAGAAGTTACGATTCGAAAAGATCTTACCGCACTTGAACAAAGCGGCCTGCTGTTGCGCCGTTATGGTGGTGCAATGGCATTACCACAAGAGATCGTTGCAAATAGCGACGAAAAGCTCGATCCAATTCGCAAAATGCAAATAGCAAAAGCCGCAGCAGATCTAATTAAAGATCATAACCGCATTATTATTGATAGCGGTCGTACCACCGCGGCAATGATCCCAGAGCTTTCACACAAGCGTGGTTTAGTAGTTATGACCAACGCCATAAATGTAGCTAACCGATTGCTTTCATTAGAAAATGAGCCAACTTTATTAATGCCTGGTGGCACCTGGGATCCACACTCTGAATCTTTTCAGGGACAAGTTGCCGAGCAAGTTGTGCGCTCATACGACTTCGATCAACTATTTATTGGTGCCGATGGCATTGATATTGATAGAGGTACTACTACATTCAATGAATTGATCGGTTTGAGTCGCGTTATGGCTGATTCAGCAAGAGAAGTAATTGTGCTTGTTGAATCAAACAAAATTGGTAAGAAGATACCGAATTTAGAAATACCGTGGCAGCAAGTAAATTATTTAGTAACGGATGATGGCTTAGACGACAACACTAAGCAGGCAATTGAACAACATCAGGTTACTGTTATTTGCGCCAAATAACGCATTTGCAGGTTCCGACAACAAACCTGTAACCCATTTAACGCTCACATACCGTGCAATTTAAGGAGATTATTATGTGTGGCATTGTTGGCGCTGTGGCAGAACGCCCAGTTAACCGAATTTTAATTGAAGGCCTAAAGCGCCTTGAATACCGTGGCTACGACTCAGCAGGTGTAGCATTAGGCAACAACGACAAAACACTTAACACTGTAAAAGCAGTTGGCAAAGTTGCTAATCTCGATGCAGCACTTACTGATGCAGATGTAAAAGGCACAACAGGAATTGCGCATACTCGCTGGGCAACCCATGGTAGCGTGACTGAAGCCAACGCTCACCCACACATTTCGAGTCAGCAGCTTGCGCTTGTGCACAACGGTATTATTGAAAACCACGAAAAATTGCGCACACAACTGCGTGGTGATGGTTACGAGTTTTTATCAGACACCGATACAGAAGTAATGGTGCATAAAATCCACCAGCTTCGTCAAAGTCATGACTCGTTACTAGCATCTGTACAAGCAGCGGTAAAAGAGTTTGAAGGTGCTTACGGCACGGTCGTTTTCGATAAAGAAAACTCAAATGAAATTATTGTGGCTCGCTCTGGTAGCCCACTTGTGATTGGCTTAGGCTTAGGCGAAAACTTTATTGCTTCTGACCAATTAGCGTTACTACCTGTAACACGCAGCTTTATCTTTTTAGAAGAAGGCGACGTTGCCCGTATTACTCGTGATTCAGTTGAAATCTTCGACATCGATGGCAACGCTGTTGAACGCGATGTAGTTGAATCTAACATCACACAAGATGCCTCAGGCAAAGGCGAATACCGCCACTATATGCTCAAAGAAATCTACGAGCAGCCTGTTGCGGTTCGCAATACGCTAGAAGCGCGTATTGATGGCGATAAAGTTGCAGTTGACGCATTTGGCGATATAGCATCGGATATTTTCAAGCAAGTTAAGCATGTGCAGATTATTGCCTGCGGTACCTCATACCACTCAGGTATGGTTGCACGCTACTGGTTAGAGCAGTATGCCGGTGTTAGCTGTAACGTTGAAATTGCTTCTGAATTCCGCTATCGCAAATCGTTTGTTCATGAAAACAGCCTACTTGTAACCATTTCACAATCAGGTGAAACAGCCGATACCTTAGCTGCACTTCGCTTAGCTAAAGAGCAAGGTTACATGAGCTCAATGACGATTTGTAATGTGCCTGGCAGCTCGCTAGTGCGCGAATCAGATATTGCGTTTATGACGAAAGCAGGTGCTGAAATTGGCGTTGCATCAACAAAAGCCTTTACCACTCAGCTTGTTGGCTTACTTATGCTCGTTGCATCAATTGCCCAAGAAAAAGGCCTTGAGCATGCTGAAATTGTTAACGCTATTAAAACGTTACCAAACAAGCTTGAAGAGTCACTGTCTCTTGCTGAAGGCATTGAAGACCTAGCAGAAGAGTTTGCAGATAAACATCACGCACTTTTCTTAGGCCGCGGCGATCAGTATCCAATCGCAATGGAAGGTGCACTTAAGCTAAAAGAAATCTCATATATTCACGCCGAAGCGTATGCAGCAGGTGAGTTAAAGCATGGTCCATTGGCACTGATTGATGCCGATATGCCAATCATTGTTGTTGCACCTAATAACGAGCTACTGGAAAAGCTAAAATCAAACGTTGAAGAAGTACGTGCACGCGGCGGTATTATTTATGTATTCGCAGATAAAGCATCTGAATTTGTCTCAGATGACACAATGCGTGTTATTAACGTCAATCAAGTTGACGATGTACTGGCACCAATTGTGTACACCATTCCACTGCAATTACTGTCTTACTATGTAGCGGTAATTAAAGGTACCGATGTAGACCAACCACGTAACCTGGCAAAATCAGTTACAGTTGAGTAAGCATTTTTACATTTAGAAAGGCGCATTAGCGCCTTTTTTGTTACCACTTTTATGCAGTATTAAAACGTCACAATTGTAGAAACGGCTTCTTCTTTGGCTGTTTGAATTGACAGTTTTATTTCTCGATTTTGCCAATCGATATCAAGCATGCCGTAGTTGCTGCCTGACTTATTAATCAAATGACGATTACCCGTTGTTAGCGAGCTAATATTGTTACTCACAACGCCAACTTTACCGGTTGGAATTACAGCGCCGCTTGGTGCGCAGTTACCCCAAGCGCCTTCAATGCCTTTTCCGTTTTCATCCACTTCGGTATAGCACCAAGGTTTGTCGTGATCACGTGTAATACACCCTTGGTATTCAACCAGCGCATATTTGTAAGGTAATTTACATTGTTTTGAATAGTCACCGTTGCCTTGCAAATCGGCATAAATCGGCAAGCGTAGCGGGTTTTCAATATGATACGGCCAATTTTGACCAAAGCCTGATGCCGTCACTTCGTATACGGTAACGGGTGCACCAAATTCTGTACTGGCTGGTATCTCTTTTTGTAACAATTCACCCCAGTGCTGATCGCCCGATAAGAAAATCACCGCTTTCGTCTTGCCTGAATTTACCGACTTTTGCACAAGCCTTAATAACTTTTCTCGCTGAGCGGGCATTTCAGCCCATGATTCGTAACTAGTGCCAGACATCGCTTCTTCATTCAAATTGGCAATAGCTTGATTAAACTGGTTGCCATTTCCGTAAGCACAGTAGCTATTTAAGCTTCTTCCTTTGTGAAGCGGTGGTAATACTTGAATACCGCTGGCAATAATTTTAATTTCGCTCGGCTTATTGAGCTCAGCTTCAAGCCACTGCCATTGTTGTTCGCCCAAGATAGTGCTGTTATCACCTTCGCAGGTGCCATAGTTACTAAAAGTAGGAGAACGGAAATATCGCGCATCAAGTGTGATCACATGAGTTTGCTCACCACTTGGTCCGAGCAATTTAGCTTCGTAAATACCTGCTTGACCATTAAGTCTCGGATCCGATGCTTCAACATCAAAGTGACGTAAATATTCTTGCTGGCTTTCTGCACGTTTTTGATAATATTTACCATCATTGTTGCGCCCAAAATCATGATCATCCCATGTTGCCATAACTGGAATGTTGGCTTTTAAAAACTGCTGATAATCAAGGTTGCGCTTTTTATCATCGTATTTCTGACGCATTAAGGCCATGTTTGTGGTATCGGCATAAATGTTATCGCCTAACCATAAAAATAGGTCAGGTTGATGACCTATCAAACGCGCTAATGCTGCTGGCATATCCCCTTTGGTTTTAAAGCAGCTACCTAATGCTACTCTGTCTAAACGCTTGCTTTGCTGTGGTTGTGTATGAGTTAACAGCGGTTCAGGCGCTGGCGCGTCACATTCTTCCCAGTCACCTTCAGCAACATAACACCATGGCGATGAATGATTGCGAGTGGTACAGCCATAGAATTTTTCACCTTGATAACTAGACGGTGCTAAACACGTTTTACCTGAAACGGCTTTAAACTCAGGAATAGACTCAGTACGCACATTGCCCCAACTATCACCGTCTTTCGATGTTTTTAAATAACACCACTGGCTACCGCTATTATTTTTGTCGGTTGTACCTTGGTATTTTGCCAGCGCATAGTCAAAGGCAGTTTTACATTCTTGATAATGAACTTCGGGTGCTGCAAATAGTGCGCTAGGCAGCAATAAGCTTAATAGAATTACTCTTTTCATTGTTATATTTTCTCAGTTGTGAATTGGCGCATCCGATGCGTAATAGTCCCTTGAGAAAATATACCGTTCCGATATTGAGAACTGACTACAGTTAAGTGTCACATTTGCGGCAAGAAAATGACAATAAACATGTGGCTGCCGTAACTTTGCAGCCGCACTGTATTTTGCGCTTTGATCAAGCTATTAGATATACGCTTTAAAACTGTGTATTAGTTCATCTGTATATCTAAAATCCAAGGCTCCAAACGTTTGCCCCAATTAACCGTCACGCTATAGTCTGGCTTTGTTTGTCCTCGTGATGTTTTTAGGTTTGCCAAAGTTTCTACGAAATGAGCAGGTACATTAATTCTGTTCACCAATAGCGCACGCAAATGCAAAGAGTGATCTTTGCTGTAATCATTAAAATAGGGTTTTGCATTTCCTTTTACGATAACGATATTGCTTTGCGCTGCATACTTAGTTGCAAGTGTTTTATAGTCTTGTGCCGCTTCTAAAAAGAACAAACGACTATTGCGATGCAACTCTTGTTGATATGCCTCAGAGGCTCGCTCTTTGGCGTATTTGAGCTGTTCATCATTAGTATCCAACTCAAAACGAGCAAGCGCTTTTTCATAATAACTCTGCGCATTTGCTAATGACTTTTGATATTGCTCGCCATTGTATTCAAGCGCAAAAAATAACGTACGTTCCTGCGCCCAGCCATCTTCAGAGACTTCAAGTTCAGTAAACCCTAACGCTATTAACTGCTGCTTGGTCAGGTTTATACTGCGGTTGTTGTAATAAGCGAGCTCATCTTTTTTGTTTGCCAATGCACGCCAAGAAATTGAAAGCCCTACGCCCGAGTTTTCTTTTTCAAAACCAGATAAGTATGGCAAGCGCGCTTCTCGTTCAGATAAAACTAGCTGAGCCGTTGGCTCACCAGAGCGATTATAAAAAACACCACCTAAAATAAAAATATTGGTAAAAACAATTAACGCGATACCGCAAATTAAGTATTTTTTCATGCGCTTGCCCTCGTGTGTTTGGCTAACTTACGAATTCGCTTAAATACCAATAATGCAAGCAGCGCACATAACCCAAGCACAAAGAAAAATAGATACTTAGGCATCCAATCCCACCACCAATCAAAGAACTTGGTGTAAAGAAACAGCACAAAAAATACATTGCCAGTTTGCACAACGCCCGACCACTCTTTACGAATTCCAAGCCAAATCGCCGCAACACTTAACGCAAACCCAGCAACTTGATACACGCCTTCAACAAGGTCATCATCATAATTGAAATAACTTACGCCACCCCAGTTTGACAAAATAAGCACAACTAAAAACAGTATGATCAGAGACAAAATACGATACATTGCAGCAAAGCCACTAAATGCACGCTGATTGATAAAATGCGGGACTAAAAACAGTAATATACTCGGCACAATAAAGTTTTCAGGGCGCTCACCAAAACTGATCCAATACATGCCACTCCATGCGCCCACCTTCATTGCAATAAAGCTGCACACATTCACAATTGCAAAAAACAGCAATACTCGCGCGTTAACAGCATACGCCAAAATAAAGGCGAGTCCGGCCCAAATCAAAAACGCATTAGGCGACGGGGTTAAATTAAAAATCTGCCCAAGCAGCATTACGTTAAGTACGAACCCCGCAAACGCAACTAAACCCGCTATTTTGGCAAAATAACCGTGGGATTCATTTTCAGCTAACTTTATCGCACCACAGAACAATGCAATGGGCGTAGTAACCAAGATACCCACTTGCACACTTGTGCTTAAGTAGCCCCAAAATTGATAAAACAAAAAGAATAAACTCACTGCCATTGCCAAAGCACCAAACAGCGAAGCGATTTTCATACCTAATGTTAGGTGCTTAGACTGAGCTGTCGTATCAACGTCAAATTGCTTGGCTAACTGGGTGAGAAGCTGCTGATGATACTGAGAAACAGCCTGTTGCTGATCAACTGGCAAAGTGATCACGCCAGCATGTTGTAATTGTGCCAGTTCAGATTCAAAGGCGTGTATCTGATCCACCCTCTGCTGAGCATCCGCTTGATTTAGTTGAGATTCATCCATGTAAAAGCCCAATCACGTTATGTACGTATTATATTGGCTCAACTGGTAGCTAAAAAACAAGCAATATAGTACCAATTTGATATTAGCTTGGGTGTACAGGTTTATTTATATGCGAAGAGTAGAGAAAGGTTAGAAAGAAAAGAAAGCGCACTATCGTGCGCTTTCTTTAAACTATTTAATTGATAGCGTTAAACTTATTGGGCAGTGATCACTTAACATATCTTTGTAATCTAGCTCGCCTTGCTTACCAAACGCGTCTACTTTTTGAGAGCCATCAACAATCCACTGAGTTGAAATTGGGCCGGTAATAATGTGATCGATTGGTGCTTTGTATTTAGGGTGGCAACTTTTTAAGTTTTGCATACTGCTTAACAAAATACGTTCGCCGTCTTCTTTGCTTAGCTCTTGCCAAAAACGATTATCTTGATCAACCAAGCGGTGATTAAAATCACCCAGTACAACAAACGCTTGCTTGTTTTCAACCCGCTCGTTAACCCACTTTTCTAAAATAGGCCCTTGCTGCTGATAAGTAGTACAGGCTTTTTTAGTATCTTTACGATAGTCGCTAACAAAGCAACCGCTTTTCATATGCACATTCAGTAGTTCTAGCTGGCCATTATTAAGACTAATTGAGGTACCGTAGCGTAACCCTGGGTTATCAAGGGCAAGTGTTTTAAAGTCATCTTGAGCGATGAAGTTAATACCTTTTTTAACAACAAATGCAGTGCGCTGCGGCGTTGAAAACAAACCATCGTGACCACGGCACTCATACGCCTCGTTATCGGCACGACTTGAAACCACATACTGCCACTGTGATTCAGGGAAAACGCGCTTAAGCGCTTTTTCTGACTGCACTTCTTGCAGTGCGACTATGTCAGCATTTAAGGTTGCGGCATAACTTGCAAGCGCTTGGTAATCAGCTTGGCTACGTGGCTTACAGCCTTTACCTACCTCGTCAGCTAAATGCTCAATATTCCAGCTCACTAATTTTAAATTAGCAGTATCACTTGCTACAACACTCGGCGATGACACCTGTTCTTGTTGCTGACAGCCTAGTAATGCTGCCACTGCTGCCAGTGCAATAAGAGATTTTTTCATGTGTGTGTTCATATTGTGAAAAAGAATTTCAGTATATCAAGGCAAATAACTAAATCACATGAAGTTTGCGATAAGATGACGTTAGTTTACCTAGAACTATATGAAATTTACTGATTTGCTAAATGATCACGCATTGGTTATCTTGTTTTCTGCATTAAATTAAGTTCCCTTTTACAAGGATGCCTTATGAATTTATCTCCTTCTGTTACCGTTAAGCATACTGATTCAGGACTAGAGTACCTATCAGTTGAATCGAGCTTTTGCAGCGCTAAAATTTTTCTCCAAGGCGCGCAACTTACCGAATTTACGCCAAAAGGCAAAAAGCCTTTAATTTGGGTATCGCAAGATGAAGACTATCAAGTCGGCAAAGGCGTTCGCGGTGGTATTCCTATTTGTTGGCCTTGGTTTGGCATGAGTGCTAATGACGGTTGGCCGCAACACGGATTTGCCCGCACTATGCTTTGGCGCGCAGAAGAAGTGATAGAAAACGACAATAATATTGTTGTGAGTTTTTCATTGCCGATGGGCCAAGTAAATCCAGAATACTGGCCACATCAATCGAGTTTAAAAGTCGTATTCACGCTGAGCGATAGTTTGCACATCGCGCTGGTAAACACGAATACTGGCAATGCGGCATTTGAGTTAACACAAGCACTGCATACCTATTTCCCTACCCCTGAAATTGAAAACACCACAGTCGATGGCCTGCAAGGTGCTAACTATATTGAGTTTGGTGAAGGCCCATTTGCACAAAATGACATTGTCAATTTTGCCCGTGAAACCGATATGGTTTATCAAAACACACCTTTGGTTCAAACCATTAATACGCCTGACGGTATTATTGAAGTTGGCCGTGAAAATTCAAGTTCGTGTGTGCTGTGGAATCCGTGGGTTGAAAAATCAAAGCGCCTTAGTAACTTTCGCGATGACGAGTTCCATACCATGCTGTGTTTAGAAGCCGCTAACGTGATGGATGACAAAGTGACACTGCAACCTGGCGAAAGCCATTCGTTAATTCATACTGTGCGCTGGCTTTAATCACGCTATATTGCCGAAAATCATAAAAACTCAGCATTTGCTGAGTTTTTTGCTTTAATAGGCAAAGATTATAAAAACAAAGAGACATCACGTGTTTAGCAACCATCAAATTTCCGAACAAACACTACCTGATTTTACCCAAGCAGACTTTAAACCTCTGGATAAACTGGCAAGCAAAGAAGCACTGATTGGCACCTTTGTATTTTTAATACCAGCAAGTATCGCTGTTGTGATCTTTCTTTATTTTTTATCGCCAGTTGAAAATATCATAACCGCATTGGTTGCAAGTGCATTAGTATTGATAAACTTATACGTCGCTTGGTTTACCAAGCGTAGCGTCGCAATGACATCTATCGCACTAAGAGAACACGATCTACTATTAAAACGCGGAGTGTTTTGGCAGCGCACCATCGCCATACCTTTTAATCGTGTTCAACATATTGAAACCCACCGTAATCCTATTGAACGCAAGCTAAAACTCGCCACGTTAAAATTGTTTACCGCTGGCGGTGCAGGCGCTGATCTCGAAATTCATGGTCTAAGCCAAGAGCGCGCCAGTAAACTAAGACAATTTATCTTGGCAAACACCGCAAGTGAGCGTCACGACGATGAGTAATAGCAATACAGCCACTTGGCAAAAGCTGTCGCCAATTGCGATTATTTATTTTGTGCTGCACTTTATCGTACGTTTTGTAAAAGACGGACTCATTAATATTGCGCCAGCCTTTGCTATTTGGGTCACCCAAGTTGAGAATAAACTGTTTTGGTTTGCTTCGGGTGCCAGCGTATTAGCATTGATTTTAGTGACTTACGCGACCCTTTATTACTTTAATTTTCGCTACAAAGTTACCGACCATGAAATTATTTTACGTAAAGGTGTATTTAAAAAAGAGCGCGTCACACTTAACTTTGCCAAAGTACAAAACGTTAATTTAGCAATACCATTTTATTTTTCACCATTTTCAGCCGTGAACTGTCACTTTGATGCTGCAGGCTCAGCCCAGCAAGAAGTTGTGTTACCGGGAGTATCGGATCGCTACGCAAATATGTTGCGCGACCAAATATTTAATTACCAAGCCAAGCCAGAGCAAACCGAGCAACAAGACGAATCGCTACAAGATGCGCAGTCGCCCGATTTAACATTAGCGAATTTTGAAGTGGCAAAGTTTGGCTTAATGTCTGGCATGATGTTTTTAGTATTGGCAGCACTTGCGCCTTTCACTGAGCAAATTACTGACTATATTAAACAAGACTTTGCCGCGCCGCTTACACAGTTTTTTAATAATCTTGTGACCAATAATGAATATGCCGAGATGGCCGCGGGTGCCACCATTATTCTAAGCGGTATTGCCTTGTTTGTATTCGCATCGGTACTGGGCGCAGTTATTCGCTTTTACAACTATGAACTTAGCTTAGAAAACAACAAAATAAAGCGTATTTCAGGATTATTTGAACGCCATCAAATGTCGCTAAGCGTTAGTAAAATTCAGTCAATTGAAGTCAAACAAAACTGGATTGCAAAGCTGCTGAAACGCTACACCATTAACTGCAAACAAATTAATAACAGCCATGCAAATACGGTAAAAAAAGGACAGTCGTTAATTGTGCCTGTACTGACAAAGAGCCAAGTGAACGATGTAATGAATTTATGCTGGGATAAACAGTTAGACATTACCAATGTGCCATTTCAGCCAATCGCCATTAACTACTTTTACAAGACTTTCGTGCTTTATTGGCTTCTGCCTATTTCCATCATTAGTGCCTTTTTGTTTAAACCACTACTTGATGGCGCGTGGCCAGTATTAATTGCACCATTATTACTGGGTGTGGTTTTGAGCTTTTTACGCTACAAGCGCTTTGGCTTTTACTTTGACGGAGAGCAAGTATTCACGCGAAAAGGGCTGATTGGCGTAAGTTATAAAGTGTTTAAAGGCTTTAAAATTCAACAAATCGCTACTACACAAACACCACCTATGCGCAAACAACAGCTTAGTTCATTGCGCTTTCAGTTAGCGAGTGGTGGCATTAGCGTGCCCTATTTACCACAAAGTGATGTAAATGACGTTATGAACAGGCTAGTGCTGCTGGCAGAAACATCGAAAAAGCGCTGGATGTAACCATCAATAATTAAGATTAACCGCTTATCACTATTATTTTTTTTAGTTTTATGCGTGCAGTAAGCTAGCTCGCATAAAATTAAAGGAACAAATAATATGAAAAAGTCGCTACTCTCATTGATGGTTGCCGCAAGCTTTGCAACCTCAGCCAACGATAACTGGCAAACCATTGAAACTGAAAACTTTAAAGTTCATTTCCCGAAAGCTTACCAAAGCTGGGCTACATCAGCTGCCAACGAGCTCGAGGTTGTTCGCGAAAAAGTAAAAGAGCAGCAAAATCGTGTATTAGAAAAACAAGTTGATGTAATTGTTTTCGACCCTTATAACCAGTCAAACGGTTTTGCTATTCCAAGCAGTGTTGACCCTATGATGGCATTTTTTGCCACACCACCGCAGTCAGATACGGTTATTTCAAATAGTTCGGGCTGGCAGCAACTACTCGTATTGCATGAATACGTACACTTAGTGCATTTAGCACAGCCAACACGCAGTGAGTGGCGCCAAAAGCTACGTAACTTCTCAAGTGCCTATGATATTGCTCACAACCCGACTCCGCGCTGGGCAGCTGAAGGCTATGCAACACTGCTTGAATCGCAAATGACTGGCCGCGGCCGTTTACACGATAACTATGTTGAATCGCTCATCACGCAATTTGCTAAAGAAGGAAGTTTGCCAAGTTATAGCCAGCTAAGCGAAGAGGATGGTGGCTATATGGCAGGTTCTATGGCGTATCTCGTTGGTGTGCGTTTTTTACAATGGCTTGAACATAACTACAGCAAAGAGCAATTAGATGCAGTATGGACACGTATGCAAGCGGTTAAAAAACGTGACTTCGATAGTGCATTTACCGGCGTATTTCTTGAAAAGCCAAGTAAATTGTATCGCCGCTTTGTTGCTGAATATACCCATAAAGCACTAACACAAGAAGCGAATCAAACCGCACTTAAAACGAAACGCTGGTTCGATCTCAGTTACATTCAAACAGCGCCGAGCCTGTCACCAGATGAAGACAAAATTGCCATTGTTAGTAAAGACAAAGAAGGCAATACCAAGCTCACAATTTATGCAACAGAAGAAAATGCTGACGCCATTAAAGAGTTTGAAGAAGCGCAAAAAGAGCTGCTAGAAGACGACGCAAAAGACATTGCAAATAGCAAACCCACCAGCTTTAAAAAAGAAACAAAAGAAACCCTTAACTCTATTAATCGCAAAGGTATTTTAAACCCAGTTTGGCGTGATAATAGTACCCTTGTATACGGTGCATTTAGCGTTGCTAACAACGAAATGAATACACTGCACCAAGATCTCTTTAGCTGGAACAGCGAGACTGGTGAGACCAAACAACTTACTCAGTTTGCTAATGTACGCCGCTTTACCTTAGCTGACAGCAATACTGCTTATGCCGAGCGTGTTGAATATGGCTACTCACAGCTGGTAAAAATTGATTTAACGTCGGGTGAAATGAGCGATTTAACCCAGCCATCACTACAAACAGTGTACGACTTCCCGCAATACCAAAATAACAAGCTGGCTTATCTTAAAACGGAGCTAAACCAAAATTGGGCGCTATGGGTAAAAGATTTAACATCAAATAACGATGTAAGTGTGCCAATGCCAAAGGGCTACCAATTTTTGTCATATCCTAAATGGTGCGAAAATGGCGAAAGTATTTACTATGTTGCAGGGGTAAATGGTCAAACTAATCTTTATCGTTATACCTTTGCATCAGATAAGTTAGAGCAGCTAAGCGCTGGGCAGCAAGTTATGCAATACCCAATGCCAAGCAAACAGCATGGTTTACTGTATTTAGCGGTTAATTCTGAAGGCCCTGATATTTACCAATTAAGTGACAATGCAAGTGTAACTGAAGTAACAGAGCGCGCATTATCACCAAAAGCCGCAACCGATAAAGCAGAGCAGCCAAGCTTACCGCCAGCTAAGATTTATCAGCAAACGCCTGGCGCACAGCGCGATTATTCTCCATCAAATCAAACAATGTCGTTTACACTTGCTGAGCAATACAATAGTGCCAGTACTGCACTGTTACACGTGGGTGTAAAAGGTAAAGATCTGCTCAATAAGTTGAGTTGGCAATTTGGTGGCGCAATCGACAATAAAAATGCTTTAAACGGTGCTTATTTAGACGTGAAATATCAACTCGATAAATGGCAATTTTTAGCACACGCATTTGATTATAAACTTAAAGCCGCAAATCAATATCAACACCCTGATGTCTTAGCTGCTGAGGAAGACGCTACCGGAGCCTATCTGCAGGCCAGTTACCCTTATCGCAACGGGGCATTTAAATTGAATAGTCATCTTGCTTATGGCTACAAAGATATTGGTGATAGCCATAACCAATGGCTTGCTCTCGGCGCGAATCAAATTTGGCAACGTGATTGGCAAACATTTGCGATTGGTCAAACTGCATCTGCACGTATCTACAGTGGTGATAGCTCACATGGCAGTTGGCAAGGCTTTGATGCAAACGTAGCGCTATTCGGTAAAGCTTGGAATATGCCACTTTACGTTGATTACCAAACAAAACAACGTGATGACATGCTAATGAATATTGGTGGCTTCGCGTCCAGTTTAATTAAGCCAGAAGCACAAGCTGATCGCTCACTCATTAATGAACTACCGTTTTATACCGCATTAAGTGATGATTATCAGCGCTTTGGGGCTGGGGTTGCGTTTAAGCAAAATACACCATGGCTTTATGTATCGCAGCATGAACTCAATAATAGCGAACTTGCCACTAGCTACGGAATTAAGTTAAATAGCCAATTCGACTTTGCCGTCGCACCTTCTGTATTAAATGATATTAATATTGATTTTGGCATTGCCAAAATTGAAGGCGATACCATTCAAGATGAGGTACGGGGCTGGATTGGTCTATGGTATAGCCTGTAACAACAGACTAGAAAAGTAAAAAGAGAGGCTTAGCTAAGCCTCTCTCTTTTAATTATTGTGCCGGCATTTCTGCCAATCCCCAACGCATATCTAACTGCTTTTTATCTGCGTCGGTACATGTGCCGCCCGTTTCATGCAAACAAATAGTCAAAGTATCTCGCTCAAACTGCTCAAGCGACATTTGCATTGATTTACCCGCTAACGTGAAATAAGCAATACCATTATCAAGATAGTAGGCAGTTTCTTCATAATCACCATTAGCGTAATTTATACTTAACGCATTGTTATATGCGCTGGCGTCTTCGCCTAACTGTGTTTGATCAAAGTGGTATTCGTTAACAGAGCCACTATTGAGATGCTCAACCAAATACAAGTTTTGCAACAAACCATACTCAAATTTGTCATAGCCCAATGTTTCTTTCTTCTCTAATTTAAGCAACGTACTTACACCATATGCGCGCGAGCCTGTATTAGTAAACCCAGAAACTGTTTGCATAACATGATAAGAGTTATCGTTTGCTGCAAACAAACGATAAGATTCTTGACGATTTAATCGACAACGACCACCATCGGTAGAGCGACATAATTCAAGCGTTTCGTTATCAAGATAGGTTTCTAGGTGTAGAACTCCATTTTCGTCCACTCGCGCGATATGACTGTCCATATCAACACCGTTACGGGCAATGTTATCTTGATAAATAATTAATTCATTCGTAACGGATACTCTATCAGCATATGTAAGTTTGTAATGGCCATAGACGTCGTTTAAATTAAACCCCGAATTAGTTTGCTGCTTAAACATCATGCCATTACGGGCAAATTGTTGACTGCCATTTGTTACATCAGCAACAAATGCATAGCCAAAATTGTTTTTGTAAACAATGTAATAAGTGAAACGTATTTCGCTGTCACCACTTCCCGAAATCAGCTCTAAGTTTCCATTACTTAGCTGCCATTTCACTGTATCACTATAAAAGTCGGAACTAGGTACCTCTATTGTCGCTGAGCCATCAGCCATTAACGTTGCAATCGCGGGCTCTGAGTAAACGGCATTCGGAGGAGTAAATACATCGTCAATCACCCAGACACCTGGAATATCCGCAGCCATTAATTTATCAACGTCTTGTTTATCTGTTAGTCCACCAAATTCTGATTGCTGATAGTACTCGGTTACCACATTGCCATTATCATCAACACGGCGGAATTCTTCGTTCATCATGCCATGTTTCGTTTTATCTCGCGAAAACACATTATAAAATTCAGAGGTAAGAATTTGCTCATCAACCACTTCTGGTCGGCCATCTACAGCATATAAGTCATTCCTTAGTGTAATCGGAGTGTTATAAACAAGTTTAAGATTACCGAGTTCATTTATCTGCCACGTAAGCCCTGTACTATTACCATTCTCCAGAACAATACTGCCTGTACCATTTGGGTTAAGTGTTAGGTGGCGCCCGACACTACGTGTAATAATAGTCGGCGAAAATACCAACTGCTTAGTGCTATCTATTTGGGGGAATTTCGCAATATCAGTAGTAAAAATTGCCTGCGCACTTTCAGATGCCTCAAGCGCATATACATCATGCATACGCGTTTCAAATTCTCGCACAATATTTTCATTTGTTAGTAACTGCTCCATCGTAGTAATACCTGTTGGTAAGGCAAAAGCGGACCCTGAATTTCCTCCTAACAGCATGTCAATCATAGTGGCTCGCAATGTGACAATTTCAAAACTGATATTTTCATAGTTAGCCGTTACATGTTCAGATGTTGTTAAACTATCTTTACTATCAAACATATAAAACAGGGCTGTAGAGAAGCTACTTACGTTAACCGCAAAATACTCGTCATCCGTTAACACATTATCGCTGCCAGCAAGTTGTTTAAGGTCGCCTAAAGTAACTAACTGCGCAACAAGATTAAACTCAGGAAAAAATACCGAATTACTGGGTGCTGATAACTTAACCAAATGCGCGTCATAGCTTTCATCGAGTTCAACGGGCAAGCTAAATTCACCATTACTATTTGTTGTTGCTGTTAATGTTTGATCACCAACCGTTAAATTTACGGCTGAATTAGCCCCCTTATTAACGCGGCCTTTCAAAGTAAATACTTGAGTTTGCGCACCTGCTTTTACTAGCAGCTGATGCTGTGCAGTCGCAACTGCGCCATCATCGTCGGTTACCATAACGGCAATAACAACTTGCTGATCTTCATCGATATCTGTTGTGGTGACTTTTACTTGTGCTTTATCGGTATCGCTTAACGTGACCCCTTCACCGCCAACTAGTTGCCATAAATAACTGACAATTTCGCCATCGTTATCACTGGCGGTGGCGGTAAGATTAAGCTCGCTCTGCTCATCGACTTCAGTAACCCCATTAATTACCACATTCGGCGCTTGGTTATTTACGTTATCGACAATTGTAAGTGTGTGTTCATCGCGCGCGGTGGCGCCATCATTATCGGTTACTGTAACGCTAATGGTGATTTGGGTATCACTATCTACGTCTGGCAACGTTAGATCGACAGAGGCTTGATCACTATTGTTTAAAGTAACGTTCTCACCCGATGTAATAGACCACGCATATTTGCTGATCGAGCCATCGCTATCGCTAGCCGCTGCATTGAGTGTAATAATACTCGCCTCCTGCGCGCTGTTGTCACCATTAATGGTTACAGACGGGACACGATTACCTTGATCGGGATTGGGTGATTTATCATCATTGGAAGAGCTGCCACAGCCAGATAAAAATATAGATAGAGCTGTACTGCAGGCTAGAAAACGAAAAGAGGGAGCTGTTAACTTCATTGAATATCCTTATTGCTGAGGAATCACAAACACCCAATGTTTATGGCCTGCATGTAATTCCTTTTACATGTTTAAAGGTATTTTCACTGCGCCAACATGTGGCGCAACGTGTTCAGACTGTACCAAATATAGTGTCAGACTAAAACCATATGCACAGTATCAATTGTTTAAAAACGTAATCAAAGCGCTTTTTCTATCGCTTGCTTTAATTCATCACTTTGTGGTTTTACACGAGAGCCAAAATGCGTGATTGTTTGACGGTCTTTACTGACCAAATACTTATTAAAGTTCCAACTTGGCGAGCGCGTTTTATTCGCTAAATGTTTAAATATAGGATTAGCATCACTGCCTTTTACATCACTCGTTGCCATCATATTGAACGTCACACCGTAATTGATAAAACACATTTCTGCGGTGTCTTTCTCATCATTTTCCTCTTGAAAGAAGCTATCAGATGGAAAACCCAACACAACTAAACCTTGTTCTTTGTATTCTTTATGAAGCGCTTCAAGTTGTTCAAATTGAGGTGTAAAGCCGCAGTTACTTGCAGTATTCACAATCAATAGTGGCTTATCTTTAAACTGGCATAAATTGATGCTTTCTTTAGAGCGTAGTTTGCGGACATCTTGATTAGTAAAGTCATTACACTCGTTAGCCGAAACTGAAAATGCAAACAGAGATGGCGCGAGCAAAGAGGTTAAAATAATATTTTTTAAACGTTTCATAAGTGATTCCAGTTATTTTAATATATTAGGGTCTGATGACCTTTCGAGTTCGTTTTTTCAGCTGCCGCAAGGCTCGTTTTTGTCATTGTTGCTTGATGTCCGTTTAGATTACTAGGCTATACATTAAGCGCCTTAACAAAAACATGCTCAAACCGAGCATTGGAGCAACAAAGATCGTCAGACATCAAGTATACGGTTATTTTTGCTTTTAAGATCGAACAAAATTTGAATTATTTTGCACATTTACACTTGGCTCACTTAACATCGACTAGCTTAACTGGCAACTTACTTGGCGACTTTGTGAAAGGTAGTCAGCTTAGTTTTCTGCCGGTAGAGTTAGAGGTAGGAATACGTTTACATCGTGGCATCGATAGCTTTACAGACGCTCACCCTGTGTGCCAACAATTTAAAAGTGAGTTTAAAGAAATACGTCGTTATGCTGGTGTCGGGCTGGATATTTTATTTGATCATTTACTGGCAAAACAGCTAGATACTAAGTATCAAACTTTGTGCACCTCCTTCTATCAAGTTTTGCAAGCTGAGCTTGCTCTGTACGGAGCAACTTTGCCCGAAAAATACCAAACCAAAACGTCGCGTATTATTAACGAAAACTGGTTTGCTTGTTACAGTCATCAGCAAGGTATTGAACTCGCCCTGCATAACACAGGAAAACGATTCAGAAATGCCGTTCCACTCGAAATATTAATGGATTGGTACAATGATAACTCTGATCGCATAGAGTCAAACTTTCAAATGCTTTACCACGATACCACTCTGTTTGCTCTAGGCAAACGAGACGAGCTTATTGCTCGCCTAAACTGATTGTAATGCGAGTATCGCTGCTTTTGTCGTTGCCAATCATCTCATCATACGCTGTTTGAAAATGCAGACTTGCACTGGTAAACCCTAGCGACTTTAAACACGTTTCAGCTTCAAACATCGAGTTAAAAACCATGATTTTATCTTGCTCATCAGAAAGGGAATAAAAATTTCCGTCTTCATCTTCTGCGCCAACTAAATAATGATTGGCATCAGCATAGCCAAAAATGGTTGGGGTAAGTAAATGTCTTTCTATTTGATTTTTAAACTCATCTTTACGCATAACAATTACCTTGTTGGGTGACTTTTTAAGCAATACGGGAAAACTGCAATATTCGTTCAAACTTTTTTGAAGCCATTACGTATTACTAATGAAGGAGTTAAAAATATGAAGAATACTGTTTACTACGATGCACAATGTCCGCTTTGCAGCAAAGAAATTGCTCTTTGGCGCAAGCTATCTGGCGAGCGGTTTGAATTTAAAGATGTCCATTCGCAAAACTTTCCTCGGCAACAACGAACCAATATGCTGAAGTTATTGCACTTGCGAGACGAAAAAGGCTCATGGCATATCGGGTTGAACGCAAACTTTAAACTGTGGCGCTCACACCCGATTGGCTGGGTCAGTTATTGTTTTTCAATTCCTGGCATTTATTGGCTGGTGAATCATTTTTATAATGTTTGGGCTGAGCGTCGTTATGAAAAACGTTATGGCTGTGAGCAGTGTCAACTTTAAAACAGCGCTCGACCGCAACCTGAGAACGCTTTGCCGTTAAACTGACCGCGTACGCTGGAAGCAAACTTTTGACCAGACATAGAGTCGCTACATGGCTTATTAATAATTTCAAATAATAGCGTGTTTTGATTTTCAGTCAGTTCAAACAAGCTGCTGTGTTTGCTTTCTATTGGCTTTTGATAAGGTAGGACAGTCTCAAACTGGCCGTAGTTAGTAAAATATTTAACGTGAACATTTGGTGTTATTTCAATTAACCAACCCGGCTCATTGCCAACTGCGCGAAAGCTAACACCACGAAACTTTGCGTCTTGCCAAATAGCTTCTTGGCGGTTGTTAACACAGTTTTTATAAAGTGTTTGCTGGTAATTCACCATCGCATTGTCACCCTTTAACCAAACGTAATCCGCTGCTTTTTGGTATTTCGCACCCGATGCCGTTCTGGTTGGCTCAAGTGCAAGCGTTTGCTGAGGCAAAAACGCCCATAAAGTTTGCCCTTCTAATCGTGAGACAAAGCTCAAATCATTTTCGCACTCAAACATCATGGTAACAGCCTTTGTTGATGTTTCCGTTTGTGCACTTTCACTCTTTGACACAGACCCAACTGAATTACATGCACAGAGCATCACTAGGCTCAAAAGCAAAAAAACATGTCTTAACATCTTGATTCCTTTTACAGAGAAAAACACTATAGTTGTAAAAAAGTTATACCAATATATTTAACAGAAGTTGGATTAACTCTGCGTGAATTATAATTGAAGGAATAAAAAATGGCAGGAGCAAGCTTACTCACCCTCATAGATGATATCGCGACTTTGCTCGACGATATTGCGGTAATGAGCAAGGTAGCAGCAAAAAAAACCGCAGGTGTATTAGGTGACGACCTTGCCTTAAATGCACAACAAGTTTCTGGCGTAAAAGCCGATCGCGAGTTACCCGTTGTGTGGGCGGTCGCCAAAGGTTCCTTTGTAAATAAGTTAATATTAGTGCCATTAGCGTTACTTATCTCAGCTTTTGCACCGTTTTTAATAACGCCACTATTAATGCTTGGCGGCTTATTTTTGTGTTATGAAGGCTGTGAAAAAGTACTTGCTCCTTGGCTTCATGGTAAACATGCCGAGCAAAAAGAGCAGCAGATAGATATTCACGACAAACATTACGAGCAACAAAAAATCAAAGGCGCAATTCGCACCGATTTTATTCTCTCTGCCGAAATTATTGTTATTTCATTAGGCACAGTTGCAAACGAAAGTTTTACCTCACAGCTATCGGTATTGAGCGTTATCGCAATACTTATGACCATAGGTGTGTATGGCTTAGTAGCGTTAATTGTGAAAATTGACGACGCAGGACTGCTATTAATAGAACAACCTCATGTTTGGCAACAGACCATTGGCCGCGGGCTGCTTTCTTTCGCCCCGTATTTAATGAAATTACTGGCAATTGTCGGCACGCTTGCAATGTTTTTAGTTGGTGGCGGTATTCTTGTTCATGGCAGTGACTTTTTACACCATCTTGTAGATGATCTCACTTTAGCAATCAATCAGTTACTTAATACCGACCTAAGCTTTTTATTACCTACATTGTTTAATGCCATTATTGGTTTTGTCGCCGGTACAATTGTAGTGGCTGCTACACTTTTGTTTAGTAAAGCGAAGAAGCAACTTCGCAACGCATAAAAAGATGAACTAGATCATTTAACACTTAATTAGCGCTAGCTGTTAGCAACAAAATAGCTGACAATAGCGCTTGGTATAAACGGATTTAAATTATGGTGCTAAGATCAGGAGATCGTTACAACCATAAGTCTTCAAGGAACCAAGTCCACTCATGTTCTTAGAGCATATGAGTGAGCTTATTGATCGAGAGTGTAACTCTCCCTCCTCAATTGTTCTGGGATTACTTTTATACCTATTCACTTAAGTAGCTGATCATCCTAGCGGACTAAATATCATGCTAACTGCGTTAGAATTTATCGATGTAGAACAACTGCATAAGAAAAATTCCGCCCTGTTACCATTTCATTTATCCAGCGCTACCCCTGATTACATACTTTACAGAATTGGTATTATATTTGGAGAAAAGTATGACCTTAAACACCCACTTAGATTTAACAGCCGCGGCAAAAATTACCCTACAGTGCATAGACTTAACCAGCTTAACTGGCTCGGAAAGCGATGACGAAATCCGTGCCCTTTGCCAGCAAGCAAACAATAGCGCTGGCCATACTGCAGCCATTTGCATTTACCCGCAATACATCGAATTTGCTAACAAACAGCTCAATTCAGATGTAAAAATTGCAACTGTAACCAACTTTCCACATGGCGACAAAAACATTGATAAAGCCGTGTCAGAGACCAAGCAAGCTGTAAGCTTAGGTGCCGATGAAGTGGATGTTGTATTTCCTTACCGCGCACTTATTGACGGCGACGAAACGCTTGGATTTGAACTTGTAAAACAATGCAAAGTAGCCTGTGGCGACACTGTTTTATTAAAAGTGATCATTGAATCTGGCGAACTAAAAAGCGACGAGCTTATTGCGAGTGCATCACGCATTGCAATTGATGCAGGCGCCGATTTTATTAAAACAAGTACAGGTAAAGTGCCCGTAAATGCCACATTAAATGCGGCAAAAATCATGTTAGAAACAATTAAAGCAAGTGGCAAACAAGTTGGCTTTAAAGCCGCTGGCGGTGTACGCACAGTGACAGATGCCAAACAATACATTGAACTTGCCGCCAGTATTTTTGATCTTGATTGGGTTAACCCTGCAAACTTCCGTTTTGGCGCATCAGGCTTATTAGGTGATGTAAAAACCGTATTGCAAATCAATACCGCAACAGATTCAACACAAGGAGACTATTAATGGTCTCATTTGATCAAATTGAATTTGCAGCTACGCCGCACCTCAATGCAAAACAAAATGACTTTGCCGACACCATTTTACTACCGGGCGATCCGCTGCGTGCCAAATATATTGCCGAGCATTTTCTTGATGATGCTGTGTTAGTCAACGATGTACGTAATATGCTCGGCTACACCGGCTATTTTCAAGGTAAGCGAATTTCGGTTATGGGCTCTGGCATGGGCATCCCAAGTTGCTCAATTTACGCAAAAGAACTGATCACAGAGTATGGTGTAAAAAACCTGATCCGCGTAGGCAGTTGTGGCGCGGTATCAAATCAAGTAGCACTACGAGACATCGTTATTGCCATGGGTGCCTGTACTGACTCAAAAGTTAATCGCATGCGCTTTAAAGGCCACGACTTTGCCGCAATTGCTGATTTTGACTTGCTGAACGTTTGTTTAGCACAAGCGAGTAAAACACAGTTACCAGTGAAGGTAGGCAATGTGTTTTCATCTGACCTATTCTATACACCGCAACCAGAAATGTTCGAGCTAATGGATAAAATGGGCATTTTAGGTGTCGAAATGGAAGCCGCGGGCCTCTACGGTGTTGCCGCAGAGTTCGGTGCAAATGCGTTAACCATTTTAACGGTTTCGGATCATATTACGCACGATACTCACCTTAGTAGTGAAGAAAGACAAACTTCCTTTGCTGAAATGATTACCTTGGCGTTACAAACAACCGCCAATTTATGATTAAATACAGGGCTTACAAGGGTCAAATGACCCTAAGCCCTTACTTATTTGTGGATCAATGAAGAAACTTATCGACTTTTTTGCGACTAAAAACCTCATGCTGTGGGCACTGATTGGCGGTGTCATTTTCGGTCTTATTTTTGGTGAACGGTTGGCGTTTTTACAGCCAGTTGGCAATGGCTTTATTAAGCTAATGCAAATCACAATTTTCCCATATATTGTGGTTTCGCTGGTTGTTGGTCTTGGTAAGTTCGAACCCGATCAAGTACGCTCTATTTTGCTTAAAGCGGCAACCGTCATGCTATCGTTATGGGGGATTGGCCTATTTGTTATTTGGTGTTTTGCTTTTACATTACCTAAGCACGATGCTGGGACCTTCTTTTCTACCGCGCTAATTTCCGCCAAGCAAGAAATCGATTTTGTAGCTCGTTATATCCCATCTAACCCTTTTGCATCAATGGCTGAAGGCAATGTGCCCGCGTTAGTAATTTTTTGTATTGCTTTGGGCATGGCGTTAATGGGCAATGTGCGTAAAAGCAGTTTACTCAATATATTAGATGTTGTTGGTGAAGGGCTTTCTGTTATTTCAAAGAAAATCGTTAAGATTTTTCCGATTGGTATTTTTGCTATTACCGCAAGTTCAGCAGGCACTATGAGTGTTGACCAGCTTAGTACGTTGCAAGTGTATCTTGTGTTGGTAATTTTACTTGGCCTGTTTCTGATGTTTGTTTTGCTACCTATGCTGGTCGCGGCGCTGACACCAGTGAAATATCATGAGCTAATTGATGTTGCACGCAATGCGTTAATCGCTGCATTTACCACAGGTAATGTATTTATTACCTTACCCGTGATCACTGAAGGCATTAAAAGCTATATGCATAAAAACAATATTGCCGATGCCAATTCAGATCACATTGCAGAAGTGCTAGTGCCAATTGCCTTTACGTTCCCGAGCTTAGGTAAGCTAACCACGCTCATTTTTGTATTATTTGCGGCATGGCTTACAGGCCACGAAGCAGCTCTTGCTGATGTACCAAATATTACCATCAGTGCATTGTTCAGCTACTTTGCCAATGTACATATCGCAATTCCATACATGCTGGAAACCGTGCGCGTGCCAGCTGATACCTATCAGCTGTATTTGGCAATGTCGGTGATCAGCGCCAAATTTGTATCTCCAACTACTGTGGTTTATATCGTAGCTGTCACTTTTTTAAGTATTTTCTATGTGCGCAAGCAACTGAGTTATAAGCGTGCAAAAAGCATTTTATATTTCTCATTAATTGGAGGGTTATTACCTGCCTGCATGCTCGCGGCCTACACAGTTAACTCACAACTCTTAAAAAGCTCACATGCCGCGGATGATATTATTGCCAACATGGTGGTAAGTGACAAAGTGCCTGAGCATGTACTAAATCATGTGCCAAAGGCGTATGAAGATGGCAAGTTATCGCTTACCAATATCAGTGTAATTAAAAAGCGTAATTTACTGCGCGTTGGTTACATTGCTGACAACGTACCATTTAGCTATTTTAATCACAACAATGAGCTCGTTGGCTTTGATATTAGCTTGGCACATAAACTTGCCGAAGACTTGGGCGTACAGGTGGAGTTTATTCCATTTAAAAAGCCACAACTGGTGGAATACCTCAATAAAGGGTACTTTGATATTGCCATGTCGGGGCTGGAAATTAACCTAGATGATATCGAAAAGGTCTTATTTACCGATCCGGTGCTTGAGCTCAAGCTTGCCTTAGTGACCCTTGACCATCGTATTAAAGAGTTTCAAACCTTAGAAGCCCTGCAAGCTCATGAATCCCTCAACTTTGCCACCATAGAATACCAAGCGTTACTCGGTAAAGAATTTGAACGCAACAAACATTATACGCTCACTAATATTGCTAGCTATCGTGATTTTTTTGCCAACCCAGATAAGTACGATGCCTTGTTAATTAGTGCTGAAGCAGGCTTTGCGTGGACCATGTTTTATCCTGACTTTGGCGTTGTCGTTCCCGAGGGTTCAAAAGCGAAATACCCGACCGGATTTGCGGTTGCTAAACGTCACGATGACTTGGCAAATTACCTTAACTCGTGGCTCGATATTCGCCGTGCTAGTGGCAGAGTGCAAGAAGTTTACGACTATTGGATTTTAGGTAAAGGCAGTAAACCCTACGTGCGTCGCTGGTCTGTTATTGATGATATAATTCTTGAGAAATCAGATATTAAAGACTAGTTTATATATTAATTGCACTGATTTTATGAACAATCGCATAATAAGTAAAATTGGTATAACAACAATAAAACGCGTTTAGGACAGCCATGAATATTACCATTATGGGTAGCATTGCCCTTGCAGTATTCGCCATGATTTTTCTCTATGTGCGGGGTGAGAACTTTAAGCGCCAAGCAAGGCAGCTATCCAGTTCACTTGATGGGGCTAACCGCGAAACAAAATACCTAAGTGAAATCGTTATTGAGCTGGCGAAAGAAGAACAAAAACTACTGCGCGAACGCTTTATTAAAGTACAGCGTTTAGGCTCACCTAAAGTTGAACTGTTACGCTTTAGTGGATTACTTGTCGAAGCATCTGAAAGTGTGATTAGCGATTCAGCATTAGGCCATAAATCGGTGCAACAAGCCTTCAAACATTATGTAGCCAATTACACCCCTGTTGCTTTTGAAGAGTTTAATAGCTTTATTTTGCAACAAGACACACAGATCAGACAGCTTTGGACAAAAAACAATATCCACAGCTATCTCGATTTGTGTAAAGCGTGTATTGAAGATTTAGAGCGCGCTAGCTAATCTACTCGATTATTGACACAAATCTTGCTCATCACACAGCTGCTGCGCTTTGCTATGTCCTTGCTTAGCCGACAACGTTAACCAGTGCCCAGCTTGTACCCTGTTTTTATCTGTTCCTTCACCGGCTAAATACATTTTCGCTAGATTATACTGTCCCCAACTATCGCCTTGCTCTGCGGCTTCACTAAAATATTCAAATGCTGTCAAAAAATCCTTTTCCTGATAGGCGGCAATGCCCTCTTGATTTGCTTTATTCAATTTAAAGCCTGCATATAAAGGCTTTGGATTGCTCGGCATTACAACAAAACCACCGAACAGTTTTAAATCTTTAGGTCGGTAAGCTGCATAGATGGTGTTATCGTCGTAAAAATCTTTTATTTGTTGCTGGCTAAAAGTCTGACTGTCACTAAAAAAGTAGCCCTTTTGCACAAAATTGTCACTGCGCGCCGATAGTTTAAGGTCGCGCTCACGACTGTAGTTATAGCGACTTAGTTTTAAGGTGACAGTATCATTTTCAGTTGCAACCACTTTAGCCGCGACAACTCGCTTTTGATAATATTCCTCTTTTAAAAACTTACTGTAATCAATAAAAAAGAAGTCATTTATCTGCGGTTGGTTAACGATGTTTATTTCAATATTGCGAGCCTGAGTATGCTGCAGCCAAAGCCAGTTCAACATCAATATGATTAATACCGTACCAATAAATTTGGTTAATACGTGAAATATCTGCACTTTCGAATATTGACTATTTTTAGGCTCATTTTTAGCGCTACAATTGGCGCAATACGAAGCGCGATCTAACGCAAATGGAAATAAGGGAATTAAGCCAAAACGAACAAACTTTAATTGTGTATGTGCTGTAACCGCGACTTGGTGACATTGACTACATTGAATATATTGCGGGTGTTCAAATGCTTGGTTTTTTATATTAAAAAATAGCATGTACAGTCCGTTGATTTGGTTAATTTACGTTCTGTTTTACTGTAACTAGGCAAACAAAACAACCACTAAAATATTTTCTTACAACTAACAACTGTATAAAGAACATGTATTTACAAAATATTAACAGCGATACTTAATTCTCTTTGGCTAATAAAATAAAAAGGCTCTCAAATGAGAGCCTTAATTGCTTAGGAATAATTAAAGTGGGTTAAAAGAAACCTAAAGGACTATCGCTATAGCTTACCAACAAGTTTTTAGTATTTTGATAGTGTTCAAGCATCATTTTATGAGTTTCACGACCTACACCTGATTTTTTGTAACCACCAAATGCCGCATGCGCGGGGTAATGATGATAACAGTTAGTCCAAACACGTCCTGCTTCAATTCCACGTCCCATACGATACGCAAGGTTCATATTTTTAGTCCAAAGTCCTGCACCTAAACCAAACTCAGTGTCGTTAGCAATTGCTAGCGCCTCAGCTTCGTCTTTAAAAGTTGCAACACTGACAACAGGACCAAAAATCTCATCACGGAAAATACGCATTTGGTTGTTACCTTTAAACAAGGTTGGTTGAATATAATATCCGCCACCTAACTCTTCAGATACTTGCTCGACACCACCACCCGTTAAGAGTTCTGCGCCCTCGTCCTTACCAATCGCTAGGTAACTAAGTATTTTATCAAACTGTTCTTGCGATGCTTGCGCACCAACCATAGTATCTGTATCAAGCGGATTACCGCGCTTAATTTGTTTAGTGCGATCAATAACACGCGCAATAAACTCATCATAAATATCTTCCTGCACCAAGAGACGAGATGGACACGTACACACTTCACCTTGGTTGAAAAACGCCAACACAGCCCCTTCAACACACTTGCTAATATATTCTTCATCTTGCTGCATAATGTCTGAAAAGTATATATTCGGTGACTTACCGCCAAGTTCAACGGTGGATGGAATGATATTTTCTGCGGCGCATTTTAAAATATGCGCACCAACTGGCGTCGATCCCGTAAACGCAATTTTTGCAATACGTGTACTGGTTGCAAGTGCTTGGCCTGCTTCCGCGCCAAAACCATTAACCACATTCAATACACCTGCTGGTAGTAAATCACCGATGACTTCCATCAGCTTAAGAATTGATACAGGAGTTTGCTCCGCTGGTTTTAAGATAACGCAATTACCTGCCACAAGTGCTGGCGCTAATTTCCAAGCGGCCATTAATAATGGAAAGTTCCATGGGATAATTTGACCAACAACGCCTAAAGGCTCATGAAAGTGATACGCTACCGTACCATTGTCTATTTCACCAATTGAGCCTTCCTGTGCGCGAATACAGCCAGCATAATAGCGGAAGTGATCAACACACAATGGTAGGTCAGCTGCAAGTGTTTCGCGTACTGCTTTACCATTATCCCATGTTTCTGCAACCGCCAACATTTCAAGATTCTGCTCAATACGGTCGGCTATTTTTAATAGCAAGTTACTACGTTCTGTTACCGATGTTTGTGCCCATGCATCTTTTGCCTTATGCGCTGCGTCGAGGGCTAATTCAATATCTTTACCGTTAGAGCGAGCTATACGACAAATGACTTCTCCTGTTACCGGTGTTGTATTGTCGAAATACTTGCCGTCAACAGGAGCAACCCACTCACCACCAATATAGTTTTCATACTGCTCATTAAACTGTACTTTGGCATCTGCATGCCCTGGATTTGCGTAAATCATTTTGTTTCCTTTATGTGTGTTGTTATTAGAAGCTTTCTTCAACTTGAATATGTGCTCCCTCAGATTAGTACTTCAAAATAATTGTTGCTTGACTCTGCATCCAAATAACTTGACTGAGAGTGCACAATTTAGCCATTATGAATCTCTACAAGTTTGGAGGAACAGGTATGTTGTTACAGGAAAAACGCAGTAAAGTTAGCACCTTAATTGATAATCGAGCTGCTTTTAATAGCGACCATGTACAACTATGCGTTTACGATACCTATCAAGCTTGTGAGCGCATTCCATTTCATGCTGAACAGTTAATGTTTTGCGCTATGCATACCGGTAAAAAAGTAATGCATCATCACAGCCTGCAACGAGGACAAGAATTTTTACCGGGACAAAGCTTTATAATTGCCGGAGGTGAACACGTTGAAATTGATTTTCCTGAGGCACATTTAAACGCCCCAACATCATGCCTAACCATTGAAGTTGACAGTAAAAAAGTGCAGGAAGTAGCAGAGAGAATGCGCCTAGAGCAAGCCTATTACAATGAGCAAAGCGCCACTCTGCAGTTGAGCAATAACCCGTTTACTCAACAGCTTTATCAACGATTAGTTGACACCTTTAGCGAAAACCAGCAAGACCGAGAAGTGCTGATCGACCTTGGTATTAGTGAGTTGCTCGTACGCATGCTGCAAGATCGCTCGCGCGAATTAGTGTTGCAGCATTGCAATCACAAAATTGGCCATAACGGATTGCAATCGGCCATTAGCTTTATAAAACAAAATTTAACTAAACCAATCTCAATTGAAATGCTATGTAAAAGTGCAGGTATGGGACGCAGTAAGTTATTTTTAGAATTTAAGCGCCAATTAGGCTGCACACCACAATCCTTTATTGTTGAACAAAAGCTAACAGCGGCTGCGGCAAAACTTAAACAAGGAACTGCGGTTACTCAGGTATGCTATGACTACGGATTTAGCGAATTAAGCTACTTTAGCCGCCGATTTAAAAAAACATTTGGCTGCAGCCCAAGAACCTACCAAAACCAAACAGTTTAAATTTTTTCATCTATTAATTACTTAAATAGATTGAAAAAACACCGCAGCCCTGTATCATAGCCCGCGATTTTATAACACGGAATGAAAAGGAAATTTCAATGTTAAAAAAAGCACTTCTTGCTGCTTCTTCAGCTCTAGCTCTAACTGCATGTATGTCTGGTACTGGTCCTGCTCTTAAAAGCTCTGTAACACAAGGTGTTGCGGGTGTTGAAGCACGTCTACCATATGCTAACTACACGAACTACTTTGGTTATGTTGACGCATCTGTAAAACCAGAAGGTAAATACAAAAACAAAGACGCTTACTACCTATACGCTTGGGTACCAGCGGCAGTAGATGAAATTGGTGTATCTATGGTTTCACCAGCAACATCAACACCTTCTGATAGCGACTTCGTAAACGTAAACTACACAAATAACTTCGAAAATGATTCTAAAACATATTTCGATACTTACATTGTGTTAGATCGCATGGATATCATCGACCCAGCGAAAATCAAAAACGGCGGTAAGTCACTACAAACTCTGACTTACAATGACGACAGCAGCGAACTACCTCAGAATCCAGGTGGTCAGAGCTACAACTCTCTACTTCGTCAAACTTCAGATATCAACAACCCAACAAAAGCTCTTGTTCGTGGTGTATATCGCATCTCTTTCACTTCATTCCGCTCAGCGGTTGAAGGTTCTTTTGAAGCTACTGTTGGTACAAACGTACCAGGCGTTAAAATTGCAGCTTCTTTAGATGAACTACATAACCTAGTAAACGAAGGTTAATTAGTTTCGAGCTCGACCCTATACCAATCGGTATAAGTCGAGCTCACTTTCCTTTTATCCTGTTTGTTACCCTTTTATCATTCTTCCTCTTTCTTAATTCCGTATTCCCCTTACTCTAGCCACAAGCAAAACAGGAGTAAGAAAATGATTATTACCAATACCGAACAAGTCGCTAACTATCAAATTACGCAATCTCTAGGCTTAGTAACAGGTAATGTTGTACGCTCTAAACACGTAGGCCGTGACATTATGGCAAGTCTTAAAACTATCGTTGGTGGCGAGATTAGAGGCTACACGGAAATGATGACCGATGCCCGATCAGTCGCTCAAGCACGAATGACAGAAGAAGCCCAGCGCTTAGGTGCAGACGCCGTGATTAATGTACGCTTTACCACAAGCGCAGTTGCCGCAGGCATGTCGGAGATCCTCGCTTACGGCACAGCTGTCAAAATCTCTAGATAATGAGTTATTTCAGCTAGAAATGTCAGTTATTGACGAGATAAATTTTTTACACATGCCAAGCAGTGCTTTAATTTATTTACAACAAAATAAATGGCACTGCTTATGACACACTTCACCACTCCCGACCTATACGACGAATATTCTGACCAACTTCAAGTGGCTAGCGCAGGGTTACTTCACTTTGGTAATGTTTCTACGTTCGCAGGCCAAGCAATCACCATCCAATGTCCAAATGATAACTCCAAGGTAGGTGAGTTACTCAAAAGCAACGGTGACGGTAAGGTATTAGTCGTCGACGCCAATAACGCTCAACAATTCGCTTTTTTAGGCGATAATCTTGCCAAGTTCGCCATCGAAAATAATTGGCAAGGCATTATTGTAAACGGCTGTGTGCGTGATGTTGAAATTTTAGAACACATGTCTTTAGCAATTATGGCTAGAGGCTGCGTACCACGAAAAACACAAAAACGAGGTTTAGGCGAACAAGTAAGAGCCGTCAGCTTTCTAGACGTCACTATTCATAATGGCGATTGGATTTATGGCGATCGCAATGGATTATTAGTAAGTAAATCACAACTGATTGAATTGGGATAATCGCTTCGAGCTAAGGGTTCGAACCAAAGCCTCACTTCACACACCATAAAGCAAAAAACCCCGCAAACTATTTATATGAGGTTTTAATTTGTTTTGTGCAATGGAAGGTAGTCGGGATTACAAAATACATCCCTATATTTTGCCCTACGGGCACACTGCGTATGGTCAAAAGTGTTCCTGACCTTTCTCGTAGGTAAGAGTATCGAACTAAGGGTTCGAACCAAAGCCTCGCTTCACAAGCCATAAAGCAAAAAACCCCGCAACAAGTTGCAGGGTTTTTTGCTTTATACATGGCGGAGAAGGAGGGATTCGAACCCTCGATAGGGCTACAAACCCTATACTCCCTTAGCAGGGGAGCGCCTTCGGCCACTCGGCCACCTCTCCAGCGCAAATACATTTAAAATGGCGGAGAGATAGGGATTTGAACCCTAGATAGGCTATTAACCTATGCCGGTTTTCAAGACCGGTGCTTTCAACCACTCAGCCATCTCTCCATGCGCAAAATAATACTCAGCCAACCTTAAACTGTAAATAGCAAAAAGTTTGTTTGCTCAAATAAACATCAAAAAATTAACATTTTTATTAAAAAAAGCAATTTTCACACCTTTATCATCAATATTTACCATCAATCCCCAAACATTACCGCTAATCATCTTGCCGAACTCAACCTTTTAAAAATTCGTAATATAGAACCCAACAAAACGATTTAACTTCACCGCCATGAGGAATGAGAAATGAATAAACTAATTACAGCAACTATCGCAGCAGCAAGCATTTTATCTTTCAACGCAGCCGCTAAAGTAACACCATCAGATAATAGCCTATCGTCAAAAATCTGCGCCGCAGCGGCAAATGAGCAAGATGGTAAATTACGTCGCTTACTTAAGCAGGAAAACAAAAACGTACGTAAGGCTGCTGAAAATATTTTATGTAACGGCAAATCACTTGAAGCGTTTGCGCAAGACATCA